>NZ_JBSVRG010000010.1:0-169294 GCF_054052045.1 Luteimonas sp. A277
CCCGAAGCAAAAACTCGCACTTGCTGCTTAGCTCCACTTTTGGTGTCCGCTAAAAATGGGGGGATTACCCTGGGTTCTACCCTCCAGCACGGGATTCTTCTAGAAGGGAGCTGTTCCGAAATCAAGACACTTCTTACCTCACAGGAAGGTCCGCTCTAAGATTTCGGAAATGATGCGGATTACTGACCGTGGCTGGCGTCGATGATTGCCGTCTGATCCGTTCAGTCCTTCACGAGCTGAACGGCCGGTGTTGGCCGATAGCAGACATTTACTCTCCAATCCTCGGGTATCTGCTCGCCAGGGCCTGCGCGATTAGTGGCCGCGTTTGGGCATCTATCTGTCCCAGATCCTTCGCCATGAAGTTGGCGCCGTTGCGCATCGGGCTAAACACCTTCACCCGAGAAGAGCGCCAGATTTCGTCTGGCTGTTCGATCATCCAGCCCGGCAACGCCAAAGCCGGGATGACGGGAGCGTTGATTTCAAACTCACGTAGCGTTTTCTCCAGCCAGTGCGCATAGCGTTCCGCCTGCTCGACGGCTCCGGTCTCAACGAAATCCGGAAAGTGAAGCCTCTTCCCGTCGAAGCGGACGTTGTAGTTGCGTTCGGATTTGGCGCGCTTGGGTTTGCGGAACGACTTGGTCTCCACTGCGTAGACGCCGCGCGGAGACACAACTACGTGATCAAGGTTGAAGCCGTCTGCAGGCAGGTCATGGAGGACCAGGCAGCCTTGGGCCACCAGGCGATTCAGTTGCATGCCCGTGACGCGCTCCGCCAGCAGGCCGTCGGCGACCCGATCCCGGGCGTGCAGGTGTTTGATGTACTCCCAAAGACCGTAAGCGAAGCACGCGAGTGCTCCGGTGGTAAGCAGCCCCTCACGCGTTCCCCATTGGAACTCGGTCCAGTCGATCTGCATGCCCGCCCAAAGCATGAACATCATCGGGAAGGCCATGTACATGATCATGACCGACGTCATCAGCTCCGTCTCGTGGTCTGACATGCGCTTGACGAGCTGTTGTCCGGGCACGTGGCCGATGTGTCGCGATGCCAGAGGTGAGCGTCTGGCGAGCCGTTTCTTGACAGCCTTGTAAGTGAGCGCGCAGGCCAGCGCCAAAGAGGCTGAGAAGAAGAAGGGCAATATGCCCAGGTACATCTGCCAATCCATGGTCATGCACTCCGTCGTCTGCGCGCCTTTTTCTTCTTGGGGACTGGAAGCAGGCTTGTGATCGCTTGATAGCGTTCGAACAGGAAGGCGACGCGCTCCGCATCAGTGGTGAGCTTCGGGGCCTTGCGGCCGGCGTTCCTTTCGGCAGCGACGTAAGCGTCCTCGACGACTTTGTCGAGGTGCCGGTGAGCCGAGACTAGAACCGGCGGCATGCTAAGTGGGTCATACAGATCAGCGAGGGTGCCGCTTGGGAACTGTCCGCGCGTGTGGAGCACCGCTTCAGCTGCGGATTCGATGGCTGAGTCGTGCTTGGAGTCGCCGATCTCAGGCCAGGGAAAGTTGTTGTAGACGATGCTGCCCGAGTAGCGAAGGTCACTCTTCAGGCGTCCGCATACCGTACGAACCCAAGCCATGTGCATGTTTGAGGTCAGTACACCGAACTTTCGGAGATTGGCATCAGGCACCAAGTAGTTTGTGTTGCTGCAAATGACATCAGGTGGGAGGAATCCCATTGGAATGTACGTCCGGCGCTCAGATGAAACCTCGGGTACCACGACGTATGAAGAGTCGGGCTGTGACCGGTAGAAGAATTCGGTGGGGATATCTGCCGCCTTCCTGGTAGGTGCTGCGGAGCTGGCTAAGCGGAACTCGCGAACGGCCTCAACCCTCTGAAGGACAAGCGGCATGCGACGGAGTTGATCAGGCTGAATTCCAGTAAGCCACAAACACCAACGTTCGATTCCATTGATGAAGTCGGCAGACCCAACATAGCGCCTGATCCATCGCTCTGCCGCTGGCTCCTCAGCAACAAGGGCAGCCTTCTCCCCGGGGCTGAGGATGAAGTTTCCGCCATCCGTTGGCTTATTCCCATAGCGCATTTCCGGCACATTCATTAGAGGTCGTCTACGTTTAACGACCACGATATTTGGTGCATCAATAAGGTACGGATTGATTTGGCGTACAACGATTTCAGATGGTTCACCTGCCGGCCTGTCGTAGTCGAAGAGACGATATTTGGTAGGCAGCTGGCGAGAGAATCCGACGATCACGCAGTGTACGGCTGCTTTCCCCCGCGCGTCATTAGTCCAGTTAAAGGTTCGGTGTGCGAACGTAATCGTCACCTTCGCTTGATTGAGCAGGTAGCCCCAAAGTAGAGCTACCTGCTCTCCTTGAGTTATGGAGTTGGTTGAGACGAACGCTACGGACGTGTCGGAGCCTGCCGTGTAGTCGGCAGCCTTGATGAACCAGTTGGCGACGAAATCCAGGTCAGATCCGCTCTTGATCTTTGCTGTCACCAGTGCCTGATCCGCCCGCTGATCCTTGCTCTGGTAATGCTTTCCGCCGAACGGCGGGTTTCCAAGGATGTAATCCAACCTCTCCGCCGGCACCACCTCATTCCAATCGATCCGCAACGCATTCCCATGCACGATCGTCGGCGCCTTAACCAGCGGCAGCCGCGCAAAATATTCGCCGAACAATTCCGCCACCCGCAGGTTCATCTGATGGTCCATCAGCCACAGCGCCACTTGGGCGATCTGGGCCGGGAACTCCTCGATCTCGATGCCGTAGAACTGGTCCACGTCCACCGCCACGTGGTCGGCCACGCGGGTCAGCACGCTGCCCTGTTTGGCGAACAGACGCCTGAGCACTTCCAGTTCCAGCAGCCGCAGTTCGCGGTAGGCGATGATGAGGAAGTTGCCAGCGCCGCAGGCAGGATCCAGAAAGCGCAGGTTGGCCAGCTTCACGTGGAAGCTCTTGAGCTTGCCCTCGTGGTTGCCGATGCCCTCCAGCTCTTGGGTCAGCTCGTCCAGGAACAGCGGGCCGATCAGCTTGAGGATGTTCTTTTCGCTGGTGTAGTGCGCGCCCAGGTTGCGGCGGGCCTTGGCGTCCATCACCGACTGGAACATGGAGCCGAAGATCGCGGGGCTGATCCGGCTCCAGTCCAGGGCCGAGGCCTCCAGCAGGAGCTGCCGCATCTTTGCGTCGAAGGCCGCCAGCGGCAGGGTTTCTTCGAACAGCTTGCCGTTGACATAGGGAAGCTCGGCGAGCTGGGCGTCCAGGGTCCGTTGGCGCTGGTCGGGCGTGCGATTAAGGGTCTGGAACAGCTGCGCCAGCCACATGCCGACGTTGGCGCCGTCTTCGCTGGTGCGCTGGTCGATCAGGTCGTGGAAGGCGTGGCGCGGGAAGATGCCGGTGTCGTCGGCGAACAGGCAGAACAGCAGCCGCACCAGCAGCACTTCCAGCGCGTGGCCCTCGAAGCCGGCGGCCTTGAGCGCGTCGTGCAGGCGGCCCATGCGCTCGGCGGCCTGCACGTTCACCGGGTCCTGTTCCTTGAACGCGCGCGCCTGGTACCCGGCAATGAAGCCGAACAGGCGTACATGTTTGTGCAGGTCGGTGAGCGGGAACTCGGCGGGGGCCTCTTCGCCCTCCAGGTCGTAGAGGCGGAAGCTGGCGAAGTCGGAGACCAGCAGGTAGCGCGGCAGTTCGGCGTCGGTGAGGCCGTGGAAGTAGTCGCGGGCCTGGGTGTGGGCGCGGGTGAGGTCCTTGCCGCGGGACTTGTGCTCGATCAGCAGCACGCCCTTCCACAGCAGGTCGATGTAGCCGTCGCGCCCGTCCAGCTTCTTCACCCGGCGCTCGAAATTGGCCACCCGCCGGCGCGAGACGCCGAAGATATTGAAGAAGTCGTCCCAGAAGCTCTTGGCTTCGGCGTGCTCGTTGGCCTCGTCGGCCCATTCGCGCGAAAACCGCAGCGCGCGGTCCTTGATCTCGTTCCAGCTCAGCGGCATGTGGTCCCTCCCCTATGCCGCCATGATGCCGAAACCAGCGGTCGCTTGCCGACATCCCTCCGGTTACCACAAGGCCGGTTCTGGCTGCGCTTCGTGATCGCACATCTTCACAGCCCATCCACGTACTTCAACGTCAGCTGAAGGCGGGTCATGAGGCCCCCATAAACCCCGCTATATTCGAATACCCCACACGAAGGAGGATTGCCATGTTCCCGACCAAGAAGCATCTGGTGATGGCGCGTACGCTCGGCGTGGCGATCGTCGCCGCCGTCGGCCTTTCCGCTTGCGCTACCTATAGTGACGAGTTTGCAGGCATCAACTCGCGCCTCGATCAACTCGACACGAGGGTGCAGGGCGCGGCCCAGAGCGCCGAGTCCGCCAACCAGTCCGCGCAGCAGGCCAACCAGCGGCTGGATCAAATGGAAAGCCGCGTCCAGCAGCTCGAAACGGCCCCGCGCCGCGTGCCGCGCGGTTAGTCGCTCCTGAACCGGGACCGGTGGCCTTGGCTGGCCACCGGTCTCCTTGGTCTTCCACCCAGTCTTCGTTCCAGGGAGCCGTCCCATCCGTACGTCCTTACCCCCTGCGATCCGGGCCGTTGTTGTTGCGCTGGCGCTGGCGTTCGCAAGCTTCGGCGTGGCAAACGCCGAGGATGCCGTCGCGCAACCTGTCGCCGCCGTCGACCAGCTTCCGCGAGGCCAGGATGTGTCCGACACGGTGATCGAGCTCGCGGGCTGGGTTGTCGCAGCCGAGGACAACCAAGGCTATCCATTCGCGGTCATCGACAAGGCGGCCGCACAGATCCTGGTGTTTGGCGGTGACGGCCGGCTTCGCGGCGCGGCACCCGGGCTGTTTGGCTCGGCGAGTGGCGATCACACGGCCCCCGGCATCGCCGGTCTCGCGCTTCGCGAGATTCCGGGCCGGGATCGCACGACGCCTGCTGGTCGCTTCGTGGGCGGTTACGGTCCGTCGATCGACGCCGGGCGCGTGCTGTGGGTGGACTACGATTCGGCGGTCTCCATCCACCCGACCGCGACTGGCGTCCCGGCCGAGAGACGCGCCGAACGCCTTGCATCGCCTTCGCCCGACGACAACCGCGTCACTCATGGCTGCATCAACGTCTCGCCGGAGTTTTACGAGGGCGTCATCCGTCCGACGTTCGAGCGGGGCGGGGTGTTCTATGTCTTGCCGGATGAGGCGTCGATGGCGGAGCTCTTCCCGGAGTTCGCGCAAGGTCGCGCGACGACGCAACGCAACGATTGAAGACGCGCACGGCCCGCCCGCCAGTGAAGGGCGCGTCGGAAGCTATAAGGGCGTAATTCTCGCTCGCTTCATCGCCCCGGAAAGCTCAACGGGGCGGTCGCGGCTGGCGGACATCCGGGGGAGAATGTCCGCCCATGAGTATCCGATCTTCCTCTTTCTTCCTGCTGATGTGCAGGCGTGTCTGACCCATCCATGAGGCCGATGCCGGGAGCGCCGAGGCTGCGGGCGCCGGAGTGGTTCGTGTTCGGCCTGATGGCCAGCGTCACCTTCGTGGGGCTGCTGTCGGAGCTGATCCCTTCGGGGATCCTGCCGCAGATGACCGAAGACCTGGGTGTGTCCGAATCCCACATCGGCATGCTGGTGGGGGTGTACGCGCTGGCGTCCGCGGTGTGCACCATCCCGCTGGTCACCGCCACCCTGACGGTCAATCGCAAGCACCTGCTGCTGGTGCTGCTGGCCGGGTTTGCCGTTTCCAACATCGTGGTGGGGCTGGCCTCTTCCTATGCGGTGATGGTGGGGGCGCGCATTGTCGGTGGCGTATGCGCCGGGGTGATGTGGCCGATGATCGCGGCCTATGGCACGCGCCTCGTTCCCCCCGAGCGGCAGGGCTGGGCCATCACCGTGATCCTGGCCGGCAGCACCCTGGGTATCAGCGTCGGCCTCCCAGTCATGACCCTGGTAGGGCTGCAGTTCGGCTGGCGCACGGAGTTCCTGGTGTTCGGGCTGGGCGTGGTGGTGATCGCGGCGCTGTGCCATCTGTACCTGCCAGCGGTGCCGGGCGAGCAGCGCACCCGCAGCAACTCCCCGCTGACCCTGCTGAAGAACCGGGCGATCCTGATGGTGATCCTGCTGACCTTCCTGTCGGTGACCGGGCACTACGCCGTGTACACCTACATCGCGCTGCTGGTGGAGACGGTGGAGCTGGCCGGCGGCACCGGCATGGCGCTGCTGGTGTTCGGCATTGGTTCGGTAATTTCAGTGGTGGCTTCCGCCCGGGTCATCGACCAATGGCTGCGGCCATTGGTGGTGTCCATGCTGGTGCTCAGCGCGGTATCGATGCTGCTGTTCCTGGCCTTTGCCCGCACGCCCGGCATTGCCCACTTCACCTTCTTCCTGTGGGGCGTGTCCTTCGGCCCGCTGGGCGCCATGTACCAGACCGCCATCGCCCGGCAGGTGGACCGCGGCCGGGACGTGGCCACTTCGCTGCAGTCCAGCGTGTTCAACTTCTCCATCATGCTTGCCGCCGGGATGGGCGGCGTGCTGCTGGTACGGCTGGCGGGTGCCGGAGTAAAGGGGATCGTGTGGATGGCGCTGGGGTGCTTCGTACTGGCGGCATTAGTGGCACTGCTGGCGAAGCAGACGCTGCGCCGGGCATAGCTTCGCCGGCCTTGCCCGCGGCGGTGCCGCTGGCGTGACCGGCGAGGCCTGCTGTCACGAAGGCTGCTGTCAGCGACCGCGCCAGCAGCGTTGTTCGATCACGCGCTCGCCCTGGGCTTCCTGGCGGTTGCCCTGCACATGGCGGCCGATGGCTCCGCCGGCAACAGCGCCGCCGACCGTGGCGGCCTTGCGTCCGCTGCCGCTGCCCACCTGATTGCCGACCAGGCCGCCAATCACCGCGCCTGCGGCGGTGCCTGCAATGCGGTTGGGATCGGACGTGTCGCGGGCAACTTCAACGTTCTCGCAGATCACCCGGGTGCCGTCGTTGAAGGTGCGGCCTTCGTCCCGGGGGCCATAGGTCTGCCCCTGGGTCGGCGCATAGCCCTGCGTTCGGACCGGGGCCTGGGAATGGGCGCACCCGGCTGCGGCGATCGAAAGCGCGGACGCGATAGCAATGTGATGTAAACGCATCATGACGTCGTCCTCTGTTTGTGGTGTGGACGATCGTCGCGCGCTGGGCGGCCACGCGCCGTGAATCACGGCGCGTGGTGATGGGTTGGGTTCAGATGCGTCCCTAACCCAGTGCCACGATCAGCAGAAGCACATAGCCAAGCACCGCCAGTACCGCGTGGGCGAGTACCAGCCAGGCCGGCAGGAGGCGCTGTTTCCACTTGTAGGCCAGGCTCAGCACCGAACCGCCGCCGGCGGCGAGCAGAAACAGCAGCAGGGCAGCGAGAGCCAGGGCCGGGGCCCCTCCCACATAGGCGGTGTACGCCAACAGGGTGATGCCGGCAGCGGCAAGCAGGCCGTGGAGCATTGCGAGCCATGCAGGCGGGTTGCGCTTTCCCGCGAACCGGATTCCGGCCATGGCCAGGCCGCCGAGCGCGGCCAGGGTGAACAGCACGACTGCAGCTTGCAGCATGTCCATCGGATCGATCGGATTCATTGCATGGTTCCTTCATGGTGGGTCCAGCTGAATGGATCACGTGCTATTGCCGGGTAGAACGTATTCAGCAGGCGAAACCGGGCACGACGCATCCCAGGCTCCAAAAAGAGCGTGGCTCCGCGAGGTCATCGCGGAGCCACGTTGGACTCACCTGTAACAGCAGTTGGTTGCAGCTGGGCTGCGCACTGGGTCAGTCAGCGGCGGCTTCTTCCTGCTCCGGCTGCTGGTCTTCGGCTTCGACCTCGGTCCCGGTCTCGGGACCTTCGGGCTGATCCATGGCTTCCGGCTGCTGCGGCATCTGCGCCGGGCCGCCAATGCGCGAGACGCGCCAGATGATGTTGGCCAGGTCATCGGCAATGATCACCGCGCCGCGCGGATCCACGGTGACGCCCACGGGGCGGCCGCGGGTGGTGCCGTCGTCGTCGCGGAAGCCGGTGGCGAAGTCGATCGGATCGCCGGCCGGCTGGCCGTTGCGGAACGGTACGAACACCACCTTGTAGCCCACCGGGTCCGAACGGTTCCAGCTGCCGTGCATGCCCACGAAGGCGCCGTCGGCGAACTCCGCACCCATGACCGGGCTGGAGAAGTCGACCCCAAGCGAGGCCACGTGGGCACCGAGGCTGTAGTCCGGGGTGATGGACGCGGCCACCTTGTCGGGATTCTCGGGCCGCACGCGGTCGTCCACGTGGTTGCCCCAGTAGGCCCAGGGCCAGCCGTAGAAACCGCCTTCCTGCACCGAGGTGAGGTAATCGGGCACCAGGTCGGGGCCGATTTCGTCACGCTCGTTCACCACCGCCCACAGCACGCCGGTGTCGGGCTGGATGGCCAGTGCGGTGGGGTTGCGAAGGCCGGTGGCGTAGGGACGGTGCATGCCGGTTTCGGCGTGGATTTCCCAGACCCGGGCCCGGTCCTGCTCGGCCAGCATGCCGCGTTCGGTGATGTTGCTGTTGGAGCCGATGCCCACGTACAGGAACTGGCCATCCGCGCTGGCGGCCATGGCCTTGGTCCAGTGGTGGTTGATCGCGGACGGCAGCTTCGCCAGCTCTTCCGGCGGGCCGCTGGCCTGGGTCATGCCCGGCTGGTAGTCGAAACGCACCACCGCGTCCTGGTTGGCCACGTACAGGTTGTTGTCGATCAGGGCCAGGCCGTAGGGGGCGTTGAGGTTGTCGGCAAACACGGTCTGCAGCTCGTATTCGCCGTCGCCGTCGCCGTCGCGCAGAAGGGTCAGGCGGTTGCCGCTTGGCACCGATGTGGTGCCCGCACCCTTGATGGGCCCGGCAATAATATCCTTGGGCTTGAGGCTGGGAGCGTTGCCGCCGCGGCCTTCGGCCACGAGGATGTCGCCGTTGGGCAGCACCAGCGTCTGCCGGGGGATGCCCAGATCGCGGGCGATCGCGCGGGCCTCGAAGCCTTCCGGCACGACCGGCAGCTGGTCGCCCCATTCGTCCGGGCTGGCGATGACCATCTGCGGCAGCAGGCCGCGCTTGGGCTGGGGCAGGTCGGGGTTGGTGCCGTATTCCAGTTCCGGCTTCGGAGCCGGGTTGCAGGCGGCCAGCATGACCGCCGCTGAGCCGGCTACGGCAAACAAGGCAAGGCGCTTCATTTCACTTCTCCGATGCGCGGGCCACAGAAGGCAAGGCAGAGCGCCACGACGCTGAGCACCAGTACGATCACCGACATCACCAGGCCGGCGGGCATGCTGGCCCAGGCGTCGCGGGCGTGCTGCAGGGCATTGAAGAAGCCCACGATGAAGGTGGCCAGCAGTACCAGCAGGTACAGCACGCGGTTGCGGGTGCGCCGCGCCGGGGTCAGATCGAACAGCGCGAATACCAGCGCTACCCCTGTCCACACCAGACCGCCGACGATCAGCCAGGAGGCGAAGTTCTGCCACTGGATTTCGAACGTGCGGAAAAAGGCGAGGTCACTCAGCGCGGCGCCGCCGAACAGCGGCAGGATGCCGGCCACGAAAATTGCATGGATCGGATGGATCGGGTGCACGCTCCGGACGGAGGTGGTGTAGGCCATGCCAGTTCTCCCAAGGATCACAGTGACTGGATCGGTCCGAGACTGCCATGACCGATTTGATGATTGCGTGCAGGTGAACGGGGTGCCGGAGATGAACCGGCCTCGTTGCGTGACGTTTGGGGGCAGCAGCGGTCCCCGTCTGCGGCCCGTTCGCCGGACCCGACGTCCCAGTGTAGTGCCGTCATTGACCTCCGGAGGGATTATGAACGGAACACTGCGATGCCAGCAGGCCGGCAGCCAAGGCAGGGCGGGTGTGCGCATTGCGCCCCCACGCCGGCGATCCAGCTGCGGTCACTGGATGGTGAACTGGCGGGTCTCCACCACCTCGTCGTCGACACTGACTTCAAGTGTGTAGCTGCCCATGGGCCAGCCGTCGGGGTTGGTGATGCGGAAGCTGGTCACGTCCTGGCCGGAGAACGCGAAACGCTCCGAACGCTCGTCCACCAGCTGTTCGCCCTCGCCATCGTCAAAGGTCCAGCGCACCGCCAGCGTGCCCATGGTTTCGCCATCGGCGTCGTTGTTGGTGGTGATCGAGACGTGGATGTCGTCATCGTCAGCGGCAAAGCTGGTCGCCGGCTCGGCGATGGAGTGGTCGTCGCCGACGTCGGTGCCCAGGGTCACATCAGTGACCCGCACGGTGGCGGCCGGGGCTTCGGGTTCCGACATGGCGGGCGGCGTTTCGAGTGCGTCGATGGCCGGGGTGGCGGTGCTTTCCACCTGGGCATCCTGGTTGCAGGCGGCCAGGACAAGGCAGGCGGCCAGCAGGGAAGCGATGATCAAGGCGTTGCGGTTCATACGGGGGTTCCTCCAGCGGATGCGGTGGGCTCAGGGAATCCTGAGGGTCTGGCCGGGCCGGACCAGGTCGGGGTCATCCAGCTGGTCCCGGTTGGCTTCAAAGATCTCTTCCCAGCGGTTGGCGTTGCCATAGAGCTTTTTGGAAATGGCCGACAGGCTCTCGCCCTCGACCACCGTATGGGTCTGCCCCATCGGCTGCCCGGTGCTGGTGCCGGGGACCTGGCGATTACCAGGATCTGCGGGTGGGGAAATCATTCGGGCTCCATTGCATGCAGGGCTGGGAACCCGGAGCGTCCCACAGAGGCCGTTAAGCCGGCATGCCGGCGCAGTGAAGCGCCGGGCGGCCGGTTTCCGCGCCGGTTACTGCCTGGGGTCGCGTGCTGCCTGCGGCGCCGCCTGGCCCGGCATCGCCCGCCACGGGTTGATGTCGAGCCCGCCGCGCCGGGTGTAACGCGCTTCAACCGACAGTGCCGCGGGCTGCAGGCAGGCGAGCAGGTCCGTGAAGATGCGCTCCACGCACTGCTCGTGGAATCCGGAGTGGTCACGGAACGAGACCAGGTAGCGCAGCAGGGCGGCGCGATCCAGCCGCGGTCCCTGGTATTGGATGTGCACGCTGCCCCAGTCGGGCTGGCCGGTGACCGGGCAGTTGGACTTGAGCAGATCCGAGCGCAGGGTCTCGCTGACCTGGTGGGCCGGGTCGGCCAGCAGCAGGGAGGCATCGGGCGGGCCATAGGTGTCGATGTCGATGCTCTGGCCGTCGATGGATCCCGCGTCGTCGCTTTCCACTACCGGGGGCAGGCCGAAGGCCACTGCCACCGGGGCCTGCGCGGTGCGCGAGAGGTCTTCGACCAGGCGCTCGCGCAGCCCCTCAGGGCTGTCGAAACGGCTGGCGTTGAGCGAGTTGAGGTAGAGCTTGAGCGACTTGGATTCGATCAGCTGCGGGGAATCGGCCGGCACCAGGAAGGTGGCGGTATCGACCACCGGCTTGCCGCGACCGTCCAGCCAGGCCAGCTCGTAGGCGTGCCAGCGGTCGTGGCCGGTGAAGGGCAGGCCCGCGCTTGGCAGGCGCAACCCGGCCCGGCCCTGGGCGCGCGAGATCGGGAACAGCAGGTCCGGGTCGTAGCGGGCCGGGTAGGCGACCTCGCGCCCGAGGCTGGAATCTTGCGGTGTGTTCATGGGACCAATTCTACGGCCCGTTCCCGCGGACGCGGTGGCGTGGTCGCTCAGAACAGGCTGGCGCCGCCACCACCCGTGGCCTGCTGGCGTGGACGCTTGCGCGGGGCGTCCGGATCCGGCTGCGGGCGTGGCGGCGGAGCTTCGCGCCAGCGCCGGGTGACGCGCTGGAAGAACAGGCTGTTGGGTACGCGCAGGTGCGACTCGTTGCCGTCCTCGTGGGTCTCGCGCAGGGTGACGGAAATCAGGTTCATGTCCATCACCTGGCCGCCCAGGCCGCGACCCTCGCTGCCATCGAGCAGCTCGATGTGGTCATAGAGGCGGAACGGGCGGGTGATCAGCAGCAGCATTGCGCAGAAAATGTTGGACAGCACGCTCCAGGCGGCGAAGAAGGCCACCGCAGCCACGGCGGCAAAGCCGGTGAACGCGGTCCACAGCACCGTGCCCGACACGCCAAGGCGCTCGAGGATGATCAGCAGCGCGGCGGAGTAGATCAGGAAGGTGCTCAGCCTGCGCCCTCCCACCCGCACTTCCGGCGGCAGCTCCCAGCGGTCCGACAGGCGGTTGATCAGCCGCTGCGCGAACGTACGCAATACCCAGGCCACCACGATCACCAGTGCGATCTGCAGGGTGGGCAGTGCCACGCCCAGCCATTGATGGGTCCAGATCGGCAGGTAGTGCTTCATCGTGGGGCTCGCGGGCAGGTGGTGGCGGGCATTGCGGCCGACATTCTAGCCGCGCTCAGGCGCGGAGTCGGGCAGGTAGTTGTGGGCGGCGTCGAGCCAGACCGGGGATTCGGCATACAGCTCGCTCAGCAGTTCCTTGACCAGCAGGATGTAGCGCGAGTTGTCGTTGCGCCGATGGCTGAGGATGACCGGCGAGGTGGCGTCCTTCTCATCGATCAGGCGGTAGTGCAGGTCCGCGCGCTGACGGCTGGCGGCGTAGGGGATTACACACAGGCCGGTTTCCGCGGCAACGAGACCGAGCGCGGTCTGCATTTCGCGTACCTCGTGCACGCTTGCCGGCAGCGCGCCGTGATCGTTGAGCAGGGTCAGCACCTGGTCGGCAAAGGAGGGCCGGGGCTGGCTGGGATAGACGATGAGGTCCTGCCCGGAGAGGGCGCTGAGCGGCACCGGCGCGCTGCTGACCGCCAGGGGTGAGTCCGGCGACACGGCCAGTACCAGGCGCTCTTCGCGCAGCACGGTGCGCTCCACCGCCGGATCGTTGCTGCGCACCCGGCCGAAGCCCAGGTCGATGCGGCCGGCCTTGAGCGCCTCGATCTGCTGCACCGACATCAGCTCCAGCAGCTGGATATCCAGCTCCGGCGCGCGCTCGCGCAGCTTGCGCACCAGCGCCGGCACCCCGCCGTAAAGGGTGGAAGCCACGAAGCCGATCGACAGCACGCTGCGCTCCTGCTTGCCCACCCGGCGGGTGGCGGCCGTCATCTGCTCCACCCGGCCGAGGATCTGCAGGGCCTGCTCGTAGAACAAGCGCCCGGCAGCGGTCAGCTGCAGGGGGCGGGTGCGCGAGATCAGGGTGACGCCAAGCTCCTGCTCCAGCAGCTGGATCTGTCGGCTCAGCGGCGGCTGGGCGATGTGCAGCTTTTCCGCGGCGCGGGTGAAGTTGCGCGCGCGGGCCACCGCAATGAAGTACCGCAGCTGGCGAAGTTCCATTCTGGCACCCCTATTCAGACTTATACCTTCAGCGCATTGTTGCGGTGCAGCAGTCGCATGGCAGCGCCGTATTTGCTCCAATCATACTCAAAAGGTATTGATCAATAGGTAGTTGGTGTTGGACTCCGGGCATTTGTGGGCGGATAAACAGGTCCATGAATGCTTCCACCTCCCCCGCTTCCAGAACCAGCCCGACCATCGTTCGGGTCGAGGCTTTGCTGCTCGACCTGCCCACCATCCGCCCCCATCGCCTGTCGGTGGCCACCATGAACGGCCAGACCGTGATGCTGGTGCGGATCCACTGCTCCGATGGCGTGGTGGGCATCGGCGAAGGCACCACCATCGGCGGCCTGGCCTATGGCGGCGAAAGCCCCGAAGGCATGAAGCTGGCGGTTGATACCTACTTCGCCCCGCTGCTGCAGGGCGCTGATCCCACCCGGGTGCCGACGCTGATGGCGCGCATCGACAGCGTGATCAAGGACAACCGCTTTGCCCGCAGCGCGGTGGAAACCGCATTGCTCGACGCGCAGGGCAAGCGCACGGGGCTGCCTGTATCCGAGCTGCTGGGTGGCCGCCGCCGCGAGCGCCTGCCGGTCGCCTGGACCCTAGCTTCGGGCGATACCGCGCGCGACATCGACGAAGCCGAGCAGATGCTGGCCCAGCGCCGGCACAACGTGTTCAAGCTCAAGATCGGTGCCAAGCCGCTGGATGAAGACATTGCCCACGTCGCCGCGATCAAGCGCGCGCTGGGCGACCGCGGCGCGGTGCGGGTGGACGTGAACATGGCCTGGAGCGAGCTGCAGGCGGCGCGCGGCATGGCTGCCCTGGCAGATGCCGGCTGCGAACTGGTGGAGCAGCCCGTGGCCACCGCCGCGGCGCTGGCACGCCTGGTGCGCCGCTTCCCGGTGGCGCTGATGGCCGATGAATCCCTGCACGGGCCGCGTTCGGCGTTCGAGCTGGCAAAGGTGGCCGCAGCCGACGTGTTCGCGATCAAGATCGAGCAGTCCGGCGGGCTGTACGGCGCCCAGCGCGTGGCCGCGATCGCCGATGCCGCGGGCATCGAGCTGTACGGCGGCACGATGCTCGAAGGCGCGGTGGGCACCGTGGCCTCGGCGCACGTGTTCGCCACGTTCAATGAACTGCAGTGGGGCACCGAGCTGTTCGGGCCGCTGCTGCTGACCGAGGAAATCCTCGCCGAGCCGCTGGATTACAGCGACTTCCAGCTGACGGTGCCGGATGGCCCCGGGCTGGGCATCACCCTGGACGAGGATCGCGTGCAGTTCTTCCGCCGCGACCGGGCCACGCACACGGTCAGCCTCGCCCAATCCAACCCCGCGACAACCAAGGGAGCCTGAAATCATGTTGTTTCAAGTACGGATGGACGTCGATATCCCGGCCGATCTGCCGGCCGATGTGGTTGATGAGATCAAGGCCCGCGAGAAGGAGTACTCGCACCAGCTGCAGCGCAGCGGCAAGTGGCGCCACATCTGGCGCGTGGTGGGCGAATACGCGAACTACAGCATCTTCGACGTGGACAGTAATGAAGAGCTGCACGAGCTGCTGACCGGCCTGCCACTGTTCCCCTATATGCACATCGAGGTGATTGCGCTGTGCCGACATCCATCGTCGATCCGCGATGACGACCGCTGAGATTCAGGAGGGAAAACCATGAACGTGAAAATCTTCAACAAGCCGGAAGTCCAGGACTTCCTCAAGGCCGTGGCCGGGCTGGACCAGGAAGGTGGCGATTCGCGCACCAAGCAGATTATCCATCGCCTGATGAGCGATCTGTTCCAGGCGATCGACGACCTCGATATCACCCCGGACGAGTACTGGACCGGGATTGCCTGGCTCAACGCGCTGGGCACCGCCGGCCAGGCCGGCCTGATCTCCCCGGGCCTGGGCGTGGACCACTTCCTCGACCTGCGCCTGGATGCCAAGGACGCTGTGCTGGGCGTGGAAAGCAAGACCCCGCGCACCATCGAAGGCCCGCTGTACGTGGCCGGCGCGCCGGTGGAGCAGGGCTTTGCGCGGCTGGATGATGGGAGCGACGAGAACGGCCATCCGCTGTTCATGGCCGGCACCGTGTATGGCGCCGATGGGCAGCCGGTTCCGGGCGCGCAGGTGGAGGTGTGGCACTGCGACACCCGCGGGTTCTATTCGCACTTCGACCCGACCGGCAAGCAGCAGCCGTTCAACATGCGCCGCACGATCATTGCCGATGACCAGGGGCGCTACAGCTACCGCAGCATCGTGCCCAGCGGCTACGGCGTGCCCCCGGGCAGCCCGACCGAAAAGCTGCTGACCGCGCTGGGCCGCCACGGCCAGCGTCCGGCGCACATCCACTTCTTCATCAGTGCCGACGGCCATCGCAAGCTGACCACCCAGATCAACCTGGCCCACGACCCGCTGGTCCAGGACGACTTCGCCCACGCCACCCGCGACGGGCTGGTGTGCGAAGTCATCGAGCGCACCGACGAGGCCAGCATCAAGGCCAACAACATGGACGGTCCGTATGGCGAGATCGATTTCGATTTCCACCTGACGGCGCTGGTTGACGGCGTGGACAACCAGATCAACGAAGCGCGCGTGCGCGCGGCCGCCTGAGGCGAACGTGGCCGGGCGGCAGCTGCGCTGCCCGGCCCGGTCGCCACGCCTTGGCCGAAGCCGTCCGTGGTGACTGGCAGGGCGTCACTTGAATCATCCAGGAGATTGTCATGTCCGTTGTGACCGACCAGGCACGGAGCCTTGACCAGCTGCTTGCCACCGCCGTCCAGGACGATGCGCAGGCCGGCGTCTTCCGTTGCCGCCGGGATATCTTCACCAACCCCGATCTGTTCGAACTGGAGATGGAAGCCATCTTCGAGGGCAATTGGGTATACCTGGCCCACGAGAGCCAGATTCCTGAAAACAACGACTACTACACCACCCATATCGGCCGCCAGCCGATCATCGTGACCCGCGACAGGAACGGTGAGCTGCACGCGGTGATCAACGCCTGCGCGCACAAGGGCGCCCTGCTGTGCCGGCGCAAGCACGGCAACAAGGGCACGTTCACCTGCCCGTTCCACGGCTGGAGCTTTTCCAACAGCGGCAAGCTGCTGAAGGTCAAGGACGCCAAGACCACCCAGTACCCGGCCCAGTTCAACCAGGAAGGCTCGCACGACCTGCGCCGGGTGGCGCGGTTCCAGAACTACCGCGGCTTCCTGTTCGGCAGCCTGAATCCCGATGTGGCACCGCTGGAGGAATACCTGGGCGAAAGCCGGGTGATCATCGACCAGATCGTCGACCAGTCGCCGCACGGGCTGGAGGTGCTGCGCGGCAACTCCTCCTACATCTACGACGGCAACTGGAAGCTGCAGATGGAGAACGGCTGCGACGGCTACCACGTCAGCAGCGTGCACTGGAACTACGCCGCCACAATGAGCCGGCGCCACGAGGAAGGCACCAAGGCCGTGGACGCCAACAGCTGGAGCAAGAGCACGGCCGGTGTGTACGGGTTCGAGAACGGGCACATGCTGCTGTGGACCCGCACCATGAACCCGGAAGTGCGGCCGGTGTACAAGGTGCGCGACGAGATCACCGAGCGGGTGGGCGCGGACAAGGCGGACTTCATCGTCAACCAGACCCGCAACCTGTGCCTGTATCCGAACCTGTTCCTGATGGACCAGTTCTCCACCCAGATCCGGGTGGTGCGGCCGATCAGCGTGGACCAGACCGAAGTCACCATCTTCTGCTTTGCCCCCAAGGGCGAAAGCGCCGAGGACCGCGCCACGCGCATCCGCCAGTACGAGGATTTCTTCAACGTCTCGGGCATGGGCACCGCGGACGACCTGGAAGAGTTCCGCGCCTGCCAGGCCGGCTACGCCGCCGCAGCCTCCGCGCCGTGGAACGACATGAGCCGCGGAGCGCCGCTGTGGATCCAGGGTGCGGACGAGAACGCGAAGGCCATGGGCATTGCCCCGCTGCTGTCGGGCGAGCGCAGTGAAGACGAAGGCCTGTTCGTATGCCAGCACGCGTACTGGGCGCAGGAGCTGCGCAAGGCACTGGAGCGCAGGCAGGGCGAGGTGGCGGCATGAGCTTTGATTATCAGGACGTCTGCGCCTTCCTGTACCGGGAGGCGCGCCTGCTCGACGATCGCCAGTGGGATGAATGGCTGGCGCTGTATGCCGAGGACGCGACCTATTGGATGCCCGCCTGGGACGACGACGACCAGCTGACGGAAGACCCGCAGTCGGAGATCTCGCTGATCTACTATCCCGACCGTTCGGGGCTGGAAGACCGCGTGTTCCGGATCAAGACCGAGCGCTCCAGCGCGTCCACGCCGGAGCCGCGCACCAGTCACGCCATCCACAACGTGGAGGTGCTGGAGACCCGCGGTGAGGAAGCGGACCTGCGCTACAACTTCCATACCCTCAGCCACCGCTACCGGGTCACCGACCAGTATTTCGGCACCGCCCTGGTCACCCTGCGCCGCTCCGGTGAAGGCTTTCTGATCAGCAGCAAGAAGATCGTGCTGAAGAACGATTACATCCGCCAGGTGGTGGATATCTACCACCTGTGACGGTGCCCCGGGAGAAAGGCAGATGAGCTACAGCGTTGCTTTGAATTTCGAAGATGGTGTCACCCGTTTCATCCAGTGCGGGGAAGGCGAGACGGTGCTTGATGCCGCCTACCGCAACCGGATCAACCTGCCGATGGACTGCTCGGATGGCGTGTGCGGCACCTGCAAGTGCCGGGCCGAGAGCGGCAGCTACGACCTGGGCGACGACTACATCGAGGATGCGCTGGCCGATGACGAGAAGGAATCCGGACTGGTGCTGACCTGCCAGATGCAGCCCTCGTCCGACTGCGTGATTGCCGTGCCGGTGCCTTCCAGCGCCTGCAAGACCGGCCTGGTGACGTCAACGGCGACGGTGGCCGGGATCGAGCGGCACAACGACGCTGCGATCGTGCTGCAGCTGGACGTGGCCGGGGAGGCGGCGGCCTTCCTGCCGGGACAGTACGTCAACATCGAGGTGCCGGGCAGCGGCCAGGGCCGCTCCTACAGCTTCAGCTCGGTGCCGGGCGAGCAGCGTGTCAGCTTCCTGATCAAGTCCATCGACGGCGGACTGATGGGGGCCTGGCTGCAGGATGCCCAGCCGGGACAGTCGCTGGAGCTGACCGGTCCGCTGGGCAGCTTCTATCTGCGCGCGGTGGAGCGGCCGCTGCTGTTGCTGGCTGGCGGCACCGGCCTGGCGCCGTTCCTGTCGATGCTGGAAACGCTGGTGCGGGCTGGATCGACCCAGCCGGTGCACATGATCTACGGGGTGACCCGCGATGCCGACCTGGTGCTGGTCGACCGGCTCCAGGCCTATGCGGACCAGCTGCCCGCCTTCAGCTTCACCACCGTGGTGGCCGACGAGGCCAGCAGCCATCCGCGCAAGGGCTGGGTGACCCAGCACATGCCGGCCGAAGTGCTGCATGGCGGCAACGTGGATGTGTACCTGTGCGGGCCCCCGCCAATGGTGGATGCGGTACGCGGGCACTTTGGCGAGGCCGGCGTGGAGCCCGCCAGCTTCCACTACGAGAAGTTCACCCCCAACCCCGCCGTGCGGGCCGAGGCTGCATGAGCGGGCAGCGCTTCAGCGGCAAGGTCATCGTGGTGACCGGTGCCGCCCAGGGCATTGGCCGCGATGTCGCCCTGCGCGCTGCGGCCGAGGGCGGCCAGGTGGTATTCGTGGACCGGGCGGACTTCGTGGATGAAGTGGCCGCCGGGGCCAGCGGACAAAGCGCCGCCTTCAACGCCGACCTGGAAACCTGGGCGGGTGCGGAGGCGGCGATGGACTTCGCCACCCGCACCTTCGGCGGCATCGATATCCTGATCAACAACGTGGGCGGTGCGATCCGCATGCGCCCGTTCGACCGGTTCGAGCCGGCCCAGATCGACGCCGAGATCAGGCGCTCGCTGATGCCCACGCTGTACTGCTGCCACGCGGTGCTCAGGCACCTGTTCGCCCGCGGCGGCGGCACCATCGTCAACGTGTCGTCCAACGCCACGCGCGGTATCCACCGGGTGCCGTATTCGGCAGCCAAGGGCGGGGTGAACGCGATCACCCAATCGCTGGCGATGGAGGTGGCCGAGCGCAACATCCGCGTCGTGGCCACGGCGCCCGGCGGCACCGATGTGGGCCCGCGCCGCGTGCCGCGCAATGCCGCAGGCGATACTGCGGAGGAACAGGCATGGATGGCCGGGACGGTGGAACAGGTCAAGTCATCCAGCTTCTTAAAACGCTATGCGAGCGTTGCCGAACAGGTGGCGCCGATCCTGTTCCTGGCCTCCGACGAGGCGTCCTACATTACCGGCAGCGTGCTGCCGGTGGCGGGTGGTGATCTGGGCTGATGCCCGGCCATCCGCGCTGACAGGAGAAACAAAGTCATGATCGACAAGACAACATGGACCCTGGCCTCGGCGGTGGCGGATATCCCCGACGGCGCCACGGTGATGATCGGGGGATTCGGCACGGCCGGCATGCCCGATGAGCTGATCGATGCGCTCATCGAGCACGGCGCCAGCGGCCTGACCATCATCAATAACAATGCCGGCAACGGTGATACCGGGCTGGCCGCACTGATCGCCAACAAGCGGGTGAATAAGGTGGTGTGCTCGTTCCCGCGCCAGTCCGACTCATGGCATTTCGACAAAGCCTAC
Organism: Luteimonas sp. A277; assembly: GCF_054052045.1. Next base: position 19,889 of record NZ_JBSVRG010000010.1, read on the forward strand.
GAGGCTGGGGAGATCGAGCTGGAGCTGGTGCCGCAGGGCAATTTGGCCGCGCGCATCCAGGCGGCCGGTGCCGGGCTGGGGGCGATCTTCACCCCCACCGGTTACGGCACCGAGCTGGCCGAAGGCAAGGAGACGCGCGAGATCGACGGGCGCCAGTACGTGCTCGAGTATCCGATCCGCGCCGATTTCGCCCTGATCAAGGCTTACCACGGTGATCGCTGGGGCAACCTGGTGTACCGCAAGGCGGCGCGCAACTTCGGCCCGATCATGGCCACGGCTGCCGCCACCACCATTGCCCAGGTCAGCGAAGTGGTGGAGCTGGGCGCGCTTGATCCCGAACACATCGTCACCCCCGGCATTTTCGTGCAGCGGGTGGTGGCTACCGGAGGTGCAGCATGAGCCGCTTGAGCCGCGAACAGATGGCCGAACGGGTGGCCCGGGACATTCCCGAGGGCGCCTACGTGAACCTGGGCATCGGCCTGCCCACCAGCGTTGCCAACTACCTGCCTGCCGACAAGGAGGTGTTCCTGCAGAGCGAGAACGGCCTGCTCGGCATGGGCCCGGCGCCGGAGCCGGGGCAGGAGGATCCCGACCTGATCAACGCCGGCAAGCAGCCGGTGACGCTGCTGACGGGCGGTGCATATTTCCACCACGCCGATTCGTTCGCGATGATGCGCGGCGGACACCTGGACATCTGCGTGCTGGGTGCGTTCCAGGTCTCCCAGCATGGCGACTTGGCCAACTGGAGCACCGGCGCGCCGGGCGCGATCCCGGCGGTGGGCGGGGCGATGGACCTGGCGATCGGCGCCAAGCAGGTATTCGTGCTGATGGACCTGATGACCCGCAAGGGTGAGAGCAAACTCGTTGCCGAATGCACCTATCCGCTGACCGGTCTGGGCAGCGTGTCGCGGGTGTATACCGATGTGGGGGTGTTCTCGGTCGGCCGCGAAGGCGCGCGGATGATCGAGCTGGTGGATGGCGTCAGTCTTGACGAGGTGCGCCAACTGACCGGGCTGGATCTGGAAATGGCGGCATGACCCAAGGGAGTGCAGGAACAATGAGCCAGGCTTTCATCTGCGATGCCGTGCGCACGCCGATCGGTCGTTACGGCGGCATCCTCTCGGCGGTGCGGGCCGACGACCTGGGCGCGCTGCCGCTCAGGGCGCTGCTGCAGCGCAATCCGGGGCTGGATCCGGAAGCGATCGAGGAAGTGTTCTACGGCTGCGCCAACCAGGCCGGCGAGGACAACCGCAACGTGGCCCGCATGAGCCTGCTGCTGGCCGGCCTGCCAGCCACGGTGCCGGGAGTGACGCTCAACCGGCTGTGCGCCTCCGGGCTGGAGGCAGTGGGCCAGGCGGCGCGTGCCATCCATGCCGGCGAGATGGCGCTGGCGATCGCCGGCGGCGTGGAGTCGATGACCCGCGCGCCATTCGTGGTCGGCAAGTCCGATCGCGCCTGGGGCCGGGGCCAGCAGCTTGAAGACACCACCATGGGCTGGCGCTTCGTCAATCCGGCCCTGGACGCGGCCCATGGCACCGAGTCGATGCCGCAGACCGGCGAGAACGTGGCCCGGGAGCACGGCATCAGCCGTGATGACCAGGACGCCTTCGCCCTGCGCAGCCAGCGGCGTACGGCCGCTGCGCGGGAGTCGGGCTTCCATGCCGAAGAGATCATTCCGGTGACCGTGCCGGGCGTGCGGCGCGGTGAAACCGTTGAGGTGGACACCGACGAGCATCCGCGCCCGGACACCAATGCAGAGGCGCTGGCGAAGCTGAGGCCGCTGTTCGCCGACGGCACCGTGACCGCGGGCAACGCCTCGGGCATCAACGACGGCGCCGCGGCGCTGATCGTGGCCAGCGAGGAGGCAGTGAAGCGCTTCGGCCTGACCCCACGCGCGCGCATCCTCGGCATGGCCTCGGCCGGCGTGGAGCCGCGGGTGATGGGCATGGGCCCGGTGCCGGCGACGAAGAAGTTGATGGCGCGGCTGGGCCTTGGCATCGACGATTTCGACGCGATCGAACTCAATGAGGCGTTCGCCAGCCAGTCATTGGCCGTGCTGCGCGGCCTGGGCCTGGCCGATGACGCTCCGCAGGTGAACCCCAATGGCGGCGCGATCGCGCTCGGCCATCCGCTGGGCATGAGCGGCGCGCGCCTGGCGCTGACCCTGGTGCACCAGCTCGAGAAGACCGGCGGGCGCCTGGGCCTGGCCACGCTGTGCGTAGGCGTGGGCATGGGCGTGGCGCTGGCCGTCGAGCGGGTCTGAGGAGGACGCATGGCATTTCTTGACCTTCCCACCCACCGGCTGCACTACCGCGTGGATGGCAACACCGGCCCGTGGCTGGTGTTCTGCAATTCGCTGGGCACCGACCTGCATATGTGGGACGCGCAGGCCGAAGCACTGTCCGGGAGTTTCCGGGTGCTGCGCTATGACCGCCGCGGCCATGGCCAGTCCACCGCCGCCGAAGGGCCGTATTCGCTGACCGACCTTGGCGGCGACGTGCTGGCGCTGATGGATGCGGTGGAGATCGAGCGGGCCAACTTCTGCGGGCTGTCGATCGGCGGTCTGGTCGGGCAGTGGCTCGGGATCCATGCCGGCGACCGGATCGAACGGCTGGCGGTGTGCGCTACCGCTTCGAAGATCGGCACCGCCGACGGCTGGAACCAGCGCATCGCGCTGGTGCGGGACAAGGGCTTGGCGCCGCTGCTCGATGCGACTGCCGATCGCTGGTTTACTCCCGCCTTCATCGCCGCCAACCCGGGCGTGGTGGAAGACATCCTGGCGCGCTTTGCCGCCGTCTCGGCCGAGGGTTACGCCGGCTGCTGCGCCGCGCTGGCCGGCGCCGACCTGCGTGCCGACATCGGCCGGATCACCGTGCCGGTGCTGGCGATCTCGGGCGATGACGACCCGGTATGCACCCCGGACGACCTGCAGGCGATCGCCGATGGTGTGGCGGACGGCAGGCACCTGTCGCTGCCGGGCAGGCATATCGTCAACATTGAATCGACTGACGCGTTCAGTTCCGCGCTCGCGGATTTCATGGCCTGACCGGACCAAGGACACTGCCCGCGATCGGCGCGGTCCGGCTATGCTGCCCGACTTTGACGCAACAGCCGATGGCAGTCGCATGAACCCAACAGAAGGCAACACCCTCAGCCGCGGGCTGAAAAACCGGCATATCCAGCTCATCGCTCTGGGCGGCGCCATCGGTACCGGGCTGTTCCTCGGCACGTCCACGGCGATCGGCCTGGCCGGTCCGTCGGTGCTGCTCGGCTACGCGGTGGCCGGCGTGATTGCGTTCCTGATCATGCGCCAGCTGGGCGAGATGGTGGTGGAAGAGCCGGTGGCCGGCTCGTTCAGCCACTTCGCCCACCGCTACTGGAGCGATTTCGCCGGTTTCCTCTCGGGCTGGAACTACTGGGCGCTGTACGTGCTGGTCAGCATGGCCGAACTGACCGCGATCGGCATCTACGTGCAGTACTGGTGGCCGGAGATCCCGATCTGGGTGTCGGCGCTGGCGTTCTTCGTGCTGGTCAACGGCATCAACCTGCTGCACGTGCGCCTGTTCGGCGAGATGGAGTTCTGGCTGTCGATCGTGAAGGTGGCCGCGATCATTGCCATGATCGTGTTCGGATCCTGGCTGCTGGCCAGCGGCACCGGCGGGCCGCAGGCCTCGGTGGGCAACCTGTGGGAGCTGGGCGGATTCTTCCCCAACGGGGTGAGCGGGCTGCTGATGGCAATGGCGGTGATCATGTTCTCCTTCGGCGGGCTGGAGCTGGTGGGCATTACCGCCGCCGAGGCCGACGACCCGGGCAAGACCATCCCCAGGGCCACCAACCAGATCATCTACCGCATCCTGATCTTCTACATCGGCGCGCTGGGCGTGTTGCTGGCCCTGTATCCGTGGGACCAGGTGCAGGAAGGCGCGAGCCCCTTCGTGATGATCTTTGATTCGCTGGACAACGGCTGGGTGGCGACCGCGCTCAACGTGGTGGTGCTGACCGCGGCGCTGTCGGTCTACAACAGCTGCGTGTACTGCAACAGCCGCATGCTTTACGGGCTGGCGCTGCAGGGCAACGCGCCCAAATCGCTGGCCCGGGTGAACCGGCGCGGGGTGCCGGTGGCGGCGCTGGGCGTGTCGGCCGCGGCCACCGCGCTGTGCGTGGTGCTCAACTTCTTCATGCCCGAAGGCGCCTTCGGCATGCTGATGCTGCTGGTGGTGGCGGCGCTGGTGATCAACTGGGCCATGATCAGCATCACCCACCTGATGTTCCGCCGGCATATGCAGCGCGAAGGGCGCAAGCCGGCGTTCGCCAGCCCCGGCGCGCCGTTCACCAACGTGCTGTGCCTGCTGTTCCTGGCCGGGATCCTGCTGGTGATGTGGTTCACCCCGGGCATCCGCACGGCGATCCTGCTGATCCCGGTATGGCTGCTGGTGCTGGCCCTGATGTACTACTTCCGCAAGCGGATGGCGCCGCTGCCGGCCTGACGGCAGGTGCCGCCGGGGCCGGCGGACATCAGGGTGTCATGGAGCCATCGGACAATGGCACCTGCAGCGCCGATGTCCTCTCTCCCATCTGTCTGCACGGAATGCCCGGACCTCCCCTCCGGGCATTTCTTATTTCCGGCCTTCCGATTCCGCGCGTTGCAGCAGGTCCAGGTGCAGGATGCGCCTGATCTCCAGGATCGCCAGCGCGGTCTGCTGCACGCTGTGCCCGGAGGTGATGACTTCTTCCGACAGCGCATCCGGCAGGTGCGCGCTGGGGTAGGGCACCAGGCCGTCGTCGGACTGCTCGAGCGGGACCGTGGGGTCGGTCCTGGCGATGATCGAGTGGTAGGGCAGCGTTGGCGAGATCGGCAGGTCCGCAGCGGCGCGTACGAACGGGTCGTTGCGGTCGAGGTTGTCGATGCTGTTGGACAGGCGCCCGGTGTCGCCACTGGACCCGTCTGCGGCGTGGGCGGTCGGCATTTGCAAGGCTTCACCCAGCTCTTCGACCAGGGTCAGCGGCAGGCGCACCAGGCGTGAGATCCAGCGGCCGAGGGTGTGGCCGGCCACGTCGGTGCCCCGGTGCGGCGTGGCGATGAAGACCGTGCGCGTGATCCCGGGGAACGGTTCGAACCGGAGCATCGGGTCGAGCCGCGGCCGGATCCGTTCCAGGCGCTCCGGATCGGTGTTCCGTCCTTCCTGAAACCATTCCCACAGCTCGGTGTCCGCGGTGGACACCATCAGCCGGGAAATCAGCCCGCCCATGCTGTGGCCGATCAGCACGATCTCCTGCGACGCGGTTGCCGTGCGGCCCGGGTCGAAATGTTCCAGCGCGTTGGCCAGCAGGCTGCGGATCGCGGCGTGGTTGAGCACCACCGGCACGTTGGTGGGGTAGTAGACCTGCCAGATCTGGAAGTTGCGCCGCAGATCCTCGTCGCCCTGGATCTCGTTGGCCAGGTTCACCCACGCCTCCGGGCTGCTGGCCAGGCCGTGCAGCATCAGGATGATCCGCCGGTCCGGGTCGTAGGGCTGCATCAGGTACAGGTGCGGGCGGTGGATGCCGTCCTCGCGGCCGAACAGCGTGCGCAGCGACTCCAGGTTGAAGCCCGAGCGGGCAAGCCACAGGCCGTAGCCGGCGGTGAAGTTGGCCGCCAGCGGCACCCGCTGGCCGTTCACCACGATGCTGTCGCTGGCGTAGGGGTCGTGGACTTCCACCTGCACCTCGTCCGCCGCAAGTACCGCGGCCAGGTCCGCGTTGTGGAAGCGGAACAGCACGGTGATGCCGGGCGATGGCATCTCGCTCCACGCAGGCGGTCGCGGGCGGCGCACGGGGCGGTCGCCAGCGGCGCGGCCATGCGCGGCAGCGTGGTCACGTGCTGGCCGGGGAGCCGTGGTCGACGCCTCGTCCATGACCGCCACCAGCTCGGCGCCAAAGCCGTCGCGGCGCCAGATGCTGCGCAGTCCGGTGAAGGCCAGCGACGCCGCCGGCAGCAGCTCCTGCGGCGGACTGCTGCTTTGCGGCAGGAGCACGTTGTCCAGGTCAAGGTGGAACGTCCAGCCGGCGCGCTGCATGTCGCTTTCTTGAGGCATGCCCGCGTCGGCATCGGCCGCCTGCTGGACCATGTTTTCCTCGAACAGCAGGGTGGAGGCTTCCTGGACGGCGTAGTTGTACCAATCGCGAACCTGGGTCTGGCGGTCCTCGAACGCCCGGTCGCCCGGCGTGCGCCCGGTGAAAAACAGGTAGGCGTAGGCGTGGCGGACGGCCTCCATCCATGCCTGCAGGCGTGTGTCGGGGTCGCCTTCCTCCAGCGAGATGGCGTGCTGCAGCCACAGTTCGGCCAGTGTCGACAGCTGGCGCTCGTCACCCAGGCCGGTGGCGTTGGACACTGCTTCGATGCATCCGGGCGATGCGGTCGTGCAGTCGCCCTGGTCCAGGCCGGTCACCCGGATCGCCTGCGCCGTATACGTGCTGAGCTGGCCACTGGTGAGGATGTCGCCGCGCTGCAGGGCGATGTACTCGCCCGGGGTCATGGGCTCAAGCGCCACTGCCGGCTTGAACTCGCGCAGGATCGCGCAGCCTCCAAGAGAGCAGACCAGCAGGCACGCGATGAGGAGTCGTTGTGGGAGCTTCATGGCCGGGCAGGATCCTTGATGCCGGGTACTCCGGTGCGGATGGCACGGGAGAAGTCTTCGGGTGGGCCGGTGAACGCTCTGGCACGGTCGCTGATGCGGCCGGCGGCCTGCAGCTGGGCGTAGTCGTGGCCAGGCACCAGTCCGCCCGCGTCATGGACGTATTCGGCGAAATGGCCCGACAGCAGCAGCCGGTAGTCCAGCGGCAGCGCCGGGGCGATGCCGCGCGCCAGCGTGTAGATGATGGTGGTGCAGTTGCTGGCCAGGGTGTTGTAGAAACGCGGCGTGCGGCGGATCGCTTCCGCCTCGTCCAGATAGCCCAGGAGCAGTTTGCGCAGAGCATCGGGGCTGGCATCGAGCCGATACAGATGGACATCCTCGCCACGGGCGTTGGTGCGGGTGCGGACGATGTCGTTCTCGTCCGCGGCGATCACCACGGTTTCGAACTTGCGGAAGAAGCCGCCGGTGGCGGAGAAGGCTTCGTGCTGCTCTTTCCTGATTTCCAGCGAAAACACCAGCTGGCGGCCGTCGTCGAAGCCGAATGACACCAGGGTGTGTGCGATGTGCGGGCCCATCCAGTAGGACAGGATCAGGTCGGCCGTGGCCAGCGTGTCCAGGTCGTACTCGCGTGTTTCCCAGCGGGAGCTGTAGTCGTCCTCCGAGCGCCAGTCGAAATTGCGCACGTTGTGCAGCACCACGTGGCTGCCGCTGACCTCGGACTCCAGCAGCCGGGCGACATCATCGGCCCAGATGCGGTCATGCGATGGCTGCAGGGTGGTCCACCAGGTCAGCAGCAGCGCCAGACCGGCGGCCGACAGCAGGTGCACAGTGCGCCTGCCGCGCGGCAGCCACGGCGTGGCCAGCGCCGCGGCGGCGAAGACGCACCAGACGGCCAGCAGAAACCAGAGCGCCGGGCGCGGCGCCTGGAACCACAGCGCCAGCGCGCCCCAGACGGCGATCAGCAGTATTCCCAGGCGGGTGGCCGCGAGCCACGTGGCGCGCCAGTACCGGGGCATCCGGTGGGTCATTGGTGGAACATCCGGGGGAGGCCGGTAGGGCGGCCGACGGCGCCGATTCTAGCTGCCGGCCCAGCGCTTGCCGCGGCTCTTGGCCAAGCCCTTCATGTTCGTCTCATGGCGGTTTGTGCAGCGCAGCTTGTATTGGCGCCGTTTCCGGACTATCGCTGGGCGGCGACTGTGGTACGTATCGCATGGGGATATCGGCTTTGGAGTCCGTTCGGACTCAGGGAGGGGGTCGTGTGCAGGATGCGGAGCGTTGTCTGGTTTGCAGGGCTGCTGGCTTTGTGTCTTGCCGGTGGGCAGGTTCGCGCACAGGGGGCCTATAACCTGCATGAAAAGGGAATCGAGCGGATCAACGAGGCGCGCTCGGTAGCGCCTTTATCGGTGGATACCCTGTTTGGCGACCAGATCAGTCATTTCGATGGCGGCGTCACTTTTACCAACGTGGATATCGCCGTGCCCGGCAATTCCGGCCTTCCGGTTGAGCTGCGCAGGACGCTCCGGGTGGATGATCGCTCGAAGGTCAACGGCAATCATCTGGGTGGATTCGGAGAGTGGGGCCTGGATATCCCGCGCCTGTCCAGCGAAGTGGCGGTTTCACTTGGCTGGCGGACCAGCGCAGGCACGGTCAACCAGCGCTGCAGCGCGCCGGGGGCGCTTCCGGACACGCCAATGGTTGCGGCTGAAGACTACTGGGGTGGCTACCGTTTGTCTGTGCCGGGAGCGGGTGAACAGCAACTGTTGATGAATCCCAGTCCGATGATCCCCGCAGCAGGTGGTGGGCCGTACCCGTGGATTACGAAGGATATGTGGCGTATCAGTTGCAAGTCCGCCACCAAGAACGGCTACGCCGGGCAGGCCTTCCTTGCTGTGTCCCCGGAGGGGGTCAAATATCACCTCGACTGGGCCATCACCAAGGCACACGCCTCCATCAACAGCGGCCTGGATTCCGGCCCCATGCCGCGCCAGGTCGTCCATTTCCTGGTCTCGCGCGTCGAGGATCGTTTTGGGAACTGGGTGGACTACGCCTACAGCGGCGACCGGCTGACCGGCATCAGCTCCAGTGACGGACGCCAGATTTCACTGGTCTGGAGTGGCACCAGGGTTGTCTCAGCCTCTTCGAGCGTCGGCAACTGGAGCTACACCTACTCAGGAGACCGCCTGTCCCAGGTGACGCAGCCTGATTCCAGCAAATGGACCTATGTCACCACCGGCGCATTGCAGGTCTACCCGCCGGGATGGTCTCCGATTTTTGAAGACCCTACTGGCTGCCCGGATTCCCTGGAAATCCCCACCGGCAGCTACGCGCTCACCATCACTGCGCCTTCCGGCGCAAGCGCGCAGTTCAATTTCAACGTGCGTCAGCACTACCGGAGCAATATTCCGGCGCACGCGTGCTACATCCATTCCCCGCAGTACTGGTTCATGAAAGTGCCCCGGTTCCACTGGAGCCTGAGCCTGGTCTCCAAGGTGGTGACCGGGCCCGGGCTGCCGTCCATGACCTGGAACTTCACCTACGGGGGTGGTCCGCTCATGTTTGACCACACCAAGCAGAACACGGTTTCCGGGCCTGCAAGCACCTACGTGCGCTATACGTTCGGTACCGGATTCAACCTCAATGAGGGGCAGCTGCTGGCCATCGAGAAGGGCAGCTCACCCAGCAACATCCTGCACACGCAGGACAATACCTACGTGACAACGGCCCAGGCCAGCGGCCAGAACTTTCCGGCAACCGTGGGCAGCAATCCGCGCCTCTGGGCGGACATGCTCAGCTCGGCCTGGCTGCGACCGCTCAGGCAATCCGTGACCGCCCTGCAGGGCGTCAACTTCCAGTGGCAGGCAAACAACAACTGTTCGGGCAAGTTGTGCTTCGACGCATTCGCACGTCCCACCACGGTCACCAGATCAAGCACCCTCGCCGGCAACCCCGCCCGCACCGAGCAGACCACCTATCACGACAACACCGCGCTGTGGGTGCTGGGGCAGGTGGCACAGGTGCGATGCGTGTCGCCCACCACCGCGCTGCCGGCGGGGTGCGGCTCTTCCGGCACGCTGATGTCGGAGACCAGCTACCACGCTTCATGGGCGGTGCCGCTGGTCAGCAAGCGCTTCGGCAAGACCATGCAGACGCTGGGTTACGACACCACGTCATCCATCGCCAGCGGCCAGCGCGGCACGGTGAGGACGGCGGCCGACGGGAAGGGCAATACCATCACCCTGACCGCGTGGAAGCGCGGCATCCCGCAATCGATCAAATACCCCGGCACCCCGGAAGCGTCCGCAGGCGCTACGCAATCGGCGGTAGTGAGCAACGCGGGCCGGATCACCTCGGCCACCGACGAAAACGGCTACGTCACCGGGTACACGTACGACGCGATGGGCCGGCTGGCCAGCATCGTCTATCCCACCGGCGACAGCACCGCCTGGAACACCACCACCCAGGCATTCCAGCAAATCGCCAGCGCCGAGTACGGCATCCCGGCCGGCCACTGGCGGCAGACCGTGGCCACGGGCAACGGCCGCCGGATCACCTACTTCGACGGCCTGTGGCGGCCGCTGGTGACGCGTGAATACGACACCGGCAACCAAAGCGCCACCCAGCGCTTCCAGCGCTTCACCTACGACCACGCGGGCCGGACCACCTTTGCGTCCTATTCGTCCACGGCCAGCAACCCGGGCACGGGCACCTGGAGCGAATACGACAGCCTGGGTCGGCCCACCTCGGTCTCGCAGGACAGCGAGCTGAGTCCGGGCGTACTGGTCAGCACCCTGCAGTACCTGAGCGGCTTCCAGATCCGCACCACCAACCCCAAGGGCCACCAGACCACCACCACCCACCTGGCCTGGGATCAGCCAACCACGGACCATCCGCTGCGCATCACCCACCCGGCCGGGGCCTATACCCACATCACCCGCGATGTGTTCGGCAAGCCGACCCGCTTGCGGCGCAGCAACAGCAGCAGTCCCACCGGCGGCACCGTGGCGCTGGACCGCAACTACACCTACAACGCCCACCAGGAGCTGTGCCGGGCGGTGGAACCGGAGACCGGTGCCACCCTGATGGGCTACGACGGCGCCGGCAACCTCACCTGGTCGGCCTCTGGCCTGCCTGCAGGCACGGCGTGCCACGCCAGCGGCAACCACTCCACCATCAACCCGCGCAAGACCACCCGCAGCCATGACGCCCGCAACCGCCTGACCGCGCTCAGCTTCGCCAACGGCATCGGCAACCAGGCCTGGACGTATACGCCCGACGGCCTGCCGGCCACCATCAGCACCCACAACACCAGCGGCGGCAGCCTGGTGACCAACGCCTACCAGTACAACCGGCGCCGGCTGCCGGTGGGCGAGAGCGTCAAGCGCGGCACCGCGGCGGCCTGGGCGTTGGGCTACGGCTACAACGCCAACGGCCACCTGGCCAGCCAGACCTACCCGTCCGGGCTGGCGGTGAGCTACGCGCCCAACGCCCTGGACCAGCCGACCCAGGCGGGCACCTACGCCACCGGGGTGAGCTACTTCCCGAACGGGACACTCAAGCAGTTCACCTACGGCAACGGGATCGTGCACACGGCCACCCAGAACGCGCGCGGCCTGCCGCTGCGCACCACCGACTGCGCCGTGTCCGGCACGTGTTCGGCCGCCAACCGGCGGCTGGACCTGCAGTACGCCTATGACCAGCACGGCAACGTCAGCCAGATCACCGACCACGTCACCGGCGGCAAACAGACCCGGGGCATGAGCTACGACCCACTGGACCGATTGATCCAGACCACCTCGAACATGTTTGGCACCGCCAGCTACGCCTATGACGTGCTGGACAATCTCAATTCCGTGCACGTGAGCGGAGGCAGCCAGGCGCGCAACCACACCTACGTGTACGACATGGCGACCCGGCGCCTGAGCCAGGTGACGAACACGGTGGGCGGGGCGGTGGTGGCGAACCTGACGTACGACGTGCAGGGCAATCTGGCCGGCAAGGGCGCGCAGACCTATCAGTTCGACCTGGGCAACCGGCTGCGCAGCGTGCCAGGGCAGGAGACGGGGTACGAGTACGACGGCCATGGAAGGCGGGTGTTTGCGCAGACGGTGGGCAGTGGGCAGGTGCTGTCGCAATACGGCAACGACGGCCGGTTGCTCTACCAGGAAGACCAGCGTCACGGCCGGCGGACCGATTACGTGTACCTGGGCAGTCGACTGGTGGCGTACCGGGAACGGCCGCTGGCGACCAGCACGGTGACGGTGAAGTACCAGCATGCGGATGCGCTGGGGACGCCGGTTGCGGTGACGAATGCGGCGAAGGCCACGATCGAGACGGGGGAGTACGAGCCGTACGGGCGGCTGGTGAACCGGCCGCTGTTTGATGGGCCGGGGTATACCGGACACGTGCAGGATGCGGCGACTGGGCTGACGTATATGCAGCAGCGCTATTACGATCCGATGTTGGGGGTGTTTCTGAGTGTTGATCCCGTGACGGCGTATGACAGCCCGATCCGTCAGTTCCATAGGTACCGTTACGCAAATAACAGTCCTTACAAGTTCACCGACCCCGATGGGCGAACATCAATGCTCAATAGACCCGGAATTCAGCAGAGCGCTGTACAGGTAATGGGCCAAATACCTGCGACTAATGAACAGAGGGATATGGTCCCTATGCAGTCAGAAGGGCACGAGTCTCCGGACGCTGCGGCAACTCAGTTTGGTCAAGATACCCAGGTGCAAGCAAAGGAAGAGAAGAGTGAGCCGCAGGCTGGAATTGTGCGAATAACAAAGGGAAACTACGGATACACTAAGCCTATGTGGGGGCCGCCCGGGGCGACGATTGTGTCGGTTGCAGCCTACACTCGCGCTTTGGTTGCTGTTTATGGCGACAGAGCGATTGCCTTGGCGCACGGGCATTTCGATTTGAACATGATGTTTTCACCCGATGATGTGGGGAACAGCTTCGTGACTACATATATGCATAATCAACGTGGTGAGACTAGAAAATTAAATTCCGATATTTTGCGTGAAGAGATCCGGCGCGGAAGATTCAGGAATTTGAGTCATATGCTTCAAGTTAAGCAGGGTGCGCAAGGAGTCTGTGTTGGGGGGTGTGGATAATGAACAAGATTTGCATTACTGCTTTTTTTGTTACGTTGCTACTTGGGTGCGTGACCCAAAAGGAGAGTGATTCTGCTGCTTTGGGGATGCTAAAAGTTGTGGATCGCGAGGCGAAGAAAGAGCAATGTATTGAAACATTTAATGCCAGAATAAAAGGAGCTCTTGACGGCAGTAATCTTAGTGGTGATAGGGATTCGATCTTGTCCGTAATGATTGATTCGTTGCCGCAAGCTGAGTCAGAGGCGTTACTCAGGACGGCCAGTGAACTGGGGCAAGTTGGTCGCCACGATCCAGACTCGGAGGTGATCCCAAGAGTGATGTCACGCCTGTCTCATGACTTTGAACAGTTTACGGTTTGTGGAAATGACAAATTTATTACAACCGCTTATGTGTTCGCCGATCAGCTTAATGTGTACTTGATGGCAAGAGGGATAGACACGAATTATCTATTTCCGTCAAATGATAATTGGCATGGAACACAAGTGCCGGCCCGATTGATGGTGGCTCTTGTAATCCATATTCAGGAGAGAATCCGGAAAGCGGTGTCAGAGTGAGTTGAATGTGGCATCATTTTCGCGAAATTACTTCTGACGCCTTTTCTGGACCCAGGCCGCATCGCCTCGACGGTGTTCGGAGTGGCCAGCTACGCTATGACGTGCTGGACAACTTGGCCACGGTGAACGTGAGCGGGGGCAGCCAGGCGCGCAACCACACCTACGTGTACGACATGGCGACCCGGCACCTGAGCCAGGTGACGAACACGGTGGGCGGTGCGGTGGTGGCGAACCTGACGTACGACGTGCAGGGCAACCTGGCCGGCAAGGGCGCGCAGACCTATCAGTTCGACCTGGGCAACCGCCTGCGCAGCGTGCCAGGGCAGGAGGCGGGGTACGAGTACGACGGCCATGGAAGGCGGGTGTTTGCGCAGACGGTGGGCAGTGGACAGGTGTTGTCGCAGTACGGCAACGACGGCCGGTTGCTCTACCAGGAAGACCAGCGTCACGGCCGGCGGACCGACTACGTGTACCTGGGCAGTCGACTGGTGGCGTACCGGGAGCGTCCACTGGCGACCAGCACTGTGACGGTGAAGTACCAGCATGCGGATGCGCTGGGGACGCCGATCGCGGTGACGAATGCGGCCAAGGCGACCATTGAGACGGGTGAGTACGAACCGTACGGGCGGCTGGTGAACAAGCCGCTGTTTGATGGGCCGGGGTATACCGGACACGTGCAGGATGCGGCGACTGGGCTGACGTATATGCAGCAGCGCTATTACGATCCGCAGCTCGGTGTGTTCCTCAGCGTTGATCCGGTGACCGCGTACAGTAGCCCGGTCAGCCAGTCCCATCGCTATCGTTACGCCAACAACAACCCTTACAAGTTCAAGGATCCGGATGGCCGTGCCGGATGTGCTGCGTCGAGAATTCAAGCAACCTGTGCCAGCTACGGCATGGGCCCCACAGACGCGATTGAGGCGGGATGGTCAGTAGAAAGGCGTACGAAGGCTGCAGACGCCATCATTAGTAGAACTGAACGTCAGTTTGAGTCGCGGAAGGATGGAAACAGGTTTGACAGTTTCGATGATGCCGCCAAGTACTTTAGATCGAGGTTTGCGAAGGTTGGTGCATTCCTTCGGTTAGAGTTTGGCGCCGTCAGTGAGCCGATTGTCCACAACATCGTTGGGATAACTAGGTCTCAGTTTCCAACAGATTTCATTGGAATGGTTGGTGTTGCGCCTTCGTTAGGCCCAACTCCTTTAGGTGGGGCGGATTTCCATACTCACCCGGCTATCTGGCACCCAAGGCCAGGTTTTAGTGGTGGCGATCTTCAATCTGCGATGTGGGGAAATGGCAGGTACTCGTATGTATTCTATGGATATACGACATATGCGGGTAAGCGGCTGGATGTAATGTCAGCCAAGCGAGATGGGGTGAGTCCAATGAGTTCGGATATTTATGACTACATCACTGACGTTCCATGACCGTATTGAGGTTGGTATGAAGCTACTAATTATCGTTGTAGCTTCGATGCTTCTCATTGCGTGTGGCATGAGTGCTGAGGATGGGCTGAGTGATCAGCGTTGTATCCCCTACGAGAAGGCAGGTGTCCCGTGTGAACTGCCACTGGTGGCAATATTGGCCAACCCGAAAGCGTACGAGTCGATGCCAATAACAGTCGGTGGATTCCTTGCGGGAGAAGCTTCGCCGGGCGCTCTGTACTCAAGCCGTGAAGCATGGGCAATTGGGGATAGATCTTCAGCGATTCTGCTTTCTTCAGAGGATGAGGGTATTGTAAACGATGGTTTGGAATACAAATTTTCGTATGTTGTTGTTTCCGGGGCTCTGGACAATGTTGGGCAAAGGCGATCAAGACAACCCAACTTGGTCTTTTCAGTGAGAAGCATTGTTCGTATACATCAACCTGATGACTTTTCAGGCCGAGAGCTGCGGATTATTGAAGGTAGGCGCGATGCCGAGACTAAAGGGGGCGGAGGTAATTAATCCGCGCCCATGAAGCACAAGGCCCGCATCGCGTGAGCCTTGTCGTTGTTGGGCTTTCGAGTGCGCTCAGCCTTTGGCGGTCTTCTTCTCGCTGGCACGAGCGGGCTGCATGCGCAACTGCGACTGCTTGGCGTGGTGCTTGAGGATCAGTCCTTCGAGCACGGCCTGTGCGGTCTGGCGTTCTTCCTCGTCGAACTGCAAGCGCAAGGTGTCGTCGGGGCCGCGCTCGTCCTCGCCGAACAACAATTCGTCGGTGTAATGACCCAGTGATTTCCTGCTCAGGTGTTACTTTGCGAAGGAGACACCCATGAGCGTGATGATGGAAGAAGGAATCAAACGTTGGACGGCGCTGCGCAAGACGGCGCTGGTGCTGGAGATCATCCAGGGCAAGACCACTGTTTCACAGGCGAGCCGTCAGTTCGATCTGGCGCCGTCCGAGATCGAGGAATGGATGGAGCACGCCAAAGCGGGCATGGAGAACGCCCTGCGGGCCAAGCCCGAGGACGTGCGCGAGCAGTACGAGCGCCAGCTCAAGGGCCTGCAGGAGGCCTATGGCGAAGCGATGCTGGAGCTGCGCGCCCGAAAATGTGCAGTCCCTGCTGGGCAAAGACGAGAGTTCATCAGCTCGATCCGGCAGGGACTGAAGGACGATGGCCTTGAGGTCTCGGTCAGCAAGCTGTGCTGCTGGTTCGGGGTGCCGTGCCGGACGGTGTATTACCGGCCGACCAAAGCGCCGCCGAAGGTGCAGCCGGAGCTGGCGGAGCCGATCAAGCGGCTGATCGAGGAGGAGCCGTCGTTTGGCTACCGCACGGTGGCTGGGTTGCTGGGCATGAACAAGAACACCGTGCAACGAATCCTCCAGCTCAAGGGCTGGCAGGTCCGCAAGCGCGCTGTCGGCCAGCGCCCGCGGATCCAGGCCTTGCCGTCGGGTGACCCACGTGTGTGCATCAACATTGACCAGAGGGTTATGCCGCCCATGGCCCGGGGTGTGAATCATCTTGTTTGGTACGACTTGTGAAGTGGATGGAACCATGGGTCCCGGGTGGCCTTCGAGCAGCACTCGTCCCTGCCTTGATGCTGGCAGTGCTCACAGGCGGTTGCGCCGGGGTTGAGCCACTGCCTGAAACCGCAGCATCTGCAACCTGTGACAGGACAGAGACCGTGTTCGCGGATCTCCAGGTGCAGCCTCTGTCGACAAGTGAAACGCTCCTGGGCATCTCCATACCGGACGGTCGCGGAACCTTCAGCCCGACGGTCTCGCACCGGGTGGTCGGTCCATGCGCAGAGCGGATCGCCCGCTTCGTCATGGAACTGGTGTATGTCCAGCCGTCTACGGTGGGACGAATCACCGCCGAGGGCCGGATCGTGCCGGTAGACCTTCCGTTCCGCATGCATACGCTCGAATCCACGGACCCGCATCCCGAGTTGGCGGGCGGCCGGTTCCTGATGGCCGAACGGATCGACGGGCGCCGCATCGAGGGCCAGGTGACCGAGACGTTGATCGGGCTGTGGTCTACATCGGAGGGAGCGATCCTGGGCAGCTTTACCCGTTTGCCCGATGGCACGTTCAGTCCGGTGGTGGAACAGATGAGGACCGACTTTGCGGTTCAGGGGATTTCATATTTTCCAGCGCTCCACGGTGGGGTCGGCCGGCTGGGGCTCGTCTCGCAAATCGAGGGAGGTGTCCGGCTGGTGGCGTTCACGTGGTTTCACCCCGGGCTGTAACCAGCCACATCAAGGTGCGGAGACACCACCTGCTTCCAGACTGGCTGCCTTCAAGCACGATTCCTGCTGCGCTTGCGGGTGGGGGACTTCGCGGCGCGCCTGGTAGGCTTGTCGCCTGGCGGAGCCAGACCGCCGGAGGCGTGCATGCGGTCCAGCCACGCCAGCGCGTCCATCCAGGTCATGAAGTGCTGCAGATACCCCGGCGAACTCTCGTGCATCACTGCCAGGGCGCGGTGAGCGAGGTTGGCGGAGTTGAGCGGGCCGGCGTCGGCGGGCGGGGGCTGCATGGAGGCGCGCAGCTGCGCCTGCTGGCGCTGGCTGGCCCACAGGCGGCGGAATGCCTCCACGGCGGGCAGCTCGGGGTATTCGCTTGCGGGCAGCCCGATGGTCCGCAGTGCGGCGTTGCGCTGGCGGGCCTGCTCCCCGAGGTGCGCCACCAGTCCGGCGAGGGTGTCCCGATGCTCAGCCATCGACGGGTGCGGGTCCCTGCCGCGGGACCGGGGCGATTTCCACCCGGCGGTTGCGTGCGCGCCCTTCGGCGTCTTCGTTGGAGGCGACCGGGTGGCGGTCACCGAAGGCCGCCGCGAACACGGATGATGCCGGTACGTCGCGTTCAACCAGCGCCCGGGTGACGGTAAGCGCGCGCTGCGCCGACAGATCCCAGTTGTCGTCGAAGCGGCGGTTGCTGGCGTGCACGGCGCGGTCGTCGGTGAAACCGCTGACCATCAGGATCTCGTCGCGCCCGCCCAGGTATTCGGCCAGCGGCCCGGCCAGATCATCCAGCAGCTCCGCGCCTTCGCCCTGCAGCTGGTCGGAGTTGTGGGCGAACAGCAGGCTGCCGCTGATGCCGATGCGCCCGTCGGCCAGGGTGATGCGGCCGGCAGCCAGCGGCACGGCCAGCGCCTGCTCCAGGGTCTGGAGGCGCTGCTGTTGGACCTCGCGCTGGGCCACTTCCTCCTGCAGCTGGATCTCCAGATGCAGCTGCACCCCGATCACCCCCACCAGGATCAGCACGAACGCCCCCAGCAGCACCGCCATCAGGTCGCCGAAGGCGGCCCAGATCGGTGTGGCGGAGTCGTCGCCTCCTTCCAGCGCGGAGCTCATGCCGGATCGGCCCCGGTGGATTCCACGGTCCCGGGGAGTTCGTCCTGCGCGGCCAGCTGCTGCAGGTTTTCGATGATCTGGCGCTGGCTGAGCACGCTCAGGTCCACCACCTCGCGGGCCTGGGCCACGTAGTAGGCGAGCTGCTCATCGCTGCGTTCCATTGAGCGTTCCAGCGCGCCTTCGATGGCCTGCAGGCGATCCACCAGGCCGGCGCTGCTGTCGGAGAACGCCTGCACGGCGTTGCCCAGCGAAGCGCCCAGCGTGGCCACTTCTTCCACGCCGGTGGACAGGCGGGTGGAGGCTTCTTCCAGGCGGGTTTCCCCGGCCTCGATCTGTTCACCGAAGCGGCTGCCCACCCGCTCCAGCAACTCCGAGGAAGTGCTGACCAGGGCCTCGATGGCAGCGCGCTGCTCGCCGGAGGCGCTGTTTACCGCGGTCAGCAGGGTGTCCAGGGTTGCCAGCATGCGGCTGCGTTCCTCCAGCATGGCGGCGTCGCGCTGCATGCTGTCAGACAGGCTCTGGCGCAGCTCGGCGATGGTTTCCGCGGCGGCGCGTGGGCCTTCGGCGGCGGCCTGCATCAGGGTCGAGATTTCGGCCACGGTGTCGCTGGCGTGGGTGCGGCTCTGCTCGGTGAGTTCGGCCCACTGTCCGCGCAGGTCTTCGCTGATGCCGGCCAGGCTGTCGCGCCACGTGGCCAGGCGCTGCTCGTCGCGCTCGGCCAGGGTCTGCTGCAGCTTTTCGTGGGCTTCGCCGACGCCTGCAATCAGGATGCCGGCCTGGCTGGCAAAGCCTTCCACGGTGCTGTCCAACGCCTGCTGCTGGCGGGTGACCAGCGCTTCCTGGCCGGCTCGCTGCGCGGTGAGGGCCTGCTCCCAGCCCGCGGCGGTGCCGTCGGTGATCGCCTGCATGCGCTCGCCGATGCGTTCCAGCAGTTCATCGGCGCGCCGGCTGAAGCCGGCCTCGAATGCCTGCAGCGCCTGGCCCAGTGCGGCGGCCTGGGTCTGGTTGGCAACGGCCTGGGCGCTGAGCGCCTGCTCCCAGCCTTGGCTTATGCCGGCGGTGCTGGCCGCGAGTTCCGCGGACAGCGCTTGCAGATGGTCGCGGGCGCTGGCGGTGACTTGGTCGTGCGCGGCGGTGGCCTGGCGGGACATGTTGGCGAGCTCGGCAGACACGGCCTGCAGGTGTTCGCGGGCACTGGCGGTGACCTGCTCGTGTACGGAGGTGGCCTGCCGTGACATGTCGGCCATGGCCGATTCCATGACCGGCACCAGCGCCTGTCCGGCGAGGCGCGCGCCTTCGGCGGCGCTGGTCTCAAGGGATCGGCCGACCGAGCCTGCCAGCTGCTGATAGGCCTCGCGGGTGCTGGCGTGGAAGGCGTCCTGCTGGCGTGCCTGCTGCTCATGCGCGGCGTGTGACTGCTGTTCCAGCGCACCCATCATCGATTCCAGCCGTTCCACCAGCGCGGGCATGGTGGCTGCTTGGGCCTGCAGCAGTTCCAGCGCCCGTTCGTGCTGGTGGGCGCGCTGATGGGCGCTGGAATGGCTGCGCAGGGTGGTGGTGATGTGGGCATCCAGCCCCTCCACCACCTGGATGCGCTCACGCCGGACCAGCGCCGACATCAGGCCAAGCGCGGCCGAGCTGGCCACACCCGCGATCGAGGCGCCAAACGCCACGCCAAGGCCGCTGACCGGGGCAGCCAGCGAATCGCGCACCGCCTGCAGGTCGGTGGCGGTCTGAAGCGCCATGCCGGTGCCGCGCAGGGTCAGCACCATGCCCAGAAGGGTGCCAAGCATGCCCAGCAGCACCAGCATGCCGACCAGATAGGGAGTGAGCGCGGGGATGGGCAAGCCGCCGCGGCCGCCTTCGATGCGCAGCTGCACCGGGCTGCGCAGGGAGGGGTGCAGGCCTTGCAGCCAGGACTCCAGCGCGGGCATTTCGCCGTCCAGCGTGCCAAGCGCACCTTCGAGCGTTGCTGTGGCCTGGCTGTAGCGATACAGCTCCAGCGCGCCGACCAGATACAGCGCGGCGATCAGCAGGGTGACCAGCAGGGCCGGCAGGTTGCTGCCCAGATAGCCCAGCCCGACCCAGGCCACTGCGGCCAGGCCCAGCACGAATACGGAAATCCCCAGGTGGTTGGTTTTCATCTTGTCCTTGATCAGGGGCTGCGAAGGGCTGCAAGCAGGCCTTCGACGGGTTGGAAGCGCAGGTCCAGCTCGGCCAGCAGCAGGTCGCGCAGTTCGTGGTGGAAGGTCGTTGCCCATGTGGATGGGGCGGTTTCGGAATCAGGTGCTGGCGCCGCCGCATCCGGTGCTGGCGCCGCCGCATCCGGGGTGGCGCTTGCTGCGGCGCTTTTTTCCAGATGCTCGAAGCGCGCGGCCAGCGCCGCCGCCACCGGCTGCAGCAGCGCGTGTTCGCGCGGGCTCAGCGCCGCTTCCATGGCGGCGTCCACCTCGGCCAGCCGGGCCTGGGAGGGCGAGCCGGCGGCCAGCAGTTCGCGCAGGTCTCCGCGCAGGTAGCCGGTGGCGGTCTGCATGGCGCGCTGCATCGCCACCACGTGCTGCTGCCAGGGCGCGAAGCCGGCGCCGGCGCGAGTCGGGGTCGGGCCTTTGTGGATGGATTCCTCCAGCTCGGCGCGGATGCGCGCGCAGTCCTCCAGCAGGGTGTCGTGATCGGGCGTGGCGCCGGGCTCGGCAGGCTGCACCTCGCCATCCAGCGCCCGCGACAGGCTGACCGCCCGCGTCCAGTCGATCCACTCACCCAGCTGGCGCGCGAGCGGCAGCGCAGGCGCTGCGGCCGGTGTGCCGGACGCCCGGGCGAGCAGGCGGATGAAGGTTGGCGCGCCGGGCGCGGAAACCGGGACTTGCATCACATCAGCGGCCAAAAGACGGCCATTTTACAGGTCGGGCATGAGCCGGACCTATCCGCCGGGCCGGGTGGTGACGGCCAGGAGCACGAGCTCTTCGCGAAAAGGGTCCGGAGAACGTCCCGCTCCGCGAAAATGGCGCCGTTGCGGGCCCGTCCGGGGCCGGCAGCGGGCCTCCCTGCCGGCGGCAAGGTATCATTGCAGGTTGCGGAGTGTGACCGCCTTCCCCTCCACCAGACGACAGGATATCGACGTGGCAATCAATCAGCAGCAGCGTGACAGGATCGGTTCCGGCAAGGGTTTCATCGCAGCGCTCGACCAGAGCGGCGGCAGCACCCCCCGGGCGCTTGGCCTTTACGGCATCGAGCCGTCGGCGTGGTCCAGCGACGAGGAAATGTTCGATCTGGTGCACCAGATGCGCACCCGCATCGTCGCCAGCCCGGCGTTCAACGCCGACCGCGTGGTGGGCGCGATCCTGTTCGAGCGTACCCTGGATGACAGCTTCGAAGGCCAGGACGCCGCCACCTACCTGTGGCAGACCAAGGGCGTGGTGCCGTTCCTGAAGATCGACAAGGGTCTTGAGGACGAGGCCAACGGCGTGCAGCTGATGAAGCCGATGCCGGGCCTGTCCGAACTGCTCGCCAAGGCCAAGGCCAAGGGCGTGTTCGGCACCAAGGAGCGCTCGGTGATCAAGTCGAACAATGCCAAGGGCATCGCCGACGTGCTCGACCAGCAGTTCGACGTGGGCCAGCAGGTGCTGGACGCCGGCCTGGTGCCGATCCTTGAGCCGGAAGTGGACATCAAGGCGGCCGACAAGGAAGCGATCGAGGTCGAGATGAAGAAGGGCATCCTCGAGCGCCTGTCGCGCTACAGCGCCGACAACCCGGTGATCTTCAAGCTGACCCTGCCGAGCGTTGATGGTTTCTTCCAGGAGATCGTCGATCATCCGGCCGTGCTGAAGGTGGTGGCGCTCTCGGGCGGTTACAGCCGCGCCGATGCCAACGAGAAGCTGGCAAAGAACCCCGGCGTCATCGCCAGCTTCAGCCGCGCGCTGACCGAAGGCCTGACCGCCCAGCAGAGCGACGACGGGTTCAACAGCGCACTGGACGACTCGATCGAATCGATCTATCGCGCTTCGATCGCCTGATCGGCGGCAGCGGCAGGTGGCAAGTAGGCCGGCGCGGATTCGCGCCGGCCTTTTTCATGCCCGCCGCCTGCCTCAGCCGGCGCCCGCCCCCGGGGCGCCAAGTATGGCGACGGCGATGGACAGGTAGATGACGACCCCGATCGCATCGCAGATGGAGGTGATCAGGGGTGCGCTGGAGGTGGCCGGATCCAGCCGCAGCCGTGACAGCAGGAACGGCAGCGACATGCCTACGACGCTGCCGGTGAGCACGATCAGGACCATCGAAAGCGACGTGGTCAGCGCGATCTCATAGCCGCCGCGATAGATGCCGATGGGCGCCACCGCCACCGCCATGGTCAGTCCCAGCAGCGCGGCCACGCCGAACTCGCGGCCCAGCATCCGGCCCCAGTCACGCATCTTCACGTCGCCCGTGGCCAGCGAGCGCACCATCAGCGTGGAGGCCTGGGAACCGGCGTTGCCGCCGGAGCCGATCAGCAGGGGCAGGAAGAACACCAGCGCGATGTAGTTGGTGATGACTTCCTCGAAATGGGCGATGCCGGCGCTTGAAAGCAGGTTCCCGAACACCAGAACCACCAGCCAGAACACCCGCTTGCGATACAGCAGCCAGGCGGAGGCGCCCAGCAGGCTGGTGCTCTTGAGCGGCAGGCTGCCGCCGCCCTTGTGGAAGTCCTCGGTGGCTTCGTCTTCGGCCGAGTCGAGCACGTCGTCGACAGTGACGATGCCGACCAGGGCGTGGCCATCGTCGGTCACCGGCACTGCCAGCAGATCGTAGTGGTCGATGGCCTTGATCGCTTCGCGCACGGGTGCGTTGGCCTGTACCGACACCACGTCGCGGGTCATCAGCGTTTCCACGCTGGTGGCGGCGGAGGCGACGATCAGATCGCGCAGCGAAACCACCCCCAGCAGGCGCCGCTGCTGGTCCACCACATAGGCGTGGTAGATGGTTTCCTTGTCCGGCGCCTCGCGCCGCAGGTGCTCCACCGCCTCGCGGGCATTCAGGCCCGGGTGCAGCAGCGCGTACTCGCTTGTCATCAGCGCGCCCACGGTGCCTTCCGGGAAGGAGGCAAGGCGGACGATGTCCTCCCGGTCGGCCTGGGCCAGGGCCGGCATCAGCGCTTCGCGGGCGTCTTCGGGAAGGGTGTTGTAGAGGTCGGCGCGATCGTCGGGGGACAGGCGCTCCAGGAGCTGGATGCGGCTGTGCCGGTCCATCAGCAGGGCGACCCCGGCCTGCTGGTCGGGTTCCAGGTAGCCGAAGAGCCGGGCGCGCGGGGTCGGGGCCACGGTGAGCAGCAGCCGGCGGATCCCGTCCGCGTCGAAGTCACGCAGGGCCAGGGCCAGGTCTGCTGGATGGACCTGGTCTGCAAGGGTGGCAAAGGTGTCGGAACCGGGCTGGGCAAGCGCGGTGCGTAGGGAAGCGAGCAGGTCTTCACGGGTCATGGACCATCTCCGTGGGCAGCGCGCATGGGCGTGAGCGACCCTCCGGGCCGCTCACGCCCATGCGGGGCGGATCAGGTGCCGGCGAATGCTGGCATGAAGGTGGCGGCAGCCGGACGGACAGGCCAGGCTGTCCGGTCGCGGTGCCACTGGGATCGGGGATTATAGGAGCGGCTTCCCCTGGCCGGGTCCGGGCTGTTCAGATTGGAGGGTCAGCGCAGCGCCGGAACCGGTGTCGGAGTGCCCCCGGCATCGAGCGCAATCATCACGAAACGGCCGCGGGTGCAGATCCTGCGTTCACCGCTGAGCAGGTCCTCGGCCACCAGCTCGACCTGTACCTGTATTGAGGTGCGGCCCACCGCCACCACCCGGGCGATCGTCTCCACCAGCTGCCCCTGGCGGATCGGCAGTTTGAAGTCGACCTGGTCCGAGCTCGCCGTGACCACAGTGCGCCGGGCATAGCGCGAGGCGGCGATGAAGGCGGCCTTGTCCATCCACGCCAGCGCCTGGCCGCCGAACAGGGTGCCCAGGTGGTTGGTGTGGTCGGGGAACACGATTTCCAGCAGCCGTGCCTCGGTGGGGGCAGGGCCCGGTGCCGGGATCATGCCGGGACCCCGGCGAAATGGGCGTGGACCGCGTGCGCGATCTGCTCCGGCGACTGGAATCCCGGCAGCCGCGCGGCTTCCACGCCGTCGCGGAACAGCGACAGGGTTGGGGTCTGGCGCAGGCCCAGGCCGCGGAAAAAGTCCTCGCCGACGGTTTCCAGCTTCACCTTCAGCAGCGCCACGCCCTCGACATCCGCGGTGGCGGCGAACTTGTGCAGCGACATCTCCAGCATCCTGCAGCCGGGGCAGTTGTCCTTGGAGTAGCCGACCAGCAGCCGCGGGTGGGTGGCGAGGGCGGTGCGGTAGTCGTCAGCGGATGAGGCGTGCAGGGTCTGCATGGGGCGTGGCCTTGTCGATGGTGGTGTGGGTGGCGCCGGGGTCGCCGGCGATGGCCAGGACGTGGTCGGTCCAGCGCTCGATCTTCAGCGTGTCGCGGTTGCCGTGCGGCATCTGCTCGATCTCCAGGCGCGGGTAGCCGGTATCGAAGAACGTGGCCATGCGCCGCACCGCGCCGCAGTAGTAATCCTCGCCCCACTGGGTCTCGCCGGTGCCGAACACCGCCAGCTGCCGCGGCTTGCCGACCGCTTCCACCAGCTCGGCGATGAAGCGCTTCATCTCCGGCGGCGTGCGGCCGGCGTTGTCGCTCCAGGCGCCGAGCAGGTAGAGGTCGTGGCGCGGGTCGTCGCCGGCCGTGGTCAGGCCCTGGATGTCGGTCTCGATCCAGGTGACCGCGTGGCCGCGCGCCTCGCAGCGCGCCTGCACCATGCGGGCGACGTCGCGGGTGTTGCCGCTCAGGGATGTGTAGGCAATCAGGATGCGCATCGGATCGGACTACAGGTCGTCGAAGCCGTTGTCGACGTTGGTCTTCTTGTACGACGCGTTGCGCATCTCGAAGAAGTCGGTCTTGGTCTCGGTGAAGTTGTCGGCGTAGGCCCGGATCCACGGCATCACGTTGTCGGTCGAATCCGGATAGAGGCTTTCGATGCCGAGCATCCCGGCCATCTTGTTGGCGCGGTACTGCACGTAGCGGATCATTTCGTCCACGTTGATGCCGTCGATGCCGTCCAGCACCTCGCCGGTCCACTGCATTTCCAGGTCCACCGCGTGGCGGAAGGCGCCGTGGACGTAGTCGGTCAGTTCGTCGGTCTGCAGCTCCGGGTTCTCGCCAACGATGGCGCGGATCACCTCGCTGATGAACTTGGTGTGGGCCAGCTCGTCGCGGTTGATGAAGCTGATGATCTTGCCGGTGCCGGCCATCCGGTTCTGGCGCACCAGGTTGTAGAAATAGGCGAAGCCGGAATAGAAGTTGATCCCTTCCAGGATCGAGGACTGGATCAGCGAACGCAGCAGGGTCTCGGCGGTCTTGTCGCGCATGAAGTCGTCATACGACCCCATGATCGGCGCGTTGCGCTTGATGATGGTGGGGTGGGTGCGGGCGATCTCGAAGATCCGCTTCTGGTTCTCCAGGTCGGTGATCGAGGCCAGCACATAGCTGTAGCTCTCGTTGTGGATCACCTCCTGCTGGCCGATGATCGCCGCGTTGGCGTGCGCGGCCGGGTCGGTGATGTACTCGGCGACGTTGTAGATGAAGCGCGTCTGCGGCGAATCGAGAGTGGCCAGAAGCCCGATGATCGAGTCGTAGGCGTTTTTCTCGCGCGCGGACAGGTCGCCGTATTCCTTGGCATCGCTTTTCATGTCGACCTCGTCCGGGATCCAGAAGTTGGTCGAGAGCTCCTTGTAGGCGCGGTAGAACGACGGATAGGGAATGTCGTTCCAGTTGAGGATGCCGCTGGTGCGGCCGTTGATGATGCCGGTGGAGCGGTTGGGATGGCGCGGCTCGAGGATGCGGATGCGCTCGAGGGGCGTAGAGGTGGTCGGTGCAGTGGCGGACATGATGTTCGGTCTCGTGTTTTCGTTGGGTGCAGGTGCTTTCAATCCGGATTTCGTAGGAGCGCGCCATGCGCGCGATGCCGCGTGACACATGGCATTGCGGCGGGGCGCCGGCGACAGCGATCTGGCCGAAGCCCCGTCGCGCGGACAGGATTCACGCGGCATCGCGCGCATGGCGCGCTCCTACAGTCGTGACGCGCGATCAATGCGTGTCGGGGGCGTAGCCCGACCTACGTGCACCACTCGCATTCGCTGATGTCGATGTCGTTGGAGCGCACGTAGTAGGTGGTTTTCAGCCCCTCGCGCCATGCGCTCATGTGCAGCTCCAGCAGGGTGCTGGCGCGGATGGTGCTGGGCACGTAGAAGTTGAAGCTGATCGACTGGTCGATATGGCGCTGGCGACGGGCGTTCTGGCGCACGCTGGCGAACTGGTCCAGGCGATAGCCGCCCTTCTCGTAATACGGCCAGGTCTCCAGAGACAGTCCCGGTGCGGCGACCGGGCGGCGGTAGTCCTTCTTTTCCTCGTAATAGAACGCGGAGTAGACGGGATCGATCGATGCGGTCGAGCCGGCGATCTGGGCGGTGCTCATGTTCGGCGCCACCGCCATCAGCCAGCCGTTGCGCAGGCCGTTGACCGCTACCTGGGCCGACAGGTCCAGCCACCGGGGATCGTTGTAGCCGCGGTCGCGGAAGTAGGCGCCGGTGTGCCAGTCGCTGCCGGCGAACGCCGGATAGGCGCCCTTCTCCCTGGCCAGTTCCATGCTGGCCTGGATGGTGAGCTGGTTGATGCGCTCGTACAGCGTGTCGCTGAATTCCTCGGCTTCGGGCGTGTCCCAGTGGATGCCCTTGAGGGCCAGCAGGTGGTGCCAGCCGAAGGTGCCAAGGCCAATTGCCCGGTACTTGTGGTTGGTGATGGTGGCCTGGAGGACCGGCAGCTGGTTGAGGTCGATCACGTTGTCGAGCATGCGCACCTGGATCGGGATCAGTCGTTCGAGCACGTCGGTGATCAGGTCGCACTGCGCGTCCTGCGGCACGATCGCGCGGCCCAGGTTGATCGATGACAGGTTGCAGACCACGAAGTCGCCGGCCTGGCGGGTGGTCACGATCTGGTTGCCGGAGATGATCTCCTGCATGAGCCGGGTGGGGCTCATGTTCTGCAGGATCTCCGTGCACAGGTTGGACGAATACACCATGCCGGCATGCTTGTTCGGATTCTTCCGGTTGACCTCGTCCCGGTAGAACATGAACGGGTTTCCGGTTTCCAGCTGGCTCACCATGATCCGCTTGAAGATGTCGATCGCCTTCACCGTGCGCCGGCTGATGCGCTCGTCGGCCACCACCTCTTCGTACTTCGTGCGGAAGCTGCCCTCGCCCTTCTTTTCGTCGAAGAAGTCCTGCAGGTACCAGCCCTTGATCCGCTGCACCTCGTGCGGGTCGAACAGGTACCAGTCGCCGCGGCGCTCGACCGCCTCCATGAAGATGTCCGGGATGCACACCGAGGTGAACACGTCGTGCGCGCGCAGGCGCTGGTCGCCGTTGTTCAGGCGCAGGTCGAGGAAGGCCTCGATGTCGCGGTGCCAGACGTCCAGGTACACGGCGACGGCGCCCTTGCGCTGGCCCAGCTGGTCGACCGAGACGGCGGTGTTGTTGAGCTGCTTGATCCATGGCACCACACCGCCGGAGGAGTTGGGCACGCCGCGGATCGCCGAGCCCGACGCGCGCACGTAGCCCATGTAGGCGCCCACGCCGCCGCCGCCCTTGGACACGCGGGCGATGTCGGTATTGGAGTCGTAGATGCCCTGCAGCGAGTCCTCGACCGTGTCGATGAAGCAGCTCGACAGCTGGCCGCCCACCTTGCCGGCGTTCTGCAGCGTGGGCGTGGCCACGGTCATGTACAGGTTCGACAGCGCCCAGTAGGCCTCGCCCACCAGCTGCATGCGCCGCTCGCGCCTGCCCGGGGCACTGCCGCCCTCGTCCTGCATCAGGTACAGGGCAATGGTCAGCCAGCGCTCCTGCGGCAGCTCATACACCGCCCGGCTGGTGTCGGTGGCCAGGTAGCGGGTGGCCAGCAGGTACAGGCCGTTGTAGGTGAACAGCCGGTCGCGGTCGGGTTCGATCATCCGCCCGGCCTCCTCCAGCTCCTCTTTGGAGTAGGCGCGCAGGATGTCGTTGGAATAGATGTTGCGGTCGGCCAGGCTCTCCTGCAGGCCCACGTAGGAACCGTACTTCTCGCCCACGTCGTAGAAGCGGTTGCGGCTGGCGCGCTTGTACAGCCGGTGCAGGTAGATGCGCGCGGCGAACATCTCCCACTCCGGCGCGGTCACGTCCACGCGGGCTTCCGCTTCGCGGATCAGGTGGTCGACCAGGTCGTCGGCGTTGACCGCCTGCTTGCGTTCGACGAAGCCGAACACGGCGGCCTTGTAGGCGGCGATGTCCAGCTGCTGGAACTCGGCGTGGATCCGGTCGATGGCGCGTTCCAGCCGGGCGCGGTCGTAGGGCATGCGGCGGTTCCCGGCTTCCTTGGTGATCCAGGTGGCCGTGCCGGCACCGACCGGGTCGGGACCGCTGGCCGGGACCGGGCTGGCGCTGCGGGGGCAGGGAATCGAGTCCGCGGGGCCGGAGGTGGCGGGGGCGGCCGCGGTGTTGTCCGCCGCGGGAGTCCCTGCAGTGGTGGTGAGGGTGGCGCTGTCGTTGCTGCTCATGGATGTCTCCCGGATCGGTTGCGCACATCCACCTGTCCCCGACAGGCGGTGAAGGGCACGGGCGCGCGCCGACGCAGGCGTCGTCGCGGCCTCGCCCCCTCGGGCGGGCGGATTCGTCACAGGATGGGAAAGCGGCGTCGCAGGGGCAGCGACAGCCTCCCGGAAAGCGGAGGCCGCGCGCGTGCTTCGCCAGCCATCTCCCCCCGGAGATTCCGCAGCCGGCACCGCGCGACGTGCTTGCGCGCGGCTGTCGGCAGGTCTTCGGACTCATGGGCACGGAGGCCCGTGGCCTCCACCTTGCCCGCCGCTTCCCGGAACCCAGGTGGCTCCAGTGCTGTGTGGCGGGGTCGTTCCCAGTTACCGCTGCGGGGCAGCGCCGGAATGGCCGATCCTGAGTGGAACGGCTTCACCGGCTTCCCTTTTCATCCGGCGGGTAGCGCTCGCCGGAACCGACGGACACAACATATCGTGGTCCGGGAATTTGTCAACGCAAAATGTGGGGGTGGCGCTCAGGGCCGGTGCGGACTGGCCAGATACTCGGCGCTGCGCATTTCGATCAGCCGCGAGGCGGTGCGCTCGAACGCCCCGGCCAGGCGTTCGCCGGCATACAGCGCGGGCGGCTCGGCGGCGGCGGTGCAGACCAGGTTGACGTGGCGGTCGTAGAGTTCGTCGACCAGGTTGACGAAGCGGCGCGCGGCGTCGTCGCGCCGCTCGTCCAGTACCGGGATGCCGCCCAGCAGCAGGGTGTGGAATTCGCGCCCGATCCCGATGTAGTCGCTGGAGCCGCGCGGACCTTCGCAGAGGACGTCAAAATCAAACCACGCCATGCCCGGGCAGCGGGCACGTACCGCGATCCGGCGCCCTTCCAGCTCGATGCCACCATCGCGGTGGGCCTGGCTGCCGCCCAGCTCGCGCCAGCGTGCCTGCAGCCAGGCTTCGGCGCCTTCATCCAGCGGAGTGCGGTAGACCGGCGATCGGGTCAGCGCCCGCAGGCGGTAGTCGGTCTCGCTTTCGATATGCAGCGCACGGCAGTGGGCCTGGATCAGGTCGATCGCCGGCATGAAGCGCGCGCGCTGCAGGCCGTCGCGGTACAGGTCGGGCGGGGCCACGTTGGAGGTGGTCACCAGCACGATGCCTTCGGCGAACATCCGCTCCAGCAGGCGCGCCAGGATCATGGCGTCGCCGATGTCGCCGACGAAGAACTCGTCCAGCACCAGCACCCGCAGGCCGGCGCGGCGCCACCCCTGCACGATCAGGGCCAGGCGGTCGCGTTCGCCGCCGTGCGCCTGCAGCTGCTCGTGCACCTGGCGCATGAAACGGTGGAAGTGGGTGCGGTACTTGCCGGGCTCGCCGGCGCCGGCGCCGCGCGCATGGCCGGTTACCCCAGCGGCCGCCAGGTCGGCGCCCTTGAGGTCGGGAAGCGGCAGGCCGGCATGCAGCAGGTCGACCAGGAAGGTCTTGCCGCGGCCCACGCCGCCCCACAGGTACAGGCCTTCGATGGGCTCGTCCGTGCCGGCGCCGCGCAGCCGGTCCAGCAGGCCGCGCCGCGGTGCGGGCCGCGACACGGCAGCGTGGATGCGGTCCAGCTCCACAAGCACCGCGCGCTGGGCCGGATCGTCCTGCCAGCTGCCTTCGGCAACGCCGGCGTCGTAGGCCTGCGTTGGGGTCATCGCCGTCCCGGGGTCACGCTTCGGCGGCCGGCAGGTGCTGGCGCACTCCGTTCTTGACCGCACCGCGCAGGTCCATCAGCTTGCGATGGAAGAAATGCCCGCTGTCGGGAATGCGCACCAGCTCGGAGGTGGCGTCGATCTTGTCCAGCCAGTCGTACACCGCCTGCGGATCGACGATCTCGTCTTCTTCGCCCTGGATCACCAGCCACGGGCAGGTGGGCAGCTGGATGGCATCGAAATCCCAGCGCCCGGCGGGCGGGGCGATGGAAATCAGCATGCCGGGCTCGATCTGCGCCGCGGCGGCCAGGCTCACGTAGGCGCCGAAGCTGAAGCCGGCCAGCCACAGGCGCTGGCCGGGGCGCTGTTCGCGCACCCAGGCGGCCACGGCGCGCAGGTCTTCGACCTCGCCGCGGCCTTCGTCGAACGTGCCTTCAGAGTCACCCGTGCCGCGGAAGTTGAAGCGCACGGTGGTCGCGCCCAGCTCGCGCAGCGAGCGCCCGGTCATGGTCACGACCTTGTTGTGCATGGTGCCGCCCTCGGTGGGCAGCGGGTGACAGACGATCACGGTGAGCGGCAGTGCCGCCACATCGTCATCGGGAAAATCGACGGCCACTTCCAGCGCGCCGGAGGGGCCGGGCAGCGAAAGCGCGCCCGACTGGATGGGGAAATTGGGGGTAGTCATGATCGAAATGATAGGCGATCCGGTGTTCAGGCAAGGTTTTCCGGTCAGGGAAGGCGCGCATCTACGCCGATAATGACCGGATCGTGATCCGAGCTTCGCCACGGATTTTCCAGCGGTTGATCGCCGTTGGCGGCACGATAGCCGACGTTGGTCGGTTCGTCGGAGTTGCTGTGCCAGGTCGCCGCTGCGCGCAGCCGGTCGGCGAACTCCGGGCTGAGGAAGGCGTGGGTCAGGCGTCCGGCCTGGGCAGCGAAGACATAGCTGTACGATTCGCGGCCTTCAAACACGTCGAGCCAGCCGGAATCGCGCAGCAGGCGGATCGGATCCTCCATGCCGTATGAGTTCAGATCTCCGACGAGGGCGGCGAGCCCCGTGCCCGACCCGGTCGGGTCAGTGGCCAACCATTCCACCAGGCGTCGCGCGGAATCCGTGCGCAGCGCATTCCAGCAGCCCTGGCCATCGTCCTGGTCGCGGTTGAGGCCGACGGCTTCACCGCAGCCCTTGGATTTGAAGTGGTTGGCGACCACGGTGAACACCGGTCCCCCGCCGGCGCGGAACGCCTGCGCCAGCGGCACCCGGCTGCGGGTTCCGAAAGGGCCGCCTTCCAGCGTGGCCGGCGCGCCCACCGGCTCCACCGCCGAGGCGCGATACAGCAGGCCGACCCGGATGGCGTCCTCGCCGGGGCCTTCGCCGGCATCCACGTAGCGCCAGTCCGGGCCCAGCGCCGTGGCCAGCTGGGCGATGCTCGAGTCCGGGCCGTAGCCGTCGTTTTCCAGCTCCATCAACGCCACGATGTCGGGCGCCAGCATTTGCAGGCTGGCCTGCAGGCGCGCCAGCTGGCGGGCGTACTCATCGGCGCTGCGCGCCCCGCGTGCGGTGGGGAAATCACCGCCCCGGCCGTCGCCGTTGAACAGGTTTTCAAGGTTGAACACCGCCAGGCGCAGGTCGCCTTCCACCTCCGGTGGCTGCGGGCGCGGTGCCGGGTGCAGGACCGGCTTGTCGAGCAGCTGCAGCCGGTACTGGCCGTCACGCTGGTCGACCACGGCCTGTACGCCGGTCAGCACGCTGCCGGTGCGCGGGGTCTGGTTGTCTTCCGGCAGATACCAGATCTGGCGTGGATCCCGGTCCTGCATGGCATCGTCGATCAGCACGCTGCGACGGGCGTTGTCCGCTGCCACGAGGCGAGCGTCCTCGCCGGGAAGGGCGACTTCGGTGGGCGCGGGCAGGCGTCCGTCGAAGCTGGCCACCAGCACGCCTTCCCGGGCCAAGTCACGATGGCCGCTGATGGCCAGTGGTGCCTGGATCCAGATGTGCATGCCTTCCAGACGTTCCCAGTCTTCGGGTGGCCCGTGCAGGACCAGTGGCTCCACCCTGGCGTCGGCCTCCAGTGTTTCCTGCTCAACCGGCTGCAGTGCGGTCAGGGTGGCGTCGCCCTCTCCATGTTCCAGCACCCGGCCGCGTACCCGCAGCCTGTCACCGCGGCGCACCGGTGAATCTCCATCGCTGAGTACAAACAGTGCGTCGGAGGTGGCCGGGTCTCCGTCGCCCGCGTCCTGCAGGAACCAGCCCCCCAGGTGCTTGCCGAAGTTGCCGGTCACTACGCCTTCCACCGTCACCTCCTCGCCTTCCAGCGGGCTGCGCTCGCCATCGCCCTGGACCGTGCCGATCAGGACCACCGCGGCGGCGCCGGGATCGGCGGAGGGCTGGGAGCAGGCCGCAGCCAGCAGGCTGGCCAAGGCAACGGATAGCAGGGGGGTGATGGCTTGCATGGTCATGGCTTGCGGCAGTCGAAAGTGATGTTCCGGGCACGAAAACGCCGCCCGGAGGCGGCGTTCGTCGATGGTGCTTTTGGCTGGCTTACTGGATGTTTTCCAGCATCCAGTCGACCGAAGCGATCACCTGCTCGTCGCTCAGCGCAGGGTTGCCGCCGCGGGCAGGCATGAAGCCGGTGTTGCCGGTAAAGCCTTCGATGGCGTGCTGGACCAGGGTGTCGCGGCCCTGGGCAATACGCGGCGCCCACTCGGCCTGGGTGAGGGTGGGCGAGCCGCCGGCGCCGCTGGTGTGGCAGCCAGCGCAGAGGTTGCTGTAGATCTCGCCGCCGTCCAGGGTGCCGCCGTAGGCCACCTGCGAGGCTGCCGAGGCTTGCGCCGCAGCTGCCGCCGCGGCCTGCGCCGCCGCGCCGGTGGAACCGGCATAGACAGACCCTATCGGAGCAATACGCTCAAGCCGGGCCAAGTTTGCGGTCTCTGACGGCTGCGGTGGCACCGAACGGTGCAGCGCCGCAGCCAACCAGATCAGTCCCCCGGTTATCACCGCCAGGAACAGGATCACCAGAGAGAATTTCTTCAGGAAGTCGAGGTCGTAATTGCGCACGGGACACCGTTCTGGCGCGTGGCCGCCCGGCCACAGCTGACGGGTAAGTATAGAACACGCGGGCGCGAGTTCGAACCATTCGCCTTGGCCGAACTTATTTTGGCGCAGCAGCTGCCGCCGCCTGGCGCTGTGGCAGCGCCGCGCAGTGATTCCGCGGGTCAGGAAATGGCGCGCCTGGAGGGGTGAGTCCGACGCGTCTGCGAACCACTGGTTCGCGCGTCGAGCGAACGCACGATCGCTGTGCGATCGGGCCGGGAATCCCGACCCGACGAAATATCCGCAGGAAATGGCGCGCCTGGAGGGATTCGAACCCCCGACCAATGGCTTCGGAAGCCACTACTCTATCCAGCTGAGCTACAGGCGCGCAGACGGCCATTTTCCACTATTCGGCCGGATGTTGCGAGCGTTCGCGTAGCGGGCTTGCATCCGCGGGCTGAAGTGCCGCTCGGCGGGCGGCCACCGGTACCATTGCCGTCGTTCCCTTCAGCCAGGCTCGTGATGGCGCAGAACGTATCGACTCCACCTGATCCAGTGCAGCGTCCGACGACGCTGTCGGCGATGCGCTATCCGATCTTCCGCAAGGTCTGGTTCGCGAGCGTCTCCTCGCACTTCGGCGGCATGATCCAGTCGGTCGGCGCGGCCTGGCTGATGCTTTCGATCGCGCAGTCGGCCGATATGGTGGCGCTGGTGCAGGCCTCGGTCACGCTGCCGGTGATGCTGTTCTCGCTGGTGGCCGGCGCGATGGCGGACAACTTCGACCGCCGCAAGATGATGCTGGCGGCGCAGGTGTTCATGCTGGTGGTGTCGGTCGCGCTGTCGGTCTGCGCGTGGTTGGGCCTTATCACGCCGTGGCTGCTGCTGCTCTTCACCTTCCTGATCGGCTGCGGCGCGGCGTTCAATTCGCCGGCGTGGCAGGCGTCCGTCGGCGACATGGTGCCGCGCGGGGAGCTGCCTGGCGCGGTCACCCTCAACAGCATGGGCTTCAACATCGCGCGCAGCGTCGGGCCGGCGGTCGGTGGCGCTATCGTTGCCGTTGCGGGCGCCGCGGCCGCGTTTGCGGTCAATGCCGCCAGCTACGTCGCCCTGGTCGTGGTGCTGGCGCGCTGGCGCCCGAAGCGGACCCCGCGCCTGCTGCCGCGGGAAGCGCTCGGGGGCGCGATGGCCGCGGGCGTGCGCTACGTGGCGATGTCGCCGGCCGTGCGCACCATCCTGGGACGCGCCGCCGTCTTCGGCGTCGGCGCGAGCGCGATCATGGCGCTCATGCCACTGGTGACCCAGGACCTGGTCGGTGGCGGTCCGTTGACCTATGGGTTGCTGCTCGGGGCATTCGGGGTGGGAGCCGTCTCTGGCGCGATGGGCAGCACGCGCCTGCGCGAGGTGCTGTCGACCGAAGGCCTGGTCCGCGGCGCCTGCGTCGCGTTCGCGGCCGCCGCGGCCATCGCCGCCCTGAGCGGCTTTCTGCTGCTGACGATGGCCGCGCTGCTGCTTGGTGGCGCCGCATGGGTGCTGGCGATGTCGACCTTCAACGTGACGGTGCAGCTGTCCACGCCGCGCTGGGTGGTGGCGCGCGCGCTGTCGCTGTACCAGATGGCCGCGTTCGGCGGCATGGCGCTGGGAAGCTGGCTGTGGGGTTTCGTCGCCGACAACGCCGACGTGCGCACGGCGCTGCTGGCGGCGGCGGCGGTCATGGTCGCCTGTGCACTGCTTGGCCTCCGGTTCCCGCTGGCGCGGCTGACCGAACTCAACCTCGATCCGCTGAGCCGCTGGAAGGAGCCTGCCACCGCGGTCCCGGTACAGCCGCGGACCGGGCCGGTGGTGGTCACGGTCGAGTACATCATCGGTGAAGAGGACGTGCTGGAGTTCCTCGGCGCGATGGCGGAGCGACGCCGCATGCGCCGCCGCGATGGTGCGCGCAACTGGCGGGTGCTGCGCGATCTCGCCGATCCGGAGATCTGGATCGAGCGCTACGAGACGCCGACCTGGCTGGACTACATCCGCCACAACAGCCGCCTCACCCACGACGACGCGACCATACCGGCGCACCTGCGCGCGCTGCATCGCGGGCCCGACGGGCCCCGGGTCCGGCGGATGATCGAGCGCCACACCACCGCCCTGCATACCGAGCCCGCATCCGGGCCACAGGCGCTGACCGAGCCGACGAGCGACTCCAGCCGGATCTCGTAGGGTGCGGGGCAATCGCGCTCCTTCTTGCTACGCTTTCGCGGTGGAATACGAACGATACGCCGCACCCCCGCCTCCCCCTGCGCCCTCGCGGCTGGCGCTGTACTGGAAACTGATGCGTGCGGACCGGCCGATCGGCTGGCTGCTGCTGCTGTGGCCCACCTGGTGGGCGCTGTGGCTGGCGGCCGACGGGTTTCCGCCGCCGTGGATCCTGTTCGTGTTCAGCGCAGGCGTATGGCTGACCCGTTCGGCCGGCTGCGTGATCAACGATTACGCCGACCGCTGGCTGGACCCGCATGTGAAGCGCACCCGCGACCGGCCGCTGGCCACGGGGGCGGTGTCGGGGCGCGAGGCACTGGCGCTGTTCGTGGTGCTGATGCTGGCCGCGTTCGCGCTGGTGCTCACCATGAACCGGCTCACCATCCTTATGAGCTTCATCGGCCTGGTGCTGGCCGCCACTTATCCCTATCTCAAGCGGCATACCTATCTGCCGCAGGTGTACCTGGGGCTGGCCTTCGGCTGGGCTATTCCGATGGCGTTCGCGGCGATACAGGGAGAGGTGCCGCCGGTGGCCTGGGTGCTGTACGTGGGCAATATCTTCTGGACCACCGCCTACGACACCTGGTACGCGATGGTGGACCGCGACGACGACATCCGCGTCAACAGCAAATCCACCGCGATCCTGTTCGGCGAGCTCGACCTGGTCGCCCAGGGCGTGCTGTACACACTGTTCTTCTTGGCCCTGGTGCTGGTCGGCCTGCAGGTGGGCCTGGGCACGCTGTACTGGGCCGGTCTGGCGGTGGCCCTGGCGCTGGTGGCGTGGGAATTCCTGCTGGCCCGCTACCGCGACCGCGAGGCCTGTTTCCGCGCGTTCCTGCACAACCACTGGGTGGGGATGGCGGTATTTGCCGGAATAGCGCTGGATTACGCGCTGGACTACACGCCGGGCTGAACCCGCCGCCGCTGGCTCGTGCTCAGAGGTTCAGCCGCGTGCGCGATCGCATCCGCACGCCGGTGATGATCTGCAGCGCACCGTAGAACAGCGCGCCAATCCCCACCCAGGCCGAGATCGCCACCAGGCCGATATCCGGGCGCGCCAGGAACAGGATGCCCAGGGCAAGGGCCAGTGCGCCGCTCAGGGCCAGCAGCCATTCCCCACGGATCAGCTTGCGCACCTGGACCGCGAACACGATGCGGGCGATGCCGGCCAGGATCAGCCACAGCGCGATGACCCAGAGCATGGCGGTGGCCAGGTGAACCGGCCACATGAGCGCGGCAATGCCGAAGCCGATCGATATCAGGGCATAGGCGGCCAGCAGCCAGCGTGGCAGGGCCAGGTCGCGGCGGATGGCGCTGAGCAGGCTCACCAGGCCGTCGGCCAGCGACAGCACGCCGAAGGCCATCACCAGCGCCATCACCGAGTACGTGGGCCACAGCAACAGCGCCACGCCGAACACGATGGCCAGCAGTCCATATAGAAGGAAGATCCACCAACTGCGGCGCAGTCCCATCTGGAAACTCGATCCCATTGCCACACTCCATGCCGATGACAACCGTCCGGATACGCTGCCCGCGCCGCGCCGTCAAGGCGCGCGTGCGCAGATCCACGCGTCGACGCGGCGCACGCCGGCCTGGCGCAGGGCGTAGGCGGCGGCGTGCAGCGTGGCCCCCGTGGTCATGACATCGTCGATCAGCACCACGTGCGATGGCAGTGGGTCGGCTGGATTGGCCTGGAATGCGCGATGCAGGTTGCCCGCCCGTTCGGCGGCATCCAGCCGCGTCTGCTGGGCGGTGGCGCGCACCCGTCGCAGCAGATCGGCGCGGACATCAATTCCCAGCGCGCTGGCCAGCGGGCGGGCCAGTTCCAGGGCCTGGTCATAGCCGCGCTGGCGCAGTCGCGCGCGGTGCAGCGGCACCGGGACCAGTGCGTCGGGCCGCGGCAGGGCGGAGCAGTGTTCGGCCATCAGTTGGGACAGCAGCCGGCCTGCGGCCAGGTCATGGTGGAATTTGAACCGTGGCAGCAGGCGGTCGATGGGCGCGGCATACAGGCACGGGGCGTGCACTTCGGTCAGCGGCGGCGGATTGGCCAGGCAGGCGCTGCATGGAGCGGCCTCGCTCGTCCCGACGGCGGACAGTGGCAATGCGCAGCGCGGGCAGGCGGGCCCAAGCCACGGCAGGCTGGACTGGCAGGGAATACACAGGTCGATGGCCTCGGTGCCACCTTCTCCACAGGACAGGCAGCGGCCCGGCCACAGCAGGCGGGTGGCATCGTTGCTCAGCCAGAATCCGATCCGGCGACGCAGCTCGTCAACTTTTTCGCGGCCGGTTTGGTTGACAGTCGCTGGCATGCTTTCCAGACTGGCCGGCTTGTCCCATCCATTCCATCGGAAAACCGCCATGCCTGCAGTCAGTGAAACCCGCGATCTGCGCAACGACTGGTCGCGCGCCGAGATCGAAGCGCTGTTCGACCTGCCCTTCCCGGAGCTGCTGCACCACGCCGCCACCGTGCACCGGGCGCACTTCGACCCCGCCGAGGTCCAGGTCAGCACCCTGCTGTCGGTGAAGACCGGCGGCTGCCCGGAGGATTGCGCCTACTGTCCGCAGGCCCAGCGCTATCACACCGGCGTGGATGCGACCAAGCTGATGGCCACCGACGAGGTGCTGGAAAAGGCCCGCCAGGCCAAGGCCGCCGGTGCCAGCCGCTTCTGCATGGGTGCGGCCTGGCGCTCGCCCAAGGATCGCGACATCCCCAAGGTGGCGGAAATGATCCGCGAGGTGAAGGCGCTGGGGCTGGAGACCTGCGCCA
Organism: Luteimonas sp. A277; assembly: GCF_054052045.1. The sequence goes on from NZ_JBSVRG010000010.1 coordinate 58,305, forward strand.
CGCTCGGCATGCTGTCGGGCCAACAGGCCGCTGCGCTCAAGGTCGCCGGGCTGGACTATTACAACCACAACATTGACACCGATCCGGAGTTCTACGACGAGATCGTGGGCACCCGCGATTTCCAGGATCGCCTGGACACCCTCGGCCACGTGCGCGACGCGGGGTTGAAGACCTGCTGCGGCGGCATCGTGGGCATGGGCGAATCGCGCGCCCAGCGCGCCGGCCTGCTGTTTGCGCTGGCTACCCTGCCGGCGCATCCGGATTCGGTGCCGATCAACCGCCTGGTGCAGGTGGCCGGCACCCCGCTGGCCGACAAGAACACCGCGGCCGAGCTGGATCCGTTCGAATTCGTGCGCACGATTGCGGTGGCCCGCATCCTCATGCCGCGCTCGATGGTGCGGCTGTCTGCAGGACGGGAAGAGATGAGCGATGAGCTGCAGGCGCTGTGCTTCCTGGCCGGGGCCAACTCGATCTTCTACGGCGAGAAGCTGCTGACCACCGGCAACCCGGATACCGAGCGCGACCTGGCGCTGTTTGAGCGCCTGGGGCTGCGGCCGATGCACGTGGAGGTCGATGCCGCCGATCATGACCACGGCGGCACCGTGCATGCGGATATCGTGGCCGGCGCCCGGACCTGCGCGGCGTGATGCCCTGGTACGCCTGGGCGTACCTGGTGATGCTGGCACTGATCGGGCTGGCCGGATTCCGGGCGCGCCTGCGCGCCGGCAAGCGACCGCCCGCGGCGCTGGGCTGGCTGGCGGCGATGGCCGTGGTGATGCTGGGCGTGGTGCTGTTCTATCGCGGCGCCGGCGCGGGCCTGCTGTTCATGGGGGCGCTGCTGCTGTCGGTGCTGGTGCTGGCGCAGCACTCGGTGGCCCAGGCACAGCGTATGCGTGAGGCGCCGATTCCTGCCGGTGAACGCCTGGTCACCTCGCTGGGCGGGCTGGCTACGCTGCCGGCGATTGCCATGGGCGCGATCGCGGTGTGGGTGCGCCAGCTTGTCTGAGCGCGAAAACCTGCGTACGCGCATTGCCGCGCAGCGGGCCGAGCGCGTCGCTCGTGACCGGCTGCGCACGCGCCGCACCGTGCTCCGCCGCGACGGCGTGCGCTGTGAACTGGCCGCCGAGGGCGGTGCGAGCCGCTGGCTGGTGAACTTCTGCGGTAATGATTACCTGGGCTTGGCCCAGCAATTTGCGGTGGCCAATGCGCTGGCCGACGGCGCCATGCGCACCGGTGCCGGGGGCGGGGCTTCGCACCTGGTCTGCGGCCATTCGCAGGAGCACGAACTGCTTGAACGCGAGCTGGCCGACTGGCTGCAGGCGCCGCGCGCGCTGCTGCTGGGCAATGGCTACATGGCCAACCTGGCGGTGTTGCAGACGCTGCTGGGCGATGGCGACGTGTGCGTGCAGGACCGTCTCAACCACGCCAGCCTGATCGACGCCGCGCTGCTGGCCGGCTGCCGCCTGCGCCGCTATCCACATGGGGATGCCGGCGGGGCGCTGCGCCAGCTGCGGGCCACGCCCGGCGGAGCGGCCATGCTGGCCACCGATGGGGTGTTCAGCATGGATGGCGACGTGGCGCCGCTGCGTGAGCTGGCGGTGGCGGCCCATTCGCAGCAGGCGCTGCTGTACGTGGATGACGCCCACGGCGTGGGCGTGCTGGGTCCGGAAGGGCGCGGCAGCGTTGCCGCCGCACGCCTGGGAGTGGAGCAGGTGCCGCTGCAGCTGGTTACCCTGGGCAAAGCACTCGGCGGCTACGGCGCTGCGGTGGTGGGCGAGGCGGACCTGATCGAACACCTGGCCGGTACCGCGCGTCCCTACATCTACACCACCGCCCTGCCACCGGCGCTGGCCACGGCGTCGCTGGCGGCGGTGAAGCTGGCCCGGCACGAGCACTGGCGCCGCGGCAAACTTGCGGCCCTGGTGCACCGGCTGCGGCGCGGTTTGGGGGCCCACGGCTTCGAGCTGATGCCTTCCGATACGGCCATCCAGCCGTTGCTGTGCGGCGAGGATGCCCACGCGCTGGCCCTCTCGCGGGCGCTGGAGGAGCAGGGTTACTGGGTGGCGGCTATCCGCCCACCCACCGTGCCCGAAGGCCGCGCGCGGCTGCGGATCACCCTGTCCGCGGCGCATGAAGAAGCCCATGTGGACGGTCTGGTGGAGGCGCTGGTGCGGGCGCGCGACGGACTTGAGGCGGGCCCGCCGCAATGACTCCACCGGCATTGGGCGTGGAGTCTTCGCCGGCGCGCGTCGCGCTGGTCGCCCTTGGCGTTGCCTTGCTGGCTTCGCTGTTTTTCACCATGACCTACGTGCTCAACCGCGCCAGCGCGCTGGAAGGCGGGCACTGGGCGTGGATGGCATCGCTGCGTTATCTCATCACCCTGCCGCTGATGCTGCCGCTGGTGTGGTTCCAGGGCGGCGCGCGGCCGGTGCTGCGGGCAATTGCCGCGCATCCGTGGGCGTGGATCCGCTGTGGGGCCATCGGCTTCGTGCTGTTTTACTGCATGCTCAGCCTGGCGGCGGCCAGCGGACCGGCCTGGCTGGTGGCCGGCAGCTTCCTGGTCACCGTGGTTACCGGCATGCTGTGCGCGCCGTTTCTGTACAAGGACGAGCGCCGCCGGATCCCGCCGGCAGGGCTGGCCGTGGCGGTGGTGATCCTGGCGGGGGTGCTGCTGATGCAGATCGGCTACGCCAGTTGGCCGCTGGATGGCTCCGCGTGGCTGGCGCTGGGCTGCGTGCTGGTGGCCGCGTTCGCGTTTCCACTGGGCAACCGCCTGCTGTTGCTGCACCTGGAGCGCAGCGGGGAAAACTTCAACGCCACCCAGCGCGTGTTCGGCATGACCCTGGCCAGCCAGCCGCTGTGGGTTGCAGTGGCACTGTACGCCGGAGTGCAGTCGGGCGTTCCGGCGGCCTCGCACGTGTGGCTGGCCGCCGGGGTGGCATTGTTTGCCGGGGTGATCGCCACCATCCTGTTTTTCCAGGCCACCGGCATGGTCCGCAACCAGCCGCTGGCGCTGGGCGGGGTGGAGGCCATGCAGGGCTCGGAAGTGGTATTTGCGGTCCTGCTGGGCGCGCTGCTGCTCGGTGAAGCCTGGCCCGGCCGGCTGTCGATGTACGGCGCGCTGGTGGTGATTGCCGGGATCATCACCTTCGCCTGGACGGTGGCGCGGCCCGCGGCCGGCAGCGCGAAGACGGTCCAGGTCCTGCGTACCGACAAGGGAGCATGATCAGGCAATGAGCACATTGCACGTGGAGACGACCGGCAGCGGGCCGGATGTGGTGCTGCTGCACGGCTGGGCGATGCACGGCGGCGTGTTCGCGCCGCTGGTCGAGCGCCTGGCAGCGGATTACACCCTGCACATCGTGGATCTGCCCGGGCACGGCCACAGCGCCGGGGCCGGGCTGCCGCTGGCGCCGGGACCGGTGGTGGACGCGCTGGTGGCCCAGCTGCCGCGCGCTTTGTGGCTGGGCTGGTCGCTCGGTGGTCTGTTCGCGCTGCAGGCGGCATTGACACGCACGCCGGCGGTGCGCGGAGTGGCGCTGCTCTGCTCAAGCCCGCGCTTCGTCCGCGATGGTGCCGGCGAAGGCAGCTGGCGCTACGGCATGTCGCCGGAAATCTTCCAGGACTTCGCCGCCGGCCTGCGCCAGGACTGGCGCGGCACGCTGGAGCGGTTCATTGCGCTGGAGGCGTTCGGCTCCGATCACGCCAAGGAAGAGTTGCGCACGCTGCGCGACGGACTGTTCGCCCGCGGCGAGCCGGCGGCGGGAGTGCTGGCCGATGGCCTGCGCCTGCTGCAGGAAGCCGACCTGCGTCCGGCATTGCCGGGTCTGCCGGTGCCCAGCTTGTGGCTGGCCGGCCGCCGCGACCGCGTGGTTGATCCGCGCGCCATGCGTGAAGCTGCGGCGCTGGCTCCGCGGGCGCAGTTCGAACAGGTGGAGCATGCCGGTCACGCCCCCTTTCTCACCCATGCCGATGTGGTCGCCAATGCGCTGCGCCGGTTTGAAGCCTCACTGGATCCGTAGATGTTTGATTCCCGCCACATCCGCCACGCTTTCGGCCGCGCCGCCGATGGCTATTCCGCCGCCGCCGGGCTGCAACGCGAAGTCGAGGACTGGCTGCTCGAATCGCTGATGTACCTGGACGACACCCTGCCGGACACCGTGCTGGATCTGGGCGCCGGGCCGGGCAACGCTTCCGTCGCCATGCGCAAGCGCTGGCCAAAGGCGCGCGTCGTGGCGATGGACCTGGCGTTGCCGATGCTGCAGCAGATCGATCGCCGCGCCGGTGGCGGTCTGGCCGCGGGCCTGGGCCTGCGCCGGGGCATCGACCGGGTCTGCGGCGACGCGGCAGCCCTGCCGCTGGCCGATGGCAGCGTGGACGTGCTGTTTTCCAACCTGTGCCTGCAGTGGGTGGAAGATCTGCCTGCTGCGCTGGCAGGCTTTCGCCGGGTGCTGCGGCCGGGCGGCCTGCTGCTGCTGTCCACCTTCGGCCACGACACCCTGCACGAGCTGCGCGGGGCGTTCGCGGCCGCAGACGAAGCGCCGCACGTGAGCCCGTTCGTGACTATCAGCGATTTCGGCGATGCGCTGATGCAGTCGGGCTTCCGCGACCCGGTGATCGACCGCGAGATGATGGTGCGCGGCTATGACGACCTGCCCACGCTGATGCGCGAGCTGCGTGCGATGGGAGCGACCAATGCGCTGGCCAGCCGTCGCCGCACCCTGACCGGGCGGGCCCGCTTCTCGCGCGCCGCCGAGGCCTACGAACCGCTGCGTGGCAACGGCAGGTTGCCGGCAAGCTGGGAGGTGATCACCGGCATGGCCTGGGCACCGGAACCGGGCGCGCCGATCCGTCTGGGCGGTGAAGAGGTGATCAGCTTTCCCGCCGACCGCATCCCGGTCCGCCGGCGCAAATAGCCTGTGGCCGGCGGCCACACCGGAGCGATTCATGTGCCGCTGCCTACACTCGGCGCCGTCATTCTCCCAACTGTTTCCGCCATGCGCGCACTGCTGCTTGCCCTGTCACTGAGCTGCCTGTCGCTGTCCGCCAACGCGCAGCAGCACACCTATGAGATCGACCTGTCCGGGATCGATCCGGCAATGGTCCTGGCCGGTGCCGAAGACGTGATGCTCCGGGCGTCGGACCGTGACATGGATGGCCTGTACCAGGCGGTGCTGCATGCCGCCGCCACGGATGAGGAGGCGCGGCTGCTGTGCGCCCTGTTCGATCCGGCCGCCGATCGCAGCCTGGTCGGGCTGCAGCGCGTGGCCAATGGTCTGGGCCCGGAAAGCAGGGCGCGCTTTACCGACGCCGCGGTCGCGATTGCCGTGGCGGGCATGCAGAACCCGCTGCAGCCCTACGACCAGGACCATGCCAGCCAGGTGCTCCGGCGTGCGGGCGCGACGGCCATGCTGGTGCACGACGGGTTCACCGCGGGCATGGTTGCCACCGGTGATGACCAACGCAGCCGCGAGGCCCGCTGCCGCTCGTTCCGCCAGTTGGTGGGCGTGCTGCAGGATTTCGAACTGGCCGAACGCGCCGCCGCCACCCGCTATCTGCTGCTGGAAGGAATGACCCGCTACGGCCGCGAGCTGTAGCCGCTCAGCGGTCGCTGGTCAGCTCGATCCAGCGGTCGCGGTGGAAGAAATACACCTCACGCAGCAGGAACTGCCAGCGCGACTCCAGGCTGCGGAAGCGGGTCGTGGGGGTGGCTGATCCCAGTGCCTCGATGCCCTGCCCACGGGCCAGCCGCAGCGCCCGGGCCATGTGCAGCGGATCGCTGACCACGATGGCCCTGCGCATGCCGCGCTCGCGCATCAGCATCGCGGCCTGTTCCAGATTCTGCCGGGTGGTACGCGAGACGGTTTCGATGAGGATCCGTTCCTCCGGCACGCCACGCTCGATCGCGTAGCGCCGCGCCACTTCCGATTCGGCAAAGCGAGCGCCCTCGCCGCCGAAGCCGCCAGTGAAGATGATCCACTCGGCCAGCCCCTGTTCGTGCAGGTTGATGCCGTGGGCGATGCGCTGCTCGAACACCGGCGACGGGCGGGCGTCGTAGGCCGCGGCGCCCAGCACGATGATCGCTTCCGCCGGCGCGGCCTGGTCGCGCGCACCGGTCCAGGCGATGTACGCCGCCACCCCGCCCAGCCACAGCAGGGCCAGCACGCCCAGTTTGAACAGGCCGCCCAGCAGCCGCCGGAAAATTCCTGGCCGGCGCCGGGCGCTCACCCCTGCTCCTCGGCCATCCGCAATATTTCCGGCGCCACCACGCTGCAGGTTACGCCGCGGGTGCTGGGGGCGGGGACGTTCTGGAGGCCGGCGGCAGGGAGCGAAGATGCCATCGGCCAAAGCGTAGCCGAAGCCGGGTCCGTTCAGCTATCACAACGCCGCTTCAGCTGAATTAAGCCATGATTCAATGGCCTGGGCCCATGCTGGACACCAGTCACAGAGGGGCGATCCAATGAAAATCCGCTATATCGTCGCCGTTGGGCTTGCCGCGCTGCTGCTAGGCGGCTGCGCCACCTACGGCTACCGCGGTGGCAGCGGTGACTACTATTACGACCGCTCTTCCACCGGTTACTACGGCGCGCCTTATGGCAGCGTGGGCTACGGGAGTGTTTACGGCGCCTACGGCAGCGTGGGTTATGGCTACCCCGGCTACGCCCGTTACGGTGATCGTTACGGTTACGGGTCGCGCTATTACGGCTATCCGTCCTACGGTTACTACCCCGGGGCCTACTACGGTCGCCCAATCGTTGTGCGCCCGCGTCCTGATCACAACCGACCGCCCCGCGAGAGTCGTCCCAATTCTCCTTGGCGAAATCTGCAGGGCGTCACCCGGGTTGAACATCGTGAGCGCGCCCAGCGCATCGGTCGCGGCAACACCGCGGGTCCGCGTCCGCAGAGCCAGCGACGCGAGCGCATCCAGCAGTCGAATCCGTCCACCAGGCCGTCCACCGGCCAATCGAGCCGCAGTTCTCCGTGGCGGGCGGGTCCTTCCCAGCAGCGGAGCTCGCAGCCGAACCGCAGTCGTCCCACGCCTGCCGCTACGCGTCAGTCTGTGACCCCGGCACGTCAGAATGCGTCCCCGCGGCCTGCACGCCGTCCGGCACCGGCTTCGCGATCGCGGGACGGTGACCGTCATCGCACTATTGAGCCCTAGTGCCCCTTGCACTGCCCAGATTGTGGGCGCAAGCTAGGGCCATGTGACAGCCAGCGTCGCATTGCGACGCGCGCAAGCCGTCTATGCCGACCCCCGGCGGGAGACTTCCGGATCCCCCCTGTTCCGCTCCCGCCGGGTGTCGGCAACCCGATCAAGAGGCCAGCAAGGCCGATCCGCAAAAAAAACGGGGCCGGATGTCCCCCGACATCCGGCCCCTTCGCTTCCCCGGGTTGCGCGTGGCCAGCCCCTGTTCCAGTCCAGCCGCGCCCTCTGGGCGCTTGCCTTCCCGGGTGCAGTGGATACGTACGCAGAATGCGTGCCAATCCCGCTGGAATTCATGAATGGGGGCGAGGGGCGATAATGGCCCGGCGCCGGCCTTTGGCCGCGCTTCGACACAGACAGGCAGACAGATGGGTACGGACTTTTTCAGCCATGACGTGATCGTGGTCGGCGGTGGCCATGCGGGCACCGAGGCCGCGCTGGCGGCCGCGCGTGCGGGTGCGCGCACCCTGCTGCTGACCCACAGCATCGAAACGATCGGCGCGATGAGCTGCAATCCCGCCATCGGCGGTATCGGCAAGGGGCATCTGGTCAAGGAGATCGATGCGCTGGGTGGGGTGATGGCCAAGGCCGCCGACGCAGCTGGTATCCAGTGGCGGCGGTTGAACGCATCGAAAGGCCCAGCCGTGCGCGCCACCCGCTGCCAGGCGGACCGGTCGCTGTACCGGGCTTTCATCCGCCAGGTCGTGGAGAGCCAGCCCGGGCTGACGGTGTTCCAGTCGGCCGTGGACGATCTGGTCATCGAGGGCGATGCCGTACGCGGGATCATCACCCAGGGCGGGCAGCGCTTCAGCGCGCCCACCGTGGTGCTGACCGTGGGGACCTTCCTGGCCGGCCGCGTGCACGTGGGGGAAGCGCAGTACTCCGCGGGGCGGGCCGGTGATCCGCCTGCCACCACCCTGGCCCAGCGCCTGCGCGAGCGGCCCTTCGCGGTTGGCCGGCTCAAGACCGGCACGCCGCCGCGGCTGGATGGGCGCAGCCTTGATTACTCCCGCATGACCGCGCAGCCCGGGGATGATCCACGCCCGGTGTTCTCGTTCATGGGCAGCCGCGCTGATCATCCGAATCAGGTGGAGTGCTGGATCACCCAGACCACCGGGCGCACCCACGAGATCATCCGCGGCGCGTTGCATCGTTCGCCGATGTATTCGGGACAGATCGAGGGCATTGGCCCGCGCTACTGCCCGTCGATCGAGGACAAGGTGGTGCGCTTCGCGGAAAAAGACAGTCACCAGGTGTTCGTCGAGCCGGAAGGCCTGGACGTGGCCGAGATCTATCCCAACGGCATCTCCACCTCGCTGCCGTTCGACGTGCAGCTGGAGCTGGTGCGCAGCGTGGTGGGATTCGAGAACGCACACATCACCCGCCCCGGCTATGCGATCGAGTACGACTATTTCGATCCTCGCGGGCTGAAGGCTTCGCTGGAAACCAAGGCCGTGGCCGGGCTGTTCTTCGCCGGCCAGATCAATGGCACCACCGGTTATGAAGAAGCCGCCGCCCAGGGCCTGCTGGCCGGAGTGAACGCCGTGCGCCTGCTGCGCGACGAGGCGGCGTGGTCGCCGCGGCGAGACCAGGCCTATATCGGCGTGCTGGTCGATGATCTGATCACCCACGGCACCACCGAGCCCTACCGCATGTTCACCAGCCGCGCCGAATACCGCCTGCAGCTGCGTGAGGACAATGCGGACCTGCGCCTGACCGCCATCGGTCGGGAACTGGGTCTGGTGGACGACGCGCGCTGGGCGCGCTTTGACGTCAAGCGAGAGGCGATCGAGCGCGAGACCGCACGGCTGGGTGGGCTGTGGGCTTCGCCCAACAACGCCGCCGGCCGCGAGGCTTCGCACACGCTGGGCATTGAGCTGACTCGCGAGAACAGCGCGCTGGACCTGCTGCGTCGCCCGGAGTTGGATTACGCGAAGCTGGTGTCGCTGCCGGCGTTCACCCCGGAGGTACCGGTGGTTGCGGATGTCGCGGAACAGGTCGAGATCGAAACCAAGTACGCCGGCTACCTGCAGCGCCAGCGCGACGAGATCGCCCGCCAGCAGCGCCACGAAGGCACGCCCATTCCCAACAGCTTCGAATACGGCCAGGTGCGTGGGCTTTCGGCTGAAGTGCAGCAGAAGCTCGAGCGCGTGCGCCCGGAGACCATTGGCCAGGCGCGCCGCATTTCAGGCGTCACCCCAGCGGCCGTCTCCCTGCTCCTCGTCCATCTGGAGCGCACCCGCCGCGCTACCGCCGCCTGATCCACCCAAATGCAGGAGCGCGCATGGCGCGCTCCTGCGTGCGCTCAGGCGATGGCTTCAGCGATCGGCGTGTCGCCGTCGTAGAAATCCACGGTCTGGCGACTGGCGGCAGCGGTTCTGATGACATGGGTGATCACCTCGGCCACGTTGTCGCGTGAGGTGACCCGCTTGTCCTCGGCCAACTCGGCGCCGGTCGTTTCCGCCCGCTGGATCCTGCCGGTGGCCGGCTCCAATGTCAGCAGGCCTGGGCCCAGGATGGTGTAGTCCAGCGCGCTCTCGCGCAGCTTTGCATCGGCATCGTGCTTGGCCTTGGCATAGGGATAGAACGAGTCGGAAGGGTCAAGCCGATGCACGTCCTTGTCGGCGCCGGCGTAGGACACCATCACGAACCGCTTCGCCCCGGCCTGTTCCGCCGCCTGCATGGCGCGCGTTGCGGCTTCGTAGTCGACGGCACGGGTTCGCTGCGGATTGCCGCCGCCCGCGCCCGCGGAAAACACGATGGCCGAAGCGCCTTCGAAGGCCTTGGCCATCGCGTCCACGTCGGCCGATTCGATATCGAACACCACGGGGTTGCCGTCCGCGGCACGCACGCTGTCGGCGTGATCGGGGTTGCGGATGATCGAATCCACACGGTATCCGGCGGCCTTCAATTTCGGAGCGGCCAGCAGGGCCACCTTGCCGTGGCCGCCGATGATCACGACGCGATCTTTGTCAGTCATGTCTTTTCCTCAATGGATGGATGCGCGTTAGCAGAATGCAATCGGGGCCGGCAGATGCCGACCCCGTGCATATGTCGTTTCTGCGGAAACATCAGAAATCAAAGCGTACCTGTACCTGCGCAAGGTCCACGTCAACGTCGTCCATTTCAAAGCGGCTGTACTCGCCGCGCAGGGCTACGGTGTCGGTGAAGCGGTACTGCAGGCCCAGGCCGTAGGTGGGATCGGTGCCATCGTCACTGACGCGGCCAACGCCGGGCATGTCCACATCGGCATCCCAGCGGTTGAAGCCGGCCTTGGCATAGCCGGAGAACCGCTCGGTGAAGGGCAGCGTGCCTACGGCGACCAGGGAGAATGCGTCGGCATCAAGCTCGCCGACCCCACCGGTCACGTCTACATCGCCGAAGTTGGTATAGGCCGCTTCCAGCCCGAAGTACGGGTTGAACTGGTAGCCGCCGAACACCTGAAACCCGACGTCTTCGTCATCGGCAAACCACTCGTCCACCATCGACTGGCCCACACCGGCGCCAGCGTAAAAGCCGGTCGGCTCGGCCGCCTGGGCATTGAATGACAGCGCGCCCAGCGCTGCGGCAAGGATGGAAGTGGCAATCAGGTTGGTCTTGGTCATGGGGGAACTCCTATCGATCATGCGGGGAAGCCCGCTCAGAGCAGATATGGAGTCCGGGCGCACGATTCAAACGATCGTTTGTGGGATCCACCGTCCCATGGGCCATGGAACGGTCTTTTGCCAAGGCGTTTTGGGTGAATTCCGCCCTCGGAATGTCGGTCTGCGGGTGGATGACGGATGTGCGCGCACTGCAGGAGAGGAGCAATAGCCGGCTCAGTAAAACTTAGGAACCGGTGAGCTATGTTTGAAGGCGTTTCTTCAGAAGGGATCGGCATGGATCCGCGAATTGATACGGTGATCGACTTCTGGCGCGACGTTGTCGCCGATGGCCGCTGGATGCAGAAAGACGATGCCTTCGACCAGCTGTTCCGCGAGGGCTTCCTTGGCCTGCACATGGACGCCGCTGCACGCCGCTGCGACGAATGGATCAAAAGCCCGGAGGGCGCGCTGGCGTTGATGGTTCTGCTTGACCAGTTCCCCCGCAATGCGTTCCGCGGTACCGCACACATGTACGCGACCGATGGCCTGGCGCGCATGTTTGCCTGGGAGTCCGAACGCAGGGACTACATGGCGCGGGCGGAAGAGGGCTTCCGCGTGTTCTTCATCTTCCCGTTCACCCACTCCGAGGAACTGGCGGACCAGGAAATGTCGATCGCCCTGAGCGCCCGGATCAGCGAGGAGCGGGCGCAGCGGGTCAGCGGACACCGCGACATCATTCGGCGCTTCGGCCGCTTCCCGCATCGCAACCCGGTGCTGGGCCGCGAACACACCCGTGAGGAAGAGGCGTTCCTGGCCGAAGGCGGGTTTTCCGGCTGACCGGCAGTTAGTCCAGTTTCAACGTGCGCAGGCGCAGGGCGTTGGCGATCACGCTCACCGAGGACAGCGACATCGCCGCGGCGGCGAAGATCGGCGAGAGCAGGATGCCGAACGCGGGATACAGCACGCCGGCGGCGATCGGGATGCCGGCGGCGTTGTAGATGAAGGCGAAGAACAGGTTCTGGCGGATGTTGGCCATGGTGGCTTCCGACAGCCTGCGGGCCTTGACGATCCCCATCAGGTCGCCCTTGAGCAGGGTCACGCCGGCGCTTTCGATCGCCACGTCGGTGCCGTGGCCCATGGCGATGCCGACGTCGGCCGCGGCCAGCGCCGGGGCGTCGTTGACGCCGTCGCCCGCCATCGCCACCACCCGGCCTTCGGCCTTGAGCCGGTTGACCACGGCGTTCTTTTCATCGGGCAGTACGTCGGCCTCGACCTCGTCGATGCCCAGCTCGCGCGCGACCGCTTCGGCGGTGGTGCGGTTGTCGCCGGTCAGCATGACGATGCGGATGCCGTCGGCGTGCAGCGCCTTGAGCGCCTGGGCCGTGGTTGGCTTGATGGGGTCTGCGATGGCGAAGATGCCCGCGGCCACGCCGTCGATGCCGATGTAGATGGCAGTGGCGCCGTCGTGGCGCAACCGGTCGGCGGCCTCGGCCAGGGCGGCGACGTCGACGCCGTGCTCCCGCAGGAAAGCCGCGTTGCCCAGCAGCACCGACCTGCCTTGGACCGTGCCGATAACGCCCTTGCCCAGCGGCGAGTCGAAGCCGGTGACCTGCGGTAGTTCGATGTCGCGCTCGCGCGCGGCGGCGACGATGGCCAGCGCGAGCGGGTGTTCGGAGACCTGTTCCACCGCGGCGCCCAGGCACAGGATCCCGGTCTCGTCGAAGCCCTGAGCGGCAGTGATCGCGGTCACCGACGGCTTGCCCTCGGTCAGGGTGCCGGTCTTGTCGACCACCAGAGTGTCCACTTTTTCCAGCCGCTCGAGGGCCTCGGCGTTCTTGATCAGCACCCCGGCACGCGCGCCCTTGCCCACGCCGACCATGATCGACATCGGCGTGGCCAGGCCCAGCGCGCAGGGACAGGCGATGATCAGCACCGACACCGCAACCACAAGCCCGTAGGCCATGCGCGGTTCGGGACCGGTCAGGCTCCAGACGATGAAGGCGACGACCGCGATCACGATCACCAGTGGCACGAACCAGCCCGAGACCTGGTCGGCCAGGCGCTGGATCGGCGCGCGCGAGCGCTGGGCGTCGGCAACCATCTGCACGATCCGCGACAGCATGGTGTCGCTGCCGACTTTCTCCGCGCGGATCACCAGTGCGCCGGTCTGGTTCAAGGTGCCGCCGATGACGTTGTCACCGGCCGTGCGGGTGACCGGCATCGACTCGCCGGTGACCATGGCTTCGTCGAGCGAAGAACGGCCATCCTCGACCACGCCGTCGACGGGAACCGATTCGCCGGGGCGGATCCGCAGCCGGTCGCCGGGCACCACGGCTTCGACCGGTACGTCTTCCTCGCTGCCGTCGTCGCCGATCCGGCGCGCGGTCTTCGGGGCAAGGTCCAGCAGGGCCCGGATGGCGCCGGAAGTCTGCTCGCGCGCGCGCAGCTCCAGCACCTGGCCCAGCAGCACCAGCACGGTGATCACCGCGGCGGCTTCGAAGTACACCGCCACCGTGCCGTCGACGGCGCGGAACGCGTCGGGGAAGATCCCCGGCGCCAGCGTCGCCACCACGCTGTAGCCCCAGGCCACGCCGGTACCCATCGCGATCAGGGTGAACATGTTGAGGCTGCGGTTGACCAGCGACGCCCACGCGCGCTCAAAGAACGGCCAGCCGCACCACAGCACCACCGGCGTGGCCAGCACCAGCTGGATCCAGATCGAGGTGCGCATGGGCACCAGTTCGAGCAACGCCGGAAACACGTGCCCGCCCATCTCGAGCACGAACACCGGCAGCGCCAGCGCCAGGCCGATCCAGAACCGACGCGTCATGTCGGCCAGCTCCGAGCTGGGCGCGCTGTCGCGGGTGACCGTCATCGTCTCAAGCGCCATGCCGCAGATCGGACAGCTCCCCGGGCCATCCTGGCGAACTTCCGGATGCATCGGGCAGGTCCAGATCGCGCCTCCGCCCGCGGCCGGGACTGCGGTGTCGCCGGCCTGGCCGAGGTCGTGTCCGTGTTCGTGCTCGTGATCGTGCTTGTGCTTGTGCATTCCAGTTCCCACGTGATCTTTGTTCCGAAGCCCCGAGGGTAGCCGCCCGGCCGGCCAGGCGCTGTGCGTGAACGAGGTGGCCACTGCACAACGCAGTGGTTTACAGCGAGCGCGCAGGCTTCACCGGCATCAGGCTGCCGGGCCGGGACGTCTCAGAACCGCCAGGTCGCCCGCACGTAAAGGTCGTCATCACGACGGGCGCCCGCGGCGGTGGCGGGCAGGTGGATCTCCTCGCGGCGACGCAGGCGGGCGTCGAACTGCCAGGCCGGCGTAGCCTGCCAGACCCAGCGCGCTTCGAGCAGCCTGTCATTCGGACGGAAGTCGCTCGACAGCAGCCAGCCGTCGGCGACGCGTCCGTAGACGATGCCGAAGTCGTGGTCGGGCCGGATGTCCATGAAGTTGAACGAGGCCTGCCAGGACAGCGCGTCTGCGTCGTCGGTGCCGGAGTTCATCGCCTCACGGCGCGGCGTGTCGGGCGCCCAGCCGACCTCTGCGCCCAGGCGGAATTTCGTCCCGGCTTCGCCCAGCGGCCACTCTGCGGCGGTCTTGGCGGTCACCGCCAGGTAGTCATCCAGCGCCGGGTCGGCCAGGCCGTTCGGGCGCAGCGCCGACGGCAGCCAGGTCAGCGTGACCATGCGCTGCACCAGCGGGCCGACCGCTGTCTTCGATTCGGCTGCGAGGAACAAACCCGCGCGCGAGTCACCGTCGGCGAAGTCCAGCGGCCGGCGCAGCGTGCCGGTGGGGCCGCGGCGGTCGTTGTGGCGCGCAATGACGTGCGTAGTCCAGTCGCTGCCGCGCCATTGCCACCAGATGCCGTCGGTCCAGGTGATATCGAAATTGGGACTGTCGTTCTGGTCCAGCGACTTTTTCATGATGTCGTCGATGCCGAACGCGGCCTGGAAGCGCCCGACGCGCAGGCTCCAAGGCGATTCCGCAGGGCGGTATTCAAGGTAGGCCTCGTCAATCGTGGCCTGGCCGTCCTGCAGGCCTGTAGGACCGGGTGCGTAGGTTCGCAACCAGAACTCCTCGTCCGACTGGTTGGTGTCCAGCCGCGCAGCCACCCGGCCGCTGGCGTGCCAGCCGCCGCCGACTTCGCCCCGCACGCGGAACCTGGCCCGGGTGCGGAAGCTGTCGGCATCAGAGGTGGCGTCGCTGCGGGTGCGGGTTTCGGAGGCAACGTAGCCAGCGCGGATGTCGCCACTGGTCTGCCATCTGTCGGCGGCCTGGGCACCGGCCGCCGACAGCGCGAGGGTCAGGGCCAGAATCGTGCGTGCGTACATGTGGACCTCCACGCAGGGGTGGCGCCGCGGTCCGACGGTGGAGAAGGTCGGCCCGGGTCGCAACACGATTGTGCTCGCGCACCGGGGCCGGACTCTTGATCAGGATCAAGCAGGTGCGCGACGCCGCTGCCAGATGATCACTGCGGTTCGCGGCGGATCGAACTCACGCGCATTTCCGGCACGGCGACATGGATGAAGGGCACGGCCTCCGCCAGGTGGCAGGCGTTGCAGCTCGCGGACAGGGCCTGGAACGCCTGCCCGAAAGCATCCGCGTCCTGCGCGGAGACCGCGGCCTTCACTTCGTCCAGGGCGGGCTCCAGCATGGCTGCGCTCGCGGCGCGGTTGGGCCGTCGCTGCAGTCCGTACCCGATGGCCTCCTCCATCTCCTCGATCTGGTATGCGGCGTAGTCCCAGTTCCGGTCCTGGCCGGCGAAGTACATCTCGCGGTAGCGATGGTCGACTTCCACCATGGCCGCGCCGAAGCCGCGCAGCTGGTCGGCCACGGTGTCCAGGCGCTCCTCCACCGTGCCTTGCAGCCAGCTGTCGGAAGGTGTGGCGGAGGCCTCCTCCGCGGCGTGCGACGCGCCAGGAGCGGGTGCGGTGACGGTGCACGCCGCAAGGGCGGCGGCCGTCAGGGCGGCCAGGCAGCCGCGTGCAAGGGTCTTGTTCATGGTTGCTCCCGGGGTGGGTTGATGGTGGCGGTCGCGTCGAAACGCTTGCGCAGGGTGCTGGCCAGGCTGGCGCGGGTGAGTTCGCCCATGTGGGTGTCCACCAGGCGGCCGCCAGCGTCGAAGAACAGGGTGGTGGGCAGGGCGCGCGCACCCATGTCGCGCATTGCCTGCGAGTGCGGATCGAGCAGGATGTGTTCCAGGACCAGGCCCTGCTGCTGCAGAAACGTCTGGATCTCATCGCGGCCTTCGCCCTGGTTGACCAGTACGAAGGCGACGCCGGGGTAGCGCCGTTGCGCGTCTTCAAGCACAGGCATCTCGCGCCGGCAGGGCGGGCACCAGGTGGCCCACAGGTTGAGCACGATTGGCCTGCCGGCGTGGGCATCGAGCGTGGTTGGGCTGCCGTCGAGCGTGGCCAAGGCGGTGCCCGGCAGCGGCGGTGCGGAGTGTTGCAGCAGCGCCAGGGTGCCGTTGAACGCCAGCCAGGCCAGCATGCCCGCGGTAATGCCGGCCAGCAGCGGCCGCCGCAGCGCAGGCAGTCGTCGTGCCCGCCACCAGGCGAAGGCAACAGCGGCCGGCAGCCCGACCCACCACAGGAAGCCACCATCGCCAATGGCGATGAGCGACATCGGCGCCGCAGCGTATTCTGGCCACCAGCGCAGCACGAAGCCCAGCCGTGCGGCCAGCAGGCCGACCAGCGCGGCGTCCAGCAACCACGCGCCGGCAGGCTTGTGCGGCGACTCCGGCAGCCGCCGTGCCCACGCGCGCACTACAAGCCAGGCGGCCAGCAGCGCCAGCGCGACAATCACCGCGCGCATCGGGAACGGCCCCAGTGCGCTCATGTGCGATATCCCATCAGGCAGCCCGCTTGCTCAAGGCGCGGATGATCCACTAATCGCCCTGGCCCGGGTTGCGCTCCAGCCACTTGGCCAGCTGCTGGCGGTAATACTGCAGCTCTTCCGTATAGCTGTCGTGCACGCACGGATCGCAGCCGCTGTCGCAGCAGTCGCTGGGCAGGGGCGCTTCGGGCGGCTCCGGGCGCGGATCGTCGTCGCGGACAAGGGCGAGGTTCAAGGGGGCGGATTGCTTCTCCATCGTCAACAGGATGGGGCTGGTGCGACAGGTTTCAAAGCCGGTGTTCAGTTTGAACGAGTTGCCCCGTCCCGCGGACGCCATGACCACAGCAGCAACAACAGTCCGGTGATGATGAAGATGGCCGCGCCCGACAGCAGGAACGGATCCACCCACCACGCCTCGGCCAGGCGGAACTCACCGGCATTGATCCGCCGCCAGTGCGAGAAATGCTGGGTGGCACCGACAACCATCCCGAAACCAGCCAGGGTGGCCGCCGGCCAGCGGACCAGCCAGTGGCGCGGATCCGGCACCAGCATCAGCAGGCCCAGCAGGCCGATCACCGTGCGCTGGGCGCGGCAGAACGGGCAGTTGTAGACCAGCCCGGCCAGGTCCACGGCCCAGGTGAGCGCGCTGAGCGCGATCGCCAGCGCGGCGATCAGGCGGAAGTGGCGGTGCAGGGTGTCCAGATAAGGCATGTAAGCTCCTGTTGCGTTGGTATTGATCGGCCGGGTGGTGCGGGCGGAAGGCAAGGAACGTATCAGTTTTCCCGGTATTCGCCCTGTCTTTCGGCCCGGGCTGGGATCCCGCCGATGGCGGAGAATCCGCACTCGAGCATCGTCTTGGTTAAAGGGGCTCGGAAAATCCGGCCCTCCATTGGTAGCGATCGACTGGGAGGGGAGCCGATGCAGAGCAATTTTGGGGTCCTGGCGCGGGCAATCCGGTTTGGGGTGCTGGCCACGGCGATGGCCGCGGGGCCGCTCATGGCCCAGGATGCAACGTTCGACGTTGCCGGCGGCAGCCTGGAGCAGGTGTTGCCTGAGTTCGCCCGACAGGCGGGGTTGCAGATCATTGCCCCGGCGGGGGATCCGACCGCATCCGTGGCCCGGGTCCGCCCCTTGGTGGGGCAGATGGACAGCAGGCAGGCGCTTGCGCAGCTGATTGCCGGAACCGGGCTGCGGGTGGCGGCCGATGACGGCGACACCATTACCCTGTACCGGCCGGATCTGCTGGCTTCGCTGGGAGGCGCCGGGACGCCGCGGCCGGCTGCCGTTGGCCAAGCCGCGCCGGCCGTGCCGGCTACGCCGCCTGTGGAGGCGGTGCCGGAAGCGGCTGTCGCCGCCCAGGACCGGTCCGACGTGGCGACCCTGGAGCAAGTAACCGTGGTCGGCACGCAGATCCGCGGCTCGAGCGCGGCCATCCTGCCGGTGATGACGATGCAGGCCGAGCAGATCGCGGCAACGGGTGCGATCTCCGGTGACGACCTGTTCCGCGCCATTCCGCAGATGGGCGATGTGTCCTTTGTCGGTACCAACGGCGGCAACAGTTCCAACTACGCCCGCGGCGATATCGCGTCGGTGAACCTGCGTGGCCTGGGGGTGGGCAATACGCTGCTGCTGATCAACGGCCGTCGCACCGTGGTGCACCCGACCAGCCAGGCCGACGGCAACCTGGTGCCGGTGCTCACCTACAACGCCAACGCCATTCCGGTGGGCAACCTGCAGCGGGTCGAGGTGCTGCTCGACGGCGCGGCGGCGATCTACGGGACCGACGCGGTAGCCGGCGTGGTCAACAACGTCCTGCGTGACGACATCCACGGCGGCGAGATCACCGTGCAGGGAGGCGTTGGCGAGGGCACGGACCTGCGCGACTTCGGCGTGAGCGGGATCGTCGGCCGCAATACCGATGACCTGCGCGGCAACGTGACGCTGTCGTTCAATCATTACCGGACCACCGGCATCGACTCGTTCGACTACGACTGGACCGCCACCGGAGACCGGCGGTTCGACTTCGTCGGCACGCAGTTCGAGGGCATCGGTACCCTGGACTCGCGCCACGCCACCAGCGCCTGGGGCAACTTCAGCACGCGCACGCTGGTGACGCGCGACGGGGCGCCGGTGACGTCTGCGGCGGGTGCCTTCCATGTACAGCCGGTCACCAATCCGGACTGCGCCGCGGAGCTGGGCGACGGCAATTGCGTGGCCAGCGGCAGCAAGGCCAGCTCCGGGGCGGACCGGAACCTGCGTTCGGACGCACAGGCGCAGTGGCCGCTGTCGGTGACGCCAGAAGTGCGCCGCACCAACCTGTTCCTGACGTCCAAGTGGGACTTCGACAGTGGCGTGACGTTCTTCAGCGAGCTCGGCTACTACCACGCGGACGCCGACAGCCTGCAGAATCCGGTCAATTCGATCGGCGCGCTTCCGGTGGTGGTCCCGGCCAGCAATTACTGGAACCCGTTCGGCAGCAGCGCCAGTCCCCATCGCCTGGACGGCCTGGACATCGGCCCCGACGGCCTGCCGGTCACGATCTCCTCTTACCGTTTCGAGCGGCCGACGATGATCCAGGTTGAAAACCAGCAAGCCCGGGCCCTGGCCGGCCTGCGTGGCCACCACTACGGATATGACTGGGAAAGCGCCCTGCTCTATTCGCGGGCCAAGGTGGTCGACACCCAGCAGGTCGTGAGCATGACGCTGTTCCAGCAGGCGCTGGCCGACCCCACCTCCGGCGCCTACAACCCGTTCTGCGGTGGTTGCAACGCCGACGGCGTGCTTGACCGCTTCTACGTTGACGGCGTGCGCAAGAGCCAGACCGAGCTGTGGCTGTGGGACCTGAAGGCCTCGCGCCCGGACCTGTTCACCCTGCCGGGCGGCGACGTTGGCCTGGCCGTTGGCGTGGAGGCCAGGCACGAGCGGCAGCGCGACGACCGCGACCCACGGGTTGACGGCACCCTGGGGTACATGGACGCGGTGACCGGTGCGGAGATGCCCAGCGACATGTATGGCGTCAGCCCGACGCCTGACACCGAAGGCTCGCGCACCGTGAGCGCCTTGTTCGCGGAGCTGTCGGTGCCGTTGGTCTCACCGGGCATGGCGGTGCCGCTGGTGCGGTCGCTGGAGATGCAGCTGGCCGGGCGCGCAGAGCACTACAGCGATTTCGGCAGCGTCGCCAAGCCGAAGCTGGCGCTGGGCTGGGAAATCGTCGATGGCCTGCGACTGCGCGCCTCCTGGGCGGAGGGGTTCCGGGCGCCGAACCTGGAGCAGATCAACGCGACCCTGATCAGCCGTTCCAACACCCGCACCGATTACATCCAGTGCGAGGCCGACGTGCGCAGCGGCGCATCCAGTGCGTTCACCAATTGCGCCCATGGGGCCTCCACCACGGCGCGCCGCTCGGGCAACCCGGACCTGGATCCGGAGAGCTCCACCAATACCAGCGCCGGCCTGGTCTGGCAGCCGCGCTTCCTGCCGGAAGGCGCGGGCCGGTGGTCGTTCTCTGTCGACTACTTCAAGTACGACCAGGAGGACATCATCGGGCTCTACGGCGAGGGCAACGCGCTGATCCTCGACTACCTGCTGCGCATGCAGGGGTCGTCCAACCCCGAGGTGGTCCGCGCCGATCCGACCGTGGACGACGTCGCCCGCTACCAGGGCACCGGGCTGGATCCGGCCGGACGGGTGCTCTACGTCAACGACCGCTACGTGAACATGCAGCCGCAGACCGTCCGCGGCGTGGACTACGGCATGACCTGGCGCTCGGCCGTGACCCGCTTCGGCGAGTTCGGCCTGGCCGTCAACGGCACCCGTGTGATCGAGTTCTACCGGGACCTGTCACCCGACATCCAGGTACTGGCCGACGCGCGTGATACCGGGCTCATCGATGGCTCGGTGTGGATCGCCGGCGGCGGTGACCTCATCGGCCAGAACGGCACGCCGGAGTGGAAGTGGAGCAGCACCGTCACCTGGCGGCGTGGCGGGCTGAGTCTGGGTGGCGGCGTCCGCTACACCGGCGCGGTCACGGACACCTGGCTGTCGGACAGCGATGGCAACCAGTGGCGCATCGATTCGCACACCGTCGCCAACCTGTTCGGGCGCTATGAGTTTTCGCAGGCGGGCGCGCTGGACGGCGTGTCAGTCAAGCTGGGCGTCAACAACATCGCCGATGACCGCCCGCCGGTCAGCTCGAGCATCTACGGCTACCAGTCCAACATGTATCAGCCCTACCCCCGGTACTGGTACATGAGCGTGAGCAAGAAGTTCTGATGTCCGCATGCGACTTGGATACACCGCTGCCGGCCGGGCGGGCGGCGTGGCTCGCGGAGCGGATCCTGCCGCACGAGCCGGCGCTGCGCGCATGGCTGGGCGGCCGGCTGGCGCTGCCGGCGCAGGACGTGGACGACATCGTCCAGGAAAGTTACGCCAAGCTGGCCGGGCTCGCCGACGTGGAGCACGTGCGCGAGCCGCGGGCCTACCTGTACACCGTGGCCCGTTCGCTGGTGCACCAGCACCTGCGGCGGGCCCAGGTGGTGGCTATCGAAACCATGGCCGAGCTGGACGGGCTCGGCGTACACGCGCCGAATGCCTCTCCCGAGCGGTTTGTCTCGTCCCGCCAGCAATTGGCACTGGCACAGCGCCTGCTGGCTGGGCTGCCGACGCGCTGCCGGCAGGTATTTCGGCTGCGCCGCATAGAGGGTCTGTCGCAGCGGGAGATCTCGACGCGGTTGAAGATCAGTCAGAGTACGGTCGAAAAGCACATGGTGAAAGCACTGCGGCTGCTGATGGCAGGCGTTCAGGCCGGTGACGGCAGCGTGTCCGCATCCCGCGACAGCGCCGACGTAGACAAGGGGGAGCGGTCGCATGGACGTGGCTGACCGCCAGGATATTCACGCTGCTGCGGCCGGCTGGGTAGTCCGCGAAGACCGTGGCCCGCTGACGTCGTTCGAGCGCGCTGAGCGCGAGCGTTGGCTGGCGGCATCGCCGCGGCATTTCGGCGCCTATGCGCGCGCGCGCGCAGTGTTGGCTTGGAGCGACCGCATGGCGGTGGCCGTGCCGCCCGCGCGCGCGTCGCGCGCGCCGCGCGGGCGGCGCTGGAGTCTGGCCGCCGCCGCCGTATTGCTGGTCGCGCTCGCGGGCGCGCTGCTGCTGGTGTCGCCGCGCGGGATGCTGCACCAGACCGCGCGAGGTGAGATCCTCCGGGTGGCGCTTGAAGACGGCTCCACCATGACGCTGGATGCGGATTCGCAGGTCCGCGTCCATTTCGGCCGCGATGGACGCAGGCTTCAGCTGCTGTCGGGCATGGCGCTGTTCGACGTGGTGCATGATCCCCAGCGCCCGTTCACGGTGACCGCCGACCGCACCCGGGTGGTTGCGGTGGGCACCCGTTTCACCGTCAGCATGGACAAGAGCCGCGGCGGTGGGCCGGGACCGGTGGAGGTGCTGGTCAGCGAAGGCGTGGTCGACGTGGCTGCGGCCGGATCGCATCCCGCGCCGGCACGGCTGCACGCCGGCATGCGCGCGCTGGCGCGCCCGGAGGTCGGGGTGGAGGTGGAGCAGGTCGACGAACAGGACCTCGGCCGCCGGCTGCTATGGCGCGAAGGCATGCTGGCCTTCAACGGCGATACGCTGTCGGTGGCGGCGGCGCGGTTCCGTCGCTATAGCGACTTGGCCATCATCATTGACGATCCCAGCGTCGGCAGCCGGCGCGTAGTGGGTCTGTACCCCGCCAACGATCCGGCGGGCTTTGCCCGCAATGTCGCCCTGAGCCTGGGGCTTGAAGTGGAGCAGCGCGCGGACGGCGTGCGGCTTTCGGCGCCGGCGCTGCGCGATGGCGTCAGCCCTTCCATGCCGCGCATGCAGTGAGGATTCCTTGAAGATGCACAGGCACCGTTTCCATCCGACCGCGCTGGTCGCCGTGCTGCTGGTCCTGTCGCTGCTTGCCGGCGCCGCACACGCGGGCCTGCTGATCCGCGATGCGAGGGTGTTCGATGAGGGCACACGGCAGCCTCGGACGGTGGATGTCCTGGTTGAAAACGGTCGCATCGTGCGGATCGGAAACGGCATCGCGGCCGTGCCTGGCACTCGGACCGTCGATGCCGACGGGCTGGCACTGGTGCCCGGCATGCTCGACCTGCACACCCACTGGACTCCCAATACCCGGCCGGCTGCATTGCCGGAGGTAGCCAACGCCTACCTGGATGCCGGAGTAACCACGGTGGCCGACTACCACCAGCCTCCGGAGGCGCACGCGCCACGGCGCGAGTGGCTTGCCAATCTGGCGGCGCCGACCGTCCATTTCGGTGCACGCATGAGCACACCGCTGGGCCACGGCGCGGACTGGGCCGACCAGGCCACCACGCGCTGGGTCAATTCGCCCGAGGCCGCGCGCGCGGCGGTGCGGGACATCGCCGCCTACCGGCCCGATTTCATCAAGGCGTTCACCGACGGCTGGCGCTACAACAACGCTGCCGACAACACGAGCATGGACGAGGCCACGCTGACCGCGCTGGTCGAGGAGGCGCACCGCCACGACATCAAGGTGTTCACCCACACGGTGACGGTCGAGCGCGGCAAGCAGGCGGCGCGCGCCGGCGTGGACCTGATCGCCCACAGCCTGCTGGACCGCGAGGTTGACGATGAGCTGATCGCGCTCATGCTCGAACACGGCACGGCCTACGGCCCGACGCTGGCGGTGTACGAGCCGGTGCGGGTCGGCGATGCGCCGCCGCGGGATCCGGACAGCCCGGTCCTGCGCCAGCGACGAATCAACTTCGACATGGCGCTGGCCAATGTGAAGCGCCTGCATGACGCCGGAATCCCCGTGGTGGTGGCGACCGATGCCGGTATGACCGGTACTCCGCACGGCCGGGCTACCAGCCGCGAACTGGAACTGCTGGTGCAAGCAGGACTGACCCCACGCCAGGCGCTGCACGCCGCCACCGTAGTGGCAGCCACGGTGTTGGGAACCACTGACCGGGGGGTGATCGCCGAGGGCAGGCGTGCAGATCTGGTTCTGGTGGAAGGTGCGCCATGGGATGACGTCGCCGCGATGCAGCGCGTGCAGCGCGTGTTCCTCGCGGGGGTGGAGGTGACCGGGCCGGATGCCAATCGTCCGTCGGAAAATGCCCATGCAAGCCTGCCGGCGGTGTCCTTGCCCGCACTGATCGACGACTTCGAGCGCGAGGATGGCCGGACCGCCGTGGATACCCTGCGCGTCACCGATGCCGACGGCGGCAACGACCGCACCTGGCAATCGAGCCTGCGCATTGCCCGCCCTGACGGGGACGGTCATGTGCTGTCCACTCACGCCCGTCTCTCGCATTCCGACCGGGCCAATGCGGCGGTGCTGCTGCCGCTCTCGCGTGGCTCGGTGGCACCGGCCGATCTGGACCCCTGGGCCGGGCTGTCGTTCCAGGCCCGTGGCGAGGCCGGGACCGCGCGGGTGGAAATCCGCGGCCAGGAGGGAAAGCGCTGGGCGCATGAGTTCACCCTTGGACCGGACTGGCGCGAGTACCGGATCCCCTGGACCGGCTTCGCCGGCCTGCCGCCGTGGCGGGGTGACGGTGATCCGCCGGCCTGGCGTGGCGATGATGCGGTGCAGATCGCCTTTTCCGTGGGCGGTGCGCCGGGCGATACGGCCTGGTTCGAGCTGGACGACGTGCGCCTGCTGGATCCGCAGGAAGGAGAGGGGTCTTGATCGGCCGCCAGCTCGTGGCCGGCCTGCTCGTCGCGGTCGGCATGTCTGTCACCAGCGTCAGCGCCGCAACAGGGGGTGCAGCGGCCATCAACGCCGGTCAGGCCATGGTGCGAGCCGAAGTGGAGGCCTGGGCCGCGCCCCAGGCGCAGCTGGCCCAGGCGATCTGGGAGCAGCCGGAGCTGGGCTATCAGGAGCAGATGGCTTCTTCGCTGCTGCAGGAGCAGCTGCGCCAGGCCGGGTTCGAGGTTGAGGCCGGAGTGGCGGGCATGCCGACCGCGTTCGTCGCCCGGGCCGGTCGCCGCGGTCGCGGGCCGGTGATCGCGCTGCTGGCAGAAATGGATGCGCTGCCCGGAATGTCGCAGCAGGCGGCACCTCTGCGTTCGCCGCTGCCCGGACACGACGCCGGCCATGCCTGCGGGCACAACCTGTTTGGTGCCGGGGCGGTGGGCGCCGCGCGCGCCGTGGCACGGTGGCTGGAAGACAGCGGCCAGGAGGGTGAGATCCGGGTGTACGGCACACCTGCCGAGGAAGGCGGCTCCGGCAAGGTGTTCATGGTCCGTGCCGGGCTGTTCGACGATGTCGATGTGGCCCTGCACTGGCACCCCTCGGACAGCAACTCCGCCGCGCAGTCCACCAGCCTGGCCAACATCAGCGGCAAGTTCCGCTTCCATGGTGTTGCCTCGCACGCCGCCATCGCCCCCGAGCGTGGCCGGTCTGCCCTGGATGGAGTGGAAGCGCTCAACCACATGGCCAACCTGCTTCGGGAGCACGTGCCCGACGGCACGCGCATCCATTACGCGATCACCGACGGCGGCCGCGCACCCAACGTGGTGCCGGCCTATGCCGAGGCGTATTACTACGTGCGGCACACGCGCGGTGAGGTGGTGGGGGAAGTCTTCGAGCGGCTGCACGCTGCGGCCCGCGGTGCCGCGCTGGGGACGGGAACACAAGTGGAGTTCGAGCCCCTGGGCGGGGTGCACGGGCTGTTGCCCAACGATGCCCTGGGGCAGGTGTTGGACCGCGCATTGCGCCTGGTTGGCGGGCTCCAGTACAGCCAGGATGAGCTCCAGTTCGCGCGTGAGCTGCAGCAGAGCCTTGAGCGTGCGCCGCCGCTGGAGTCAGCCACGCAGGTGGCGGAGTACCGCGCTGACGTGCAAGGGCTGGCTTCCACCGACGTAGGTGATGTCAGCCAGGTGGTTCCGACTGCGGGCCTGTCCACCGCCACCTGGGTGCCGGGCACGCCGGCCCACAGCTGGCAGGCGGTAGCCGCCTCGGGCATGTCGATCGGCCAGCGCGGCGCGCTCAACGCTGCCTCGGTGCTGGCAATGGCAGCGGTTGAGCTGTTCTCCAATCCGGAGCTGGTGATTGCGGCGCGTGCCGAGTTTGAGCAGCGCCGTGGCGACAATCCTTACGTACCGCTGCAGCGACGCGAGACGCCACCGCTCGATTACCGCGTTCCCACCCGCACGGGATCCTGAGCGGCTTCCGATGCGCTAGCCTGCCCGATGGGCGTGCAGGCGGAGAACGGGTCAATGGCGGTTGGGCGGTCACGGTGGCGGCTGGAGGTGGATACCGAGCAGGGCGTGCTGCGCATCTCGATCGCGGTGATCGTGGTGTTCGCCGTGCTGGGGGTGGTGTTCGGGCTGCTGTCGGGCTCGTTCGCCATCGTGTTCGACGGGGTGTATTCGCTGATCGATGCGAGCATGACCACAGTGGCCCTGCTGGTGGCGAACCTGATTGCCACGTCAACCGCCGGCGACCTGCGCAACAAGCGCCTGGTGGAGCGGTTCACCATGGGCTTCTGGCATCTGGAGCCGATCGTGCTGGGGGTGACCGGGCTGCTGCTGACCGGGGCGGCGATGTACGCGCTGATCAGCGCGATCGACTCGTTCATGACCGGTGGACGCGAGCTGCGTTTTGGACGCGCGCTGGTATATGCGGCCCTTACCCTGGTCACCTGCATTGTGATGTGGGTGTTCGAGACGCGTGCCAACCGGCGCATCCGCTCCAGTTTCGTGGCCCTGGATGCCAAGGGCTGGCTGATGGCAGCGCTGCTCGCCGGGGCGCTGCTGATCGCCTTTGTGGCTGGCCTGCTGGTGGAAGGGACGCAATGGGCGTGGATGGCGCCCTATATCGATCCGGCGGTGCTGATGCTGGTGTGCCTGGTGATCATTCCGATGCCGCTGGGCACCATCCGCCAGGCGCTTCGGGACATCCTGCTGGTCACTCCGCCGGACTTGAAGGAGCACGTGGATGCCGTGGCCAGGGAGGTGGTCCAGCGCCATGGCTTCATCGATCACCGGGCCTATGTGGCGCGGGTCGGGCGCGGTCGGCAGATCGAACTGGTGTTCATCGTGCCGGCCAATGGGCCCGCGCGCAGGGTGGAGGAGTGGGATGTCCTGCGCGAAGGCGTCAGCGAGGCCCTTGGCGGTGACGATGCCAACCGCTGGCTGACGATCGAGTTCACCGCTGATCCGGAATGGGCTGACTGACGGTCAGCCCTTCCGTATCCGCCCCTCAGCTGCGCTTGGCGCGGGCGAAGGCCTCGGCCAGGGCGTTGTTGGCCGGCGGCGCGGAGGTCTTGGCCCCGCCGCCGCCCGGACGTCCGCCGCGCGGTCCGCCACCCGGTCGGCCGCGTCCATCCCGCTCGTTGCGACGCGCATCCTGGCGCTCTTCCCGCGGTGCGGGCGCGTCGTCCAGGCGTCGGGTCAGGGCGATGCGCTTGCGCGCCACGTCGACCTCCAGCACCTTCACCTTGACGATGTCACCGGCCTTCACCACCTCGCGCGGATCCTTCACGTAGCGGTCGGACAGCGCGGAAATATGGACCAGGCCGTCCTGGTGCACGCCGATGTCGACGAACGCGCCGAACGCGGCCACGTTGCTGACCACGCCTTCCAGGATCATGCCTTCGCGCAGATCCTTGATGTCCTCCACCCCTTCGGCGAACACCGCCGCCTTGAACTCAGGGCGCGGGTCGCGACCCGGCTTTTCCAGCTCGGCGAGGATGTCACGCACGGTCGGCTCGCCGAAGCGCTCGTCCACATAGTCGCGGGCCTTGAGCGTGCGCACGAAGGAGGCGTCGCCCACCAGCGCGCGGATCGGCTTGCCGGTCGCGGCCACGATGCGCTCGACCACCGGATAGGTTTCCGGGTGCACCGCGGAAGCGTCCAGCGGCTCGTCGCCGTCGGCAATGCGCAGGAAGCCGGCGCACTGCTCGAACGTCTTCTCGCCCAGGCGCGGCACCTTCAGCAGGTCTTTCCTGCGCTTGAACGGACCGTTGGCATCGCGGTGGGCAACAATGTTCGTGGCCACCGTGGACGACAGGCCGGACACCCGCGCCAGCAGCGGTGCCGAAGCGGTGTTCACGTACACCCCCACCGCGTTTACGCAGTCCTCCACCCGGGCATCCAGCGCGCGGGCCAGCTTGAACTGGTCCACGTCGTGCTGGTACTGGCCGACGCCGATCGCCTTGGGCTCGATCTTGACCAGTTCGGCCAGCGGATCCTGCAGGCGGCGGGCGATCGACACCGCGCCGCGCAGCGATACGTCCAGGCCCGGGAATTCCTTCGCCGCCAGCTCGGAGGCCGAGTACACCGAAGCGCCGGCCTCGCTGACCACGATCTTCTGCATCTTCAGCTCCGGCACAAGTTTCAGCACGTCGCCGGCCAGCCTGTCGGTCTCGCGCGAGGCGGTGCCGTTGCCGATGGCGATCAGCTGCACGCCGTGCGCGGTGCAGAGTTTCTTCAGAGCGGCCAGCGACTGGTCCCACTGCCGGCGCGGCTCATGCGGGAAGATGGTGTCGGTGGCGACCAGCTTGCCGGTGGCATCGACCACCGCCACCTTGACGCCGGTGCGCAGGCCGGGATCCAGGCCGAGGACTGCCTTCGGGCCGGCGGGCGCGGCCAGCATCAGGTCCTTGAGGTTGTCGCCGAACACCGCGATCGCTTCGGCCTCCGCCTTCTCACGGGCTTGGCCGAACAGATCCAGCATCAGGTGCAGGTGCAGCTTGGCCTTCCAGGCCAGTCGGCAGGCGGTCCGCAGCCAGGCATCGGCCGGACGGCCCTGGTCCTGGATGCCGGCATTGCGCGCCACGCGGCCTTCGGCATAGGCGTGGCCGGCGTCGGCATCGGTGCCGGGCTCCAGATCAAGGGTGAGGAATTCTTCGCGGCGGCCGCGGAACAGGGCCAGCAGGCGGTGCGAAGGGATCTTCGCCAGCGGCTCGGCGTGATCGAAGTAGTCGCGGAACTTCTCGCCAGCGGCTTCCTTGCCTTCGATCACCTTTGCGCGGATTACGCCTTCGCGGGTCAGCCATTCGCGCAGCTCGCCCACCAGCGCGGCGTCTTCGCCCCAGCGTTCGATCAGGATCGCGCGCGCGCCATCCAGCGCCGCCTTGGCGTCGGCCACGCCCTTGTCGGTATCCACGAAGCCGGCGGCGAACTCCTCCGGCACCCGGGTTGGATCGGTCAGCAGGCCGTCGGCCAGCGGCTCCAGCCCGGCCTCGCGGGCGATCTGCGCGCGGGTGCGGCGCTTGGTCTTGTACGGCAGGTACAGGTCTTCCAGCCGCGCCTTGGTGTCTGCGGCTTCGATGTCGGCGCGCAGCTCGTCGCTCAGCTTGCCCTGCCCGTCGATGCTGGACAGGATCGCGGCGCGCCGGTCTTCCAGCTCGCGCAGATAGCCCAGGCGGGTTTCCAGGTCGCGCAGCTGGGTGTCATCCAGGCCGCCGGTGACTTCCTTGCGATAGCGGGCGATGAAGGGCACGGTCGCGCCTTCGTCAAGCAGGCCGACGGCGGCCTCCACCTGGCTGCGCTGGGCACCGATTTCCTCGGCGATGGTCTGGGCGATCTTGCGCATGAGCGCGGGGGCTGAATCGGACATCGGCATTCTGGGGCGGGCGGCAAGGGCCGCGGAGCCAGCCATTGTGGCCGCATGACGCAGGCGGGGGTACCCGTTGACAGCGGCCGGATGTGGGGCCCAGCGGAAACCGGGTAGGCTGCGTCGATGGCCCGTCTCATCGCATTGATGCTGTTGTCGTTCCTGCTCCTGGCCGCCTGTGGCGGTGAGGATGCGGGCGAAACTCCCACCGGCGAAGCCGGCCCCGGCCGGCTGCAGGTGCTGGATTGGCCGCTGCCCGGCGCGGTTGCGGGCACCAGCGCGCCGGACCTGGCGGTGGCTGCAGACGGACGGGTGCTGCTGTCATGGCTGGATTCCCAGCCCGGGCGCAGGCACCTGTTCCGCTTCAGCGTATGGAACCCGGCGCTGGAGCGCTGGCAGCACGCGCCGGCCAATATCGCGATCGGCAGCCGGATGTTCGTCAACTGGGCCGATACGCCGCATATCGTGGCGAGCCTGGACGGCGCGGTCTGGGCTCATTGGCTGCAGAAGAGCGGCAGGGCCAACGCCTACGACATTGCCTTGGTGCGTTCACGCGACGGCGCCAACTGGTCGGCGCCGCTGGTGCCCCATGCCGGCGGTACCAGCACCGAGCATGGGTTCGCTTCCATGTGGCCGCACGGCACCGATCTGCTGGGGATTGCCTGGCTGGACGGGCGCAGCACGGGCATCGATCACGATGGCCATGACGGCCATGAGGCCGGCGCGGGCGAGGCCGAAACCCGCGCCCACGGTTCTTCGACGCTGCGCGCTGCGCTGGTGGATTCCGCCCAGCGACTGGTGCACGAGGCGGTGATCGACACCCGCGTGTGCGAGTGCTGCCAGACCAGCGTGGCCCTGACCTCGCGTGGGCCGCTGCTGTTCTACCGCGGCCGCAGCCCCGATGAAGTCCGCGATGTGCTGGTGTCGCGCCTGGAAGGCAACGTGTGGACCGCGCCGCGCCGGATCCACGCGGACGGCTGGGTGATGTCCGCCTGCCCGGTCAACGGTCCATCAGCGCACGGCCACGGCCACAACGTGGTGGCGGGCTGGTACACGGAAGCCGGTGGCGAGCCGCAGGTGCGCCTGGCCTACAGCGCCGACGCGGGTGACAACTTCGGCCAGCCGCTGGTGCTCGACAGCGGCGCCGGGGTGCAAGGGCGCGTGGCGGTGGCCCTGGATGGCCATCAGGCCGCGGCGCTGTGGCTGCGGGAAGACGGCGATGGACAGTCGCTGTGGTACGCGCGCTTTACTCCCGACCTCTCACGTGAAATCGAGCGCATCCGGCTGGCCGGACTTGCAGGCCGGGGGCGCGGCACCGGATTCCCGCGGCTGGTGTTCCACCAGGGCGTCGCCCACGCGGTGTGGACCGATGTCATTGACGGCCGCCCGCAGCTGCGCGGTGCGCGCCTGGTGACCGGGCCCGACGACGGCTGAGCCCGGCCGGGTTCACCACTCGAACAGTTTGAAATAGGTCTGTGGCGGATTGTCGCCTTCGCGGGTGGAAATGATCTGGCCGTCGCGGTTGTACAGGTAGTAGGCCGGCCCGCGCGGCGGCTGCACCTTGAGCACGCGGACCTGGTCGGCAACGCGGTACTCGGTGATGACGTCGCCGTTGGGGGAGGTGCGGACCTGTTCGACCGCATCGGCGGGTATTTCAGGGATCCCCGCGATCCCGGCTCCCGTGCCGATGGTGGCGCAGGCGGCGAGCAGCATCAGCAGGACGGCGGACAGGAAGGCTTTCATTGCGGACTCCGGGGCGTGTCGATCCCCAAGTATGCGTGCTGGCGGGTGCCGGTGCCGAGAAGGGCAGCCGAGTAGAATCGGGTCCATGAAAAGACTCGTGCTGATCGACGGTTCCAGCTATCTGTACCGCGCCTTCCATGCCCTGCCGCCGCTGACCAATGCCCAAGGCGAGCCCACCGGCGCCCTGTTCGGCGTGGTCAACATGCTGCGCGCCACGCTCAAGGAAAAGCCCGATTACATCGCCTTCGTAGTCGACGCGCCGGGCAAGACCTTTCGCGATGACCTGTACCCCGAATACAAGGCCAACCGCCCGCCGATGCCGGACGACCTGCGGGTGCAGGTGCAGCCGATGTGCGACGTGGTGGATGCGCTGGGCATCGACATCCTGCGGGTCGAGGGCGTGGAAGCGGACGATGTGATCGGCACCCTGGCGGTGGCTGGCGCCGCTGACGGCCTGGATGTACTGGTGTCCACCAGCGACAAGGACTTCGCCCAGCTGGTGCGGCCCGGGATCTCGCTGATCAACACCATGAGCGGCAGCCACGTGGACAGCGACGAGGCCATCATCGAGAAGTACGGCGTGCGCCCGGACCAGATCGTGGACCTGCTGGCGCTGATGGGCGATACCGTCGACAACGTGCCGGGCGTGCCCAAGTGCGGTCCCAAGACCGCCGCCAAGTGGCTGGCCCTGTACGACAGCCTGGACGGGGTGATCGCCAACGCGGCCAACATCAAGGGCAAGGTCGGCGAGAGCCTGCGCGAGGCGCTGGACCGGCTGCCGCTCAACCGCGAGCTGGTGACCATCCGCACCGACGTGCCGCTGGATCGCGGCCCCACCGGGCTGCCGCTGCGCGAGCAGGATGTGGACACCCTGCGCGCGTTGTATACCCGCTATGGATTCACCCAGGCGCTGCGTGACCTGGACAGAGCCAATGGCGATGCGCCGGTGCCGGTGGCCGACATTCCCGGCAGCGTGCGCGGCACCGAGGCCGGCTACGCGCGTCCGGCGGCGAAGCCGGCTGACGGTGGCCTGGACCCAGCGCTGGCCGCGCCCGGCGTACACGAGACGATCTTCGACCGGGCGCGTCTGGACGAATGGATCGGGATCCTGGGCAAGGCCGACGAGTTCGCCTTCGACACCGAGACCGACGCGCTCGACCCGCTGCGCGCCAACCTGGTGGGCATGAGCTTTGCGGTCGAACCCGGCCGCGCGGCCTACCTGCCGCTGGGCCATGACTACGGTGGCGTCCCGGCCCAGCTCGATCGCAAGGAGGCGCTGGAAGCGCTGCGGCCGCTGCTGGAAGATCCGGGCAGGCGCAAGATCGGCCACCACGGCAAGTACGACCTGCACGTGATGCGCCGGCATGGGATCGAGGTGCGCGGCTACGCCGACGACACCATGCTCGAAAGTTTCGTATACAACGCCACCGCCAGCCGCCACGACATGGACTCGCTGGCCCTGCGCTACCTGGGCTACACCTGCATCAAGTACTCCGACGTGGCCGGCAAGGGCGCCAAGGCGATCCCGTTTTCCCAGGTGGCGATCGACGACGCCACCCCCTACGCGTGTGAAGACGCCGACATCACCCTGCGCCTGCACCGCGAGCTGTCGCCCAAGCTGGCCGAGGTGCCGGCGCTGGAGAAGGTGTACCGCGAGATCGAGATGCCGCTGGTGCCGGTGCTGGCGCGCATCGAGGCCCACGGCGTGCGCATCGACGGCGACGAGCTGCGCCGGCAGAGCGCCGATCTGTCGCGGCGCATGCTCACCGCGCAGCAGAAGGCCACCGAGCTGGCCGGGCGCACCTTCAACCTGGATTCGCCCAAGCAGCTGCAGGCGCTGCTGTTCGACGAGCTGGGCCTGCCGGCGCTGGTAAAGACGCCCAAGGGCCAGCCCAGCACCAATGAGGAAGCGCTGGAGGCGATCGCCGACCAGCACGAACTGCCGCGGATCATCCTCGAGTACCGCGGCCTGGCCAAGCTGCGCAGCACCTACACCGACAAGCTGCCGGAAATGATCAACCCGGAGACCGGCCGGCTGCACACCAGCTTCCACCAGGCGGGCGCGGCCACCGGGCGGCTGGCTTCGTCCGATCCCAACCTGCAGAACATCCCCATCCGCACCGAGGACGGGCGCCGTATCCGCCGCGCCTTCATTGCCGACGAGGGCAACGTGCTGGTGGCCTGCGACTATTCGCAGATCGAGCTGCGGATCATGGCCCACCTGTCGGGCGACGCGGGCCTGCTGGCGGCGTTCGCAGCAGGTGCCGACATCCACGCCGCCACGGCGGCCGAGGTGTTCGGCCGCAAGCTGGAAGAGGTCACCGCTGACGAGCGCCGCGCGGCCAAGGCGATCAACTTCGGCCTGATGTACGGCATGGGCGCCTGGGGCCTGGCCCGCAACCTCGGCATCGGCCGCGGCGAGGCGCAGGACTACATCGCCCTGTATTTCTCACGCTATCCGGGCGTGCGCGAGTACATGGACCGCACCCGCGAGCAGGCGCATGAGGCCGGCTACGTGGAAACCGTGTTCGGTCGCCGCCTGTATCTGGAAAACATCAGCGCCCGCAACCAGGGGCTGCGCGCCGGCGCCGAGCGGGCGGCCATCAACGCGCCAATGCAGGGCACGGCGGCCGACATCATCAAGCGCGCCATGATCGATATCGACGCCTGGCTGGCCAGCCAGGGTGGGCGGGCGCGCATGATCCTGCAGGTGCATGACGAACTGGTCTTCGAGGCCGATGCGGACTTTGCCGACACCCTGCTCGCCGAGGTGGTGCCGCGCATGACCGGCGCGGCTGAACTGCAGGTGCCGCTGACGGTCGAAAGCGGCGTGGGAGACAACTGGGAGGTAGCCCATTGAGGGGTGGAAACC
The DNA here is from genome assembly GCF_054052045.1 of Luteimonas sp. A277. The sequence continues at coordinate 92,121 of NZ_JBSVRG010000010.1, forward strand.
GCAGAAATACGGCGGATTTCAGCGGGTTTTGTACAAATTCCGTTCAGTCCCCGTGAAATGTAAATGCCGGCTGAACTTTTCGCCGGGAAGCCGGGGATCTTCACGAACCATCAATGCTCGCGGTGGTCATATGTAACGCGACAGATGCAACGTCTGTCGCTGATCTCTCCCTTCCCCTGGAGTGATCTGGAACGGGACTTCTCCCCGAGCTCCCGTTCCACCGAGCCCCGCCGGCCCCCCCTGCCTGCGGGGCTTTTTTATGCTCGTCATCCGTGCCAGCCGGTCATTCTCCGCCGTGCTGGCGCTTGAACGTGGCCTCACGACGATACGACGAAGGATACGCCCCCACCTGCAGCACGGCGGGCCGCAGGTTCCAGTCGATGTGCAGCTGGTCGATGGTGCCGTCGCGGCCGCGGGTAAACCACACGAACTCCTCGCGCATCGCCGGGTTGCGCCACACCGCCCGGAAAGTGTCGTGGTGCCAGTGCTCCAGGTCGGCGACCTGCTCCGGATCGTCCCACAGCTGCAGCACCAGCCTCCCATCCGCCACCCGCACCGCGGCGTCGGCGTAAAGGGCGTCGTCGTAGCCGCCGGTGAAGTCGGCCAGCGGACCGGACGGGCGGGTGTTGCGAATGCGCGCGGCGTGGATCGCCTCGCGCTCCTCCTGCGCCTGCGCCTTCTGCCCGAGATAGCGCTCGAAGGTCTCCGCATGACGGTCGCGGCCATCGATGCCGAGGTAGGCGTCCACAATCTGTCGGGCCAGCGCGGTGGTGAAGTTGTTGAAGGTGTTGGTGGTGATGAAGATGCCCAGGCCTTCTTCGGGCACCAGCATCAGCAGCGAGTTCATGCCGTCCACCGCGCCCGAGTGCGAGGAGGTCTGCCGGCCTTCATGGCTGCCCAGGCGCCAGCCCAGGCCGTAGGCGGCCAGCGCTTCGAAAGCGGGAGTCTGGATCGGGGTCTGTGAGCGGTGCATTTCCGCCACCGTGCCAGGCGCGAGCACAACGTTGCCTTCGAATTCGCCGGGCGTGCCCAGGTGCAGGCGCATCCAGCTGCCGATCTCGCGCGCGCTGGAGTGGACCGAGGCCGCCGGGCCCACCGCGTCGAAATTGCGTCGCGGGATCTCCACCACGGTGCCGTCGATTTCCTGGTGTGGCCAGGCCACGTTGCCGGACTCGTCCAGGCGGCTGCCGCCTGCCAGGCTGCGGGTCATGCCCAGCGGCGCGAACAGGCGCTGTTCGACGAACTGCTCCCAGCCGGTGCCGGTGACTGCGGGCACCACCTCGCCGGCCACCATGTACAGCACGTTCGAGTACACGTAGCCCTCGCGGAACCCCTGCTCGGGCGGCAGGTGGCGCAGGCGGGCGATCTGTTCGGAGCGGTCGCGCGAAGAGATCCAGCGCAGCCGGTTGCCGGTCAGCCGACCCAGGCCCACCCGGTGGGCGAGCATGTCGCGCACCGTGGCCGCGCGGGTCACATAGGGGTCGTAGAGCTGCAGCTGGGCCAGGTGCTTCACCACCGGGTCGTCCCAGCTGATCCGGCCCTCGTCCACCAGCAGGCCGAGCGCGGCGGCGTTGAAGGCCTTGGACACCGAGGCGATGTTGAACAGGGTGTCGCCGTCGACCGGATCCGGGCGGCCGAGGCGGCGCACGCCAAAGCCCGTCGCCCAGACCAGCTCATCGTCCTTGACCACGCTCACCGCCAGGCCGGGAATGCCCCAGTCCTGCATGCCGCGCTCGACGAACTCCTCGATGCCTTCCAGCTCGGCGGGCGCCCCGGTCTGCGCCATGGCGCCCAGCGGCACCAGCAGCAAGCCGAACAGGAGGAACAGTGAGCGTTGGAGCAGGCGTGGTCGGGAAGAACGGCGGGTTGGTTGCATTGAGTCGATCGCACTGGTGAATGGGCGGGCAAAGACCCTAGCAGAGATGTGGCAACGCATCGCTGGCGGCGGGTGGGCGCGCTGGGCGACGTTGGCGCTGCTGTCACTGTGTCCGGGGTATTGGATGTGCCGAGCCCATGACCGTCCTGCCCATGCCCAGCGCACCAAGACTCCAGTTGCCGGCCTTGCTGGCCATTCTCTTTCTACTGGCGGCCTGCCGCCCGGCCGATCCGCAACCGCAACTGTCCAGTGAGACAGATGCCGACGCGCGCACCGAGTACACGCCGGGCGATGTCGCGGCCCCGTCCTGGCTCAACCCGCTGTCGGCCTCGATCAATGAAATCGACGCCGGCATGTCCGGACGGTTCGGGGTCTACGTGCGTCGGCTCGGACCTGACGCCGGCAGCCTGGACCTGGGCGACGGGCGCGCCTGGTACCTGTCGTCCACGGTCAAGGTGCCGGTGGCGATTGCGGTGCTGGAGCAGGTGGATGCCGGCACCCTGTCACTGGATCAGGAGCTGGAACTGGCCGAAACGGATTTTGTCGACGGCGCCGGTGACATGCTGGGCCATCGGCCCGGCGAGCACTTCAGCATCGCCACCCTGCTGGAAAAGTCACTGCGCGACAGCGACAGCACGGCTACCGACATGTTGATCCGCCAGGTGGGCGAGGTTGACCTCAACCGCCGGGTCCGTGACTGGCTCGGGCGTGGTTTTGGCCAGATCACCACCAACCTGCAGGTGCGCTATGACGTCTACGGTGACCTGCATCCGGGCGTGAGGACGCTCACGAGTGCGGATCTTTTGAAGGTGCAGCAGGCGGGCGACGGAGAAGCGCGGCTGGATGCGCTGGCCGGGATGCTCGAGGTTGAGCGGGATGCGCTGGACACCCCCGGCATCGAGGAGGTGTTCAGCCGCTACTACGACACCGGCACCAATTCCGCGCCGCTGGAAATGTTCGCCAACTTGCTGGAAATGCTGGTGTCCGGTGAGCTGCTGTCAGCGGAAAGCACCGCGCTGATGCTGGGGCACATGCGCGCGATCAGTACCGGAGAGCGGCGCATCCAGGCCGGACTGCCGCCCGGCACCGATTTCGCCCAGCAAGCCGGCACCCAGGTGGCACGCGCCTGCAACGTCGGGGTGATCAACCCGGACCAGGTCGATGAGGGGGCCACCATTGTGGTTGCCTGCGCGGAGGAGTTTGATGACATCGCCGACGCCGAGCGCGCCTTCCAGGCCTTGGGCCGGAAGCTGGCGGAAGCGGGCCTGGCGCCGTAGCCGCTACGCGGCCGCTGCATCAGTCCACTTCGCGGCGCCAGTTGATCGAGCCGCGGTTTTCCAGCGTGCTCGATTCGATTTCAAGATCAAAGCCGCGATCGAGCAGGTAGCGCAGGGTCAGCACCTGGCCGGTGCCAAGCAGCGAGACGCCAAAGCCCACGTACAGGCGCGGCGAGAGCTGCTTGCCTACCCCCAGCACGCTGCCGCCCAGCGCGCGCGAATGGCTCACGCCGGCATCGTCCAGGCCCAGTCCGGCGCCCAGCTGCGAGGCCAGGAGGCCGCCGCCCGCCTGCAGCGCCGCCGCGGCGGCGTCCAGCTCGCGGCCTTCGTCACCGGTCACGCTGGACAGCGAGCGGCCCAGCGCCAGGTAGGCCAGCGCCTCGGATTCGTCGCGGCTGGGATCGGTCCACACGCTCGCCTGTGGCGCGGACGCGCGGCCGGTGACGTCGATGCCGGCGGTCAGCTCCTCCGCTTCGATCCGGCGCACCGCGCGGATGTCCAGCACCGGGTCGGAGATCATGTCGTTGCTCCACGACAGGTTGCCGCGGGTGATGCGCAGCTCCTGGCCGTAGGCCTTGTAGCGCCCGCCCACCTGCAGTGAGCCGGTGCCGCGCATGTCGCGGCCCGGGTGCTGGCGCACCCGCAGCTTGCCGCCTAGGGTGCCCTCCAGGCCGAAGCCGTTGAGCACCACGTCATCGCCCATTTCCAGGGTCAGGTCGAGCTGCATCGCCAGCGGCGGGCCTTCTTCGGGGTCCACCGGGTCCAGCACCACCACGTCGTCGGAAGGCGCCACGCCGTCGCTCAGCCGCTCCAGGTCCATCCGCGCCTCGGGCACCAGCACGGTTCCGGTTACTTCCAGCGGCCTGCCCGCGGCGTACAGCACGCGGATATCGGGACTGGCCACGGCGCGCAGGTCGCGGGTGTTGGAGACCAGCACGTTCTCGCCGCCTACCTGGAGCACCAGCGGTGCAGCGGTTTCGCCGCTCCAGCCAAGGCTGCCGCTGATATCCAGCGTACCCTCGCCCGAGCGCACGCTGCCGGCGATGGTGGCGGTGCCATCCGCGCGCGCGTCCAGGCGCACGTCGCCGTCTTCCAGCAGGATCGCCAGCGCGGGCAGTTCAGTGCTGAATCCGGTCAGCCTCGCCTGCCCACCCAATACCGGTTCAGAGCGGGTACCGGCCAGGGTGATGCGTCCGGCCAGCTGGCCCTCCGGTTCCACGATGTCGGGAGAGAACAGTTCCAGCCACACCAACTCGCTGATGTCGATGTCGATGGCGCCGGACAGCGGCGACCAGGCGTCCCAGCCGGTTTCCACCTGGGCCTGGATACGGCCCTCGTCGTCCACCAAGGTGGTGAAGCTGGCCTGGATGGATTGGGGGCTGAATTCGGCTTCAAGCTGCAGACCGGAATAGCTGACCGTGTCGCGGCGGGCCCGCTGGCTGAAGCGCAGGCCGCCCTCTTCGGAGCGCACGTTGAGGTGGCCGGCGAACGCGTTGCCGGCCGGGCGCAGGCGCCCGTCAATGTCGATGTTGCCGCGCAGGGCCCAGGACTGGCCGTCGGCGCGCTCGGGCAGGTAGGGCTCGGCCAGTGCCAGCGGCAGGTTGTTGCCGCTGACGCCCAGGCCAGTGGCCGGCCAGTCGGCATCCAGGCACAGCGCGCCGCCGGCGGTGCTGGCAAAGCACGACTGCGACAGCCGCCAGCCGCTGCCGGTCTGGGCGAAGCTGGCCGGTGACTGCAGGTTCCAGGCGGCGCCGCGGGCCGGAGCAAGCCGCAGCGATGACAGCCCGCCCTGCCAGCGCTGCTGGCGGCGCTCGGCGTTGCCGGCCAGCTGCAGCTCACCGATCTCGCCGCGTGCGCTGGCGGTGGCGCGCAGCGATTCAACCGCGCCGCTGGCCTGGATCGAGACCGCATCCAGGGCCACGCCGGCGCTGATCGCTTCCGCATCCAGATCCAGCTGGCCGTTGCCGCCGCGCCAGGGCAGGCGGCCACGCAGGCTGGCGCGCCCCGCGCTGTAGTCACCCCAGGCGAGGTCGCTGCCCTCCAGATCGACATCGATATCCGGTGCGGTGCGGGCACCGGTGAGGTTCACTTCCCCGCTGAGCCGGCCGCCGGCGCCGGGCAGGATATCGGCCAGCAGCAGCGGCGCCAGGCGGGCATCAATGTCCAGGGACTGGCCGATCGAGGCAGTGGCGTCGATACGGCTCTCGCCAAGCGTCAGGGCCAGCTCGCCCTCATATGCAGCAGGCGCTTCCAATTCCGAGGCCGGTGGGGACCGCATGGTGAAGCGGCCGCTGCCGCCGAGCGCGCGCCCGCGCAGCTGCCCGCCAAGGTCGGCCACTTCCACCTGGGCCTCAAGACCGCCGTCGTCATGGGCGCTGCCGCTGCTGGTGATCGACCCGTCCACTGCCCCGTTCCAGTCGGGGAGGAAATAGCCGGGATCAAACGAGGCCAGCGCCAGATCGAGATCCCATGCCAGAGCCGGCGCCCAGGCCAGCCGCCCGCTGCCGTCCAGGCTGCCGCTGTTGCCGGGCATCGTCGCGTGCAGGCGGCGCAGGACCATCTGCGTCTGGTTGCCGCGCGCGTCAAGCTCCACCCGCGCCGCGAGGTCGCCGCGGGTCAGGTCGGCGTTGCCGATCGCGGCCCAGGCCTGCATCCGACCGGCCAGGCCGAGCCTGGCATCGGCCACAACGGCAGTTCCGGGCTCGCCGTTTTCGTCCTGCCCGCCGCCCCAGCGCACGCCTTGGGCATTGATGGCAAAGCGGCCGCTGGGACCGTCGTCGTCGCTGAAGTCCGCCCGGCCGGCCACCGTGACCCGGCCTTCGAGCAGTTCGACCACCAGCGGGTCAACCTCCAGCACTTCATCGTGCAGGCTGACGGTGGAGGGCAATACGGTGGCGCTGAAGTCCCCCTGGCTGATGCTGCCTTCCAGCACCATCGCTCCGTCCTGTCCGTCGGCCACAAGATCGAAGGCAACGGGGGTGCCGGGCTCGCCACCGGCGAGCAGGGCCGGGTCCAGCGCGTCCGAGCGCGCCTGCAGGCGCCAGTCCGGGCGCTCGCCGCCGCGCAGGGCCAGGGTGGCCAGCACCGGCGAGGGCGCATGGCCGGTCAGCACCAGGTCCAGGTGGCCGGCGTCGCCGCGTGCCACCAGGCCGAAGTTGGGGCGGGTGTGCCCGGCCGGGGCCGGCATCACCGCGCCAGCGGTCAGGTCCACCTGATAGTTGTCACGCGGCGCGTAGCTGCCGTGGGCGGTGAACCGGCCACGGTCGCTGTCCACCAGCACGTTGTCCAGCTCCAGCAGGCCCTCGCCGGCGTTGAGCCCGCCGCGCACCTGGTGGACGTGGATCACCGGGCTGTCGGCGCCAATCACCCGCAGGTCGTCCACCCGGATCGTGTCGGCCTGCAGCGACAGCGGCAGCGGGCCGATATCGGGCAGCGAATCCGGCCAGGAGGGCAGCTGGAACGGCTCGTCATCGTCCGCCGATGGCGGCAGCGACAGCACTGCGCCCTCCACTTCCAGCACGTCCAGCCGCAGCAGGCGGCCCAGCAAGGGCAGGACGGCCGGATCGATCATTGCCCGCTCCGCAGTGAACACCAGCGTGCGGTGCTCGTCGCAGTTGTCGTAAGCCACCGGCTCGCCGTCGCGATCCGGGCAGCTCAGCTGCACGAAGCGCAGTCCGTGCAGGGTCAGCGGGCCGGAGGCGGGGCCTTCGGCGTGGCGCCACTCAAGCGTGGTCCCGGCCGGCAGTCGCGCGGTGATCTGCGACAGCAGGAAGTCGCGCCCGCCCAGCGTCAGCAGCAGCCACCAGGCCAAGGCCATGACCAGCACCGCCAGCACCAGGCTGACAATGCCGGAGCGGATCGCCAGCCAGCGCAGCCGCGCCTTGCGCCGCTCGCGCAGGGCGGCGATCCGGGCCTCGCGTTCCTCGGGGCTCAGGTTGGGGTCGATCCGGCGGCGCAGTGTGGGTGCCATGGCTCAGAATGCGGTGCCGATATCCAGGTGCAGGGTAAAGGGCGAGTCGGGATCGTCCAGCCCGCGGGCGATGTCCAGCCGCAGCGGGCCGACCGGGGACGCCCAGCGCACGCCCATGCCTACGCCGGTGTGCCAGTCCGGGCTGTTGTTGAAAGCGCTGCCGCTGTCGGCGAATACGGCAAAGCCGAATCCGCTCTGGAAGTAGTGCTCGTACTCCGCGCTGCCGGTGAACACGTGCTTGGCGCCCACCGCGTAGTCACCCAGGCGCGGCCCTACCTCGCGCCAGTCATAGCCGCGGATGCTGCGGTCGCCGCCGGCGTAGAACCGCAGGCTCGGCGGCATGTCCACCAGCGCGTCGGTGTAGGTGTGGCCGGCTTCGCCGCGTACGATCAGGCGATGGCGTTCGCCGATGCCCCGGTACCAGCTGGCCCGGGCGTGGATCTGGGCGAAACTGGCATCCGACCCCACGTCTTCAAGCCCGCCGCGCAGCACCACGCTGCCGCCGATCCCGCGGCGCGGGAACAGCTGGTCGTCGACGTCCACGTATTCGGCGCGCAGCGACGGATAGCTGAAGGTGGCGTAGCGGTATTCCGCGGGAACGTCGGGATTGTCCTGGTCCACGTACGACCAGCGCTCACGCAGCACGTGGGCGGATGCCACCAGGTTGAGATTGCGGTTGTACTGGCCATTGCGGCTGGCCACCAGTTCCACTTTGCGCGCGTCGATGTAGCGGGTCTGCTCGTCGGCCGCCTGCAGGCTGACCGTGTACCAGCCGTCGTACCAGGCAAAGGCGGGGATGCGGTACTGCAGGGTCAGCGTTTTCCGCTTCTGCGCGTAATCCAGCTGCGCCAGCGCCTTGTGCCCACGGCGGTTCACGTAGCGCCGCTCCTCGCCCAGGCGGAAGCCGGCGCCGCTGTCGGTGCCGTAGCTGAGGCCGGCGGTCTGGATCTTTCGCGGCGCCGGGGTCAGGCGTACGTCCACCGGCACCCGCAGGTCGTCATCGGCGTCGTCGGGACGCGGCTCGATCTCGATGGAGCCGAAATAATCCAGCCGCTGCAGCGAGGTGCGCAGCCGGTCCAGCCGGCCCTGGTGGTAGTAGCCGCCTTCTTCCCAGTAGACCAGGCGCTCGAGCAGGTCGTCGTTGATGACCTGGCGCGGCGCCTGGGTGAAGGTGGTCGGGCCCATGTTGTAGCGCTCGCCGCTGGTCCACACCAGTTCGATATCTGCCGTCTGCGCGGCCCGGGTCACCTCCACCCGGCGGGCGCTGAAGTCGGCGTCGAAGTAGCCGCGCTCGGCCAGGCGGCGGCTGATCCGCGCCTTGCTGGATTCGTAGGGCCGGTGGTCGAACACCGAGCCGGGCGCGGGCAGGAAATCCGCCAGGTCCTGCGCCAGGTAACGGTCGCGGTTGCCGGCGCCGATGATCGCCACGTCGGCGTTGCGCACCCGTACGGGCTCACCCGGATCCACCGTCACGGTCACGTTGAAGCTGCCGTTGACGCGCTCACGCTCGACCTGGATCTCCGGGGAGTAATAGCCGAACGGCTCCAGCGCCTCGCGGGCTTCCGCTTCCGCGGCGCGGATGAGATAGGCCAACCGGCGCATCGACACGTCGTCACCGCGCGCATCGTTCAGTGACAGCGACACCCGCACGTTGTCGGCCATTTCCTCATCCAGCCCGCGGATGACCACCTCACCCACTTCCACCGCATGCGCCGCACCGGACAGGAATAGAAGAAGCGCGGCGAAGGTGGGGGCGAGCGTGCGTCCTGGCATCCGCGCAGGATACTCAAGCAGACGTCCAGGTTGGCTTAACAACAGCCTCCGGCTGCGACCGTGGCGCATGCGTGCGGACTTTCAGGAAACGTGCCCGGCACGCTTGCCAGGATCCGCAACGGCACGTGCACCGCTCCAGGGGGTCGGCACATCCGGTGCCGGGGACCACGACATGGGCTTGTTCCCGCTGATCGCGATCCAGCCCTGTGCCAGTGCATGTTGCGGATCCTCCCGCACGCTGAACAGGTCGACGTCCCTGCCTTCTTCCAGCCCCCAGACCCCGGCCCAGGCATTGCGGCCCGCGTGCTTGGCCACGTACAGGGCGCGGTCGGCCATGCCGATGGCTTCCTGCCATGGTCCGGCCTTGCCAGGGAAGAACGGCGACGGTGCAAGGCCGATGGAGATGGTGACTGCCAGGGACAGGCCCCCCGGCAGCTCGAACGCCTGGCCTTCGATCCGCCGGCGAAGATGGTCGGCGAAGGCGAACGCTGCTTTGCGCGAAGAGTGCGGGCGGACCACGAGGAATTCCTCGCCACCCCAGCGGACGAGGATGTCGCCGCTGTCGCAGGCTTCCTGCAGGTGACTGGCAACCTGTGCCAGGACCCGATCACCAGCCCCATGGCCGTGGCTGTCGTTGACCGCCTTGAACCTGTCGATGTCCACCACGAGCAGGGCGTGGCGGGCCTCGCCCGACGCTGCCAGTGGCGCCAGTTCCTCGATCAGCCGCACGCCTTCGCGGCGGTTGTACAGGCCGGTCAGCGGGTCCACTGCGCTTTGCGTGGCCAGCAGGTTTTGCCGGCGCCGGCTGCGCAACAGCAGGACCGCGCCGACGACCAGCAGCAGTGCCAGGACCCCGATGGCGGTGTCGCGCAGCGCGTTGGCGCGGGGCGAAGAGGACCGCGCAGCCTGGGCCGCGTCAGCCCGTGCCTGCAGTGCGGCAAGCCGCTCCAGGTCCACCACGCGCGCCGATTCACGCTCGAACGCCAGCGCCCGGCTGGTGAAAGCGATGACCTGCGCGTGGTCCTCCAGCGCCGAGTGGACGTCGACCAGGGTGTCCAGCGCGGCCCGGGTCTCGGCCACGTAGTTGCCGCGCTCGGCCAGCTCCAGTGCGCGTTCGGCGTACGGCAGCGCCTGCTCCGGGGCATCCAGGTCCAGGTGCACGCGGGCCAGGCGGGTGAGGGTGACGGTTTCGCCCTGCGCATCGCTGTTGTCGCGCTGCCATGCATGGGCCCGCTCGAAGCGTTCCAGCGCGCCAGTCGCGTTGCCCTGCGCGCGCTGGATTTCACCGCGATGGCTGAGGATGCGATGGTAAAGCTGCTCCTGCCCAGGCAATTCGGGCGCAAGCTCGAGCGCGCGCGCCAGCGCGGATTCCGCCTCGTCGTGGCGCTGCCCGAGCAGCAGGGTGTAGCCGTAGTTGTAGTGGAGCATCAGCTCAACCATGGAGGGCGGCATCGGGTGGCGTTCCAGCAGTGCAAGTGCGCGCTGGAAATACTGCTCCGCACCCGCGTTGTCATTCATGCCCACCGCACGGGTCAGCGCAATGCTCTGGAGTGCGGCCAGCTGCTCCTGCGGAGAACCATCCTGGCCTGCCAGCTCCAGTGCCTGATCGAAGAGCTGCAGCGCCTGACGGGTCTGCCCCAGACTTTGCAGCATGCCGCCGAAATTCATCATCGCGGCGAACCGCTGTTGCGCCGAGACCCCGGGCGAGTCGACCAGCGGCAGGCCCTGCTCGACGGCTGCGCGCGCCGCGTCGCCCTCGCCGATCATCATCAGGCTTTCGGCCCTGCACAGGAACGCGCCCAGCCGCGGGCCGTCCGGCAGCTGCAGGGTGGCAAGCAGGGCGTCGGCCAGCAGCAGCGCTTCGTGTGGAGCCTCCTGGCGGGTCTTGAGGCAGTGCTGGATCCGGGCTGCGTAGGGATCGTGGAGCGGGACGTTCTGGCCGTGCGTCGTGGATGCAAAGGCCATGGCGCTGATTGCCACCAGGGTGAGCCACCAGCTCCGGGTCGGTTCCATGTGTGAAAGCTCCAGGTGCGGCGCTGCCGCTTGTTCACTCCGGGTGAGTATCGCACTCCGTTTGGACCGGGTCCGCGACGGCGGCGCGTTCTCGTCTAAAGTAACGACGATGGACCCGCAAGCTTTCCGCCCGTCGTGGTGGCGCTGGGCCCGCGGTGCGCTGGAATGGCTGCGCGCGGTGCCGATCGTCGACCCGGTGGGTCGCAACCATGCTGCGATGCTGCAGCTGCTGCTGGTGTTCATGGGGGTCTACCAGCCGCTGTTACTGCTCAATTCCATGTGGCGTGGCAGCGGCCAGGATCCGCTCCTGATAGGGGCGGCGCTGCTGAACACGGTGGTGATGTGGGCGTGTTTCGTACTGCTGCGTCGTGGCCATCTGCGCTTTGCGGCGGGGCTGTTCGTTGCCGTCTCGCTGTTGCTGGTCGGCTATGGATACCTGCGCTGGGGTCTGCAGGCACAGCTGTGGGGGCAGTTGGGCCAACTGCTTCCGATCCTCGTAGGCGGACTGGTACTCAGCCGCCGCGCGCTGTGGCTGGCGGTAGGAAGCCTCGCGTTGCTGATCCTGCTCGGCGCGTGGCGAGACGCCGGTCTGTATCTGTTCGATCCTTTCATGGTCCAGGCGGTCCGCGACCGCGCGTTGCACATGGTAGTGGTGCTCCTGGCCATCACCGCGGTGCTGGATCTGGCGGTAGCCGGGCTGCGCACCAGCCTCAAGGCCCTGCAGCAGCGCAACCTTGAACTCGCACGCACGCGCGACCGGCTGCAGCTGGAGATGCGGGAAAAAGACCGGGCGCGCGAACAGCTCGTGCACGCGCAGAAGATGGAGGTGGCCGGGCGCCTGGCCAGCGGCGTGGCACACGATTTCAACCACCTGCTGGGCTTGGTGATGGGCTATGCGGCGCAGGGGCCCCAGCTGGACGACGTGGATGGGCTGCGGAAGGCTTTGGCCGGTGCCGAATCGGCTGCCCGCCGGGCGGCTGCGGTCAGCCGGCAGCTGCTGGATTTCAGCCGGCGCGAGCCGCCGCGGCTGGATGCGTTCGACCTGGTTGACCTCCTGCAGCGCACGCAGCCGATGCTGCAGCAGATCTGTCCGCCCGGAATTGCCCTGGAACTGGATCTGCCAGCGACGCCGCAACCGGTGCGGATGGATCGTGCGCAGCTCGAGCTGGTGCTGTTGAACCTGGCCGCCAACGCGGTACAGGCGATGGAAGACGGGGGCCGGCTAAGGATCGGGCTGGAAGCGGCGGTGCCGGGGTCTGTCGACGTGCTGGTCAACGACACCGGGCCGGGCATGGGCGCCGAGGTGCTTGTGCGCTGCTTCGAACCATTTTTCACCACCAAGGCCAGCGGTCATGGCACCGGCCTTGGACTGGCAGTGGCCGCGAACATGATCGAGGCCTCGGGGGGCGAGCTGTCGGTCGACGGTCCGGGTCCGGGCTGCACCATGCGCATCCGGGTTCCACGGTGGGTGGGCGGTGCCGCGCACGCGCCCACCATGATCGGCTCAGCCCGATAGCTGGCCGATCACCGCCACGCTGCCGAGCCGGTCGGCGAGCCGCTGCAGCAGCGCCAGGCGGTTGCCGCGCACTGCCGGATCCTCGGCGTTGACCATCACCGCGTCGAAGAAGGCATCCACCTGTGGGCGCAGCTGCGCCAGCCGCGCCAGCACTTTGCCGTAGTCGCCATTGGCCAGGGGCTGATCGGTGTCAGTGAACGTCTGGTCCACCGCTTCGGCCAGGGCCAGCTCCGCCGGCTCCTGCAGCAGCGCGGGATCCACGGATGCCGGCACGTCGTCGCCGGCCTTGCGCAGGATGTTGCGGATGCGCTTGTCGGCCGCGGCCAGTGCTTCGGCCTCGGGCAGGGCGGCAAAGCTGCCGATTGCTGCCAGGCGGCGGTCGAAATCCAGCAGCGAGCGCGGGCGCAGGGCTGCCACCGCGTTGAAATGCTGCACCGGCACGCCCTTGTCGGCGTAATAGCCGCGCAGGCGCTCGAGGATGAAGTCGTACAGCTCCGCGACCGCGCCAGCCGGATCCGCCTGGCGTTCGGTGGAGGCCTGCTCCAGGCGCTTGTTGGCCTGGGCCTGCTCCTTTTCGGTGTTCGCGCCAGCGAGCGCTGCTTCGGCAGCCACGAACGCGGCGTCCAGTGCCAGCGCGTGGGCGCGGGCCAGCAGCGCGTGCAGATCAAGCTGCAGTCCGCTTTCGATGATCGTGCGGGCCAGTCCCAGCGCGTTGCGGCGCAGGGCGAAGGGATCCTTGTTGCCGGTGGGCTTCAGGCCCGCGGCGAAGCCGCCGGCCAGGGTGTCCAGCCGTTCGGCGATCGCCAACGTGCGGCCCAGCGGCGAGGGCGCGATCGCCTCACCGGAATGGCGCGGCGCGTAGGCTGCGTCGATGGCGTCGGCAAGGGCGGTTCGGTCGGCATCGGACAGCTCCTGCAGCGATGGGTCCTGCTGCGCGTAGTAGCGCCCGGCGATGCCCTGGAGCTCGGGGAATTCGCCCACCAGGCGCGACTGCAGGTCGGCCTTGGACAGGCCGGCGGCGCGCGCGGCCAGGTCAGGGTCGACGCCGGCCTGCGGGGCGATGGCGCGGGCCAGCTCGCCCACGCGCGCCACCTTGGCGGCCAGCGAGCCCAGCTTCGCCTGGTAGGTCACCGATTCCAGGCCCGCGTTCATCGCGCCCAGGCCCTGCTTGAGGTCTTCCTCGAAGAAGAACTGCGCATCGGCAAAGCGCGGCCGGATCACCCGCTCGTAGCCCTGGCGCACCTGGGTCACGTCGGTTGATTCGATGTTGGCGATGCCGATGAAGCGCTCCGTCAGCTGGCCGTCGGCATCCAGCACCGGGAAGAACTTCTGGTTGGCTTCCATGGTCACCACCAGCGCCTCGGCCGGTATCGCGAGGAAGCCGGATTCGAACGAGCAGGCGATGGCGCTGGGCCATTCCACCAGGCAGTTCACCTGCTCCAGGTTGTCCGGATCGATGCGCGCGCTGCCGCCCTGCGCGGCGGCGTTGACCTGCTCGACGATGCGCGTGCGGCGCTCGTCCGCGTCCACCAGCACGCTCGCGGCGCGCAGGGTGTCGACATAGGCATCCGGCCGGATGATCAGCACCGGGCCTTCGTGCATGAACCGGTGGCCGCGGCTTTCGCGGCCGGCGCGCACGCCAAAGGCTTCGCAATCGACGACGTCGCTGCCGTGCAGGGCCACCAGCCACAGCACCGGGCGGGCGAAGGCGTGCTCATGCGCGCCCCAGCGCATCGGCTTGGGGATGGGGATGGCCGCGATGGCTTCCGCCAGGATCTCCGGCAGCAGCTGTGCGGTGCTGGCCCCGGGCTTGACCGAGCGGTGCACGAAGCGCTCGCCGCGGGCGTCGCTGGTGCGCTCCAGCGCGGTCCATTCCACGCCGGCCTTGGTGGCGAAGCCCTGCAGGGCGCGGCTCGGCTGGCCGTCCGCGTCCAGCGCGATGTTGAGGTAGGGCCCCAGCACTTCGGAGGCCTGCTCCGGCTGTTCGGGAGCTACTCCCGGCAGCAGCACGGCCAGGCGACGCGGCGTGTACAGCGGCTTGGCGTCGCCGCGTTCGACCGCGATGCCGCGCTTGTCCAGCGCGGCCAGCACGCCGTCGAAAAACGCCTGTGCCAGCCCCGGCAACGCCTTGACCGGCAGTTCCTCGGTGCCCAGCTCGATCAGCAGCGGCTGCATGGTGTCGGCCATCACGCTGCCTCCCCTGCCTGACGCAGGGCCGGGAAGCCGAGCTTCTCGCGCTGCGCGTAGTAGCCCTGGGCCACCGCCTGCGAAAGCCGGCGCACGCGCAGGATGTAGCGCTGGCGCTCGGTGACGCTGATCGCGCGGCGCGCATCGAGCATGTTGAAGCTGTGGCTGGCCTTCATGACCTGCTCATAGGCCGGCAGCGGCAGGCCCAGTTCGGCCAGTTTCAAAGCCTCGGCCTCGCAGGCGTCGAAGCGATGGAAGAGTTCGGCCACGTCGGCATGCTCGAAGTTGTAGGTGCTCTGCTCCACCTCGTTCTGGTGGTACACATCCCGGTAGGTGATCGGGGCGCCGTCCGGGCCGTGGGTCCAGACCAGGTCGAACACGTCGTCCACGCCCTGCAGGTACATGCACAGGCGCTCCAGACCGTAGGTGATCTCGCCCATCACCGGCCGGCACTCCAGGCCGCCGGCCTGCTGGAACCAGGTGAACTGGGTCACCTCCATGCCGTTGAGCCAGACCTCCCATCCCAGGCCCCAGGCACCCAGCGTGGGCGATTCCCAGTTGTCCTCCACCAGGCGCAGGTCGTGCACCTTCGGGTCCACGCCCAGCTCCTTCAGCGACTGGAAATACAGCTCCACGATGTTGTCGGGGCTGGGCTTCATCACCACCTGGTACTGGTAGTAACGCTGCAGGCGGTTGGGGTTTTCGCCGTAGCGACCGTCGGTGGGCCGGCGGCAGGGCTGCACGTAGGCGGCGTTCCACGGCTCGGGGCCGATCGCGCGCAGGAACGTGGCCGGATGGAAGGTGCCGGCGCCCACCTCCAGGTCCAGCGGCTGGATCAGCACGCAGCCGTGTCCGGCCCAGTAGGCATTGAGGCGCTGGATCAAGTCCTGGAAAGTCGGGCCGCTCATCCGGAAGGCTCGCATTACGGGGCGCGCTAGTATAGCGGCGAGCCCACCCCGGCCCAGCCGCAATCCGCGAGAGGACGCCTTGAACGAACCCCGCCCAAGCCGCGTTCCCCTCCGTCCCGTGCGGCTGCCTTCGGGCCGGCTGGAGCTGGCTGCGGTGGTGGACGCGCTGCTGGCCGACGGCGCGATCTCGCCGGCGGACGCCGAGCGGGCCAAGGTGTCCGCCCGCCAGGGACGGGCCAATGATGCGGTGCATCCGCTGGTGTTCCTGGCCAACCTCAAGCTGGCTTTCGTACCGAGGCCTGGTGCCGAACTGGGCCTGGAGCAGCTCACCGAGTGGCTGGCGGAAGAAACCGGCCATCCCTACCGGCGGATCGATCCCACCCGGTTGGACGTGGCCGGGGTAACCGACGTGGTCTCCCATGCCTATGCCCGCCGCCATCGGATCCTGCCGCTGGAGGTGGCGCCGGATCGCGTGCTGATCGCCACCAGCGAGCCGCTGGCGCTGGACTGGCTGCCCGACGTGGCCCGGCTGCTGCGGCGCGAGATCGACCTGGTGGTGGCCAGCCCGCTGGATCTGCACCGCTACACGATGGAGTTCTACGGCGTCACCCGTTCGATCCGCGGTGCGCGCGATCACCGCGACGCCGATGGCGAAGGCCATGCGCCCAGCTTCGAGCAGCTGGTGGAACTGGGCCGCGCGGGTGACGTCAACGCCGACGACCACCACATCGTCAACATCGTTGACTGGCTGTTGCAGTACGCCTACGAGCAGCGCGCCTCCGACATCCACCTGGAGCCGCGGCGCGATGTGGGCGGGGTGCGTTTCCGCATCGACGGCGTGCTGCACAAGGTGTTCGAGATGCCGCCGCCGGTGATGACCGCGGTGGTCAGCCGGATCAAGGTGCTCGGGCGCATGGACCTGGCCGAGCGTCGGCGCCCGCAGGACGGCCGCATCAAGACCCGATCGCCCGGCGGGCGCGAGGTGGAGATGCGGCTATCGACCATGCCCACCGCGTTCGGCGAGAAGTGCGTGATGCGCATTTTCGATCCGGACACCGCGTTCAAGCCGATCGACCAGCTTGGCTTCGACGCCGTAGAAGCAGCCACGTGGAACGCGCTGGTGGAGCAGCCCCACGGGATCATCCTGGTCACCGGGCCGACCGGATCGGGCAAGACCACCACGCTGTACTCGACCCTGCGCACCCTGGCCACGCCCGAGGTCAACGTGTGCACGGTGGAAGATCCGATTGAGATGGTCGCCCCCGAACTCAACCAGAGCCAGGTTCACCACGGCATCGACTTCGGCTTCGCCCAGGGCGTGCGCACCCTGCTGCGCCAGGATCCGGACATCATCATGATCGGTGAGATCCGCGACCTGGACACCGCACAGATGGCCGTGCAGGCCTCGCTCACCGGCCACCTGGTGCTCTCGACCCTGCACACCAACGACGCACCCTCGGCGGTGACCCGCCTGCTTGACCTTGGTCTGCCGCATTACCTGATCGCCTCCACCCTGACCGGCGTGCTGGCCCAGCGCCTGGTGCGCACCCTGTGCCCGCATTGCAAGCAGCCGCGCGCGGTGAAGACGGGCGGCTGGGATGCGCTGCTCGGCCCGGACGAGCCGGTGCCGGAGGGCGAAACCATGGGCCCGGTCGGCTGCCTGGAGTGCCGCAAGACCGGCTACATGGGTCGGGTGGGGCTGTACGAACTGATGCCGCTCACCCCGGCCCTGCGCGCGCTGATCCGGCCGGACATGGAGCTGGCCGGGTTCTCACGCGCGGCCCGCGCCGGCGGCCTCCGCACCCTGCGCCTGGCCGGCGCCGCCAAGGTCGCCCAGGGTCTGACCACGGTCGAAGAGGTCCTAACCGTCCTCCCGCCCCGGGAATGAACCGCTCCCCATGCTTCCGCCCGGAAATAGGGCGCGCCCCGCTTTCGCCTCGGGATGAACGCCCCCGCGGGCATTCACTCCGGAAACGAATCGTGTCCCGGCTTTCGTTCCGGCGATGAACCCTGCCCGGTAGGAGCGCGCCATGCGCGCGAAGCCGCGTGAATACCGGCGGCACTGCGTGGCTCCGGCAACCACGCGATTATCGAAGCCCCGGCCCATAGGAAGTGTCACGCGGTTTCGCGCGCGTGGCGCGCTCCTACAGAGGGTCCGCGGGCAGTGGATCCGCAGGCAGAGGACCAACAGCGCGCGGACGGTTCCAGTCGGGAGTGGGCTGGCCAAGCAGGTGGCGAACGAAGAAGTCGAATTTGCGCCGCTGCAGCCAGTTCACCGGCTCCTCGGAGCGGCCCACGCCGTGGCCGGCGCCGGGCATGGTGACCAGGTCGAAATCCTTGCCGGCGCGGATCAGCGCATCGGCCACCTGGTAGGTGGAGGCGGGGTCGACGTTGGCATCCTGCTCGCCGACCACCAGCAGCAGCCGGCCTTGCAGCAGGTGGGCGTTGTCCACGCCCGAGGCGCGCGCATAGCTGTCGTCCACCGGCCAGCCCATCCACTGCTCGTTCCAGCTGATCTTGTCCATGCGGTTGTCGTAGCAGCCGTTGTAGGCCACGGCGACGGTGTAGAACCCGGGATGGAACAGCAGCGCATGCAGCGCGTTCTGGGCACCGGCGGACGCGCCGTAAATGCCTACGCCGCGACTGATGTCATAGGACGGGTCCCTGGCAGCCAATGCCCTGTGCCAGGCGATGCGGTCGGGGAAGCCGCCGTCCTGCAAGTTCTTCCAGGCCACGTCATGGAAAGCCTTGGACCGGTACATGGTGCCCATGCCGTCGATCTGCACCACGATGAAGCCCAGGTCCGCCAGCGCCTGCGCGCGCACCAGCCGCTCGTTGCTCGACTGCGGATCGTAGGGCCAGAACTTCTTCTGCACCGACGCGTTGTGCGGGCCCGCGTAGATGTTCTCGATCACCGGATAGCTGCGGCCGGAGTCGTAATCGGTGGGGCGAACCACCAGGCCCCAGATCTGCGTGTGGCCATCACGACCCGGTGCAACGAAAGTCTCCGGCGGGCGATAGCCGGCGGAGAGCAGTGCGCTGGCATCACCCTCCTCGATCCGGGCCAGCAGGCTGCCGTCGCGTGCATCACGCAGCTCGGTCACGTCCGGCTGGTCCAGCCGCGACCAGGTGTCCACGTAGTAGCGCCCGTCGGGCGACAGGCTGGTCTCGTGCCAGCCGTGGGCTGGGGTCATGTGGGTCAGGTTGGCCCCGTCGAAATCGATCCGGTACACGTGGCGCAGGTAGGGGTCGCCCGGCTCGCGGCCGTTGCCGGCAAACCAGATCTCGCGCCGCTCCTCGTCCACCCGCAGCACCTCGCGCACCACCCATTCGCCACGGGTGAGCTGCCGTGCCTGTCCACTGGTCCCGTCGATCATGTACAGGTGGTTCCAGCCGTCGCGCTCGGACATCCACACGATCTCGCGGCCCTCGCTGCCCACGTCGTGGAAGAAGCTGCGGTGCCACCAGTCGTTGACGAAGGTGTCGGCCTGCTCCTCGGCCACGGTGCGCCCTGACCCGCTATGGGCATCGACTTCGATCAGCCGGACCCGCTGGTGGCCGCGCTCGATGAAGCGGAATGCCAGGCTGCGGCCGTCGGCGCGAAAGGCCAGCGGGGACAGCCGGAACGGGTTGGTGAACAGGGCTGTTGGCACTTCGATGCGCCGGCCCGTGGCAATTTCGAAAATCACCGGCCGCTCGATATCCACCGCGTCGCCGGGCTTGGGATAGAGCTGGGTATGCACCTTCGGCTGCAGTTGGTCGCGGGGCGAACTCTCCACCCGGGTGACCAGGCGCTGATGGCCGGGCCGCACCCGGTACAGGGCGAAGCGGCTGGAGTCGGGTGACCAGGCGATGGTTTCCGCATCGTAAAAATCATCCGCCGCGCCATCGGAGGTGAGCAGGCGCACGCTGCCGTCGGCACGGATGCGCAGGGCCACGTTGCCGTCCTGCACGAATGCCTCGAAGTTCCCATCTGGCGAGGGATGGGGCGTGTCGTCCGCCGGCACCGAAAGGTCACGCACCACCCCGAAGGCGCGTGGGCGGCGCTTGCCGGACTCGCGTGCCGTCGTGGTGCAGGTCATCGCGGCGCCCAGCTCGCAGCGCATCCACTGGGGCATGGCGTGGTCCGTGGCGCGGAAGCGGATCGCGGCCTCGCCGTCGATGAATTCGTAATCGTCAAGCGGCAGCCGCCGCGCGTCATACGGTTGATCGAGCGCCTCGCCCAGCGCCCGGGCAAGCCCGGCGTGGTCGAAGGCAGGCCGTGCATCCGTCTCGTCCACATGGCGCAGCAGGAATTCGAACCCGCCCTCCACCGTGCGTCGGTAGCGGTAACGGCTGTCATCGATCCAGCTGACCGGCCCGGCGATGCCGCGGGTGAGGTGCTGCCATTGCTCCGGCAGTTCCAGCGAACGCTGGTAGGCGGCGGCATCGGGCGCGGCGGCCTTTGCGATCGGCGCGGTGAAGCAAACCAGCGCCAGCAGGCAGGCGGCGATCCAGTTGATCGCATGGGAACGGGCTGCGGCTGCGGGCATCTCGGGTCCAGGAATCGGGCGGGCGGCCATGTTGGCAGCAAGCGGACGGGGCTGCATCTGCAAGTGGATGGCATCGTCGGTGCGGTATCGTCGCTGGCTCCTTCCCACCTTCTGCCCTGGAATGTCCGCGATGTCCGTTGCTCCCCTTCCGTTGCTCATCATCGCTGCCGGTCGTCCGGTGGAATCACTGCGCCGCCAAGGCGATTTCGCCCACTGGATCCGCGTGGCCGCGGGTCTGCAGGCCGGGGAGGTGGCAGTGGTCGACGTGGAGTCCGGCGAATCCCTGCCACCGCACGACGGGTTTTCCGGGGTGATCATCAGCGGCTCGGCCGCGATGGTCACCGAGCGCCTGGAGTGGAGCGAGCGCTGCGCCGGCTGGCTGCGCGCGGCGGCCGAAGCGGACGTTCCGATGCTTGGCATCTGCTACGGCCATCAGCTGCTCGCCCATGCGCTGGGCGGCGAGGTGGGCGACAACCCGGAGGGACGGCGGATGGGTACTTTCGAGGTCGAGCTGCTGGAAGCGGCGGCTGAGGATCCGCTGTTCTCCGGGCTGCCTTCCCGCTTCCCGGCCCATATGACCCACGTGCAGGTCGCGCGCCGGCTGCCGGAAGGCGCGGTGCTGCTGGCGCAGACCGGGCACGATCCGCTGCACGCTTTCCGCTGGGGCAAGGCGGTGTGGGGCGTGCAGTTCCACCCCGAGTTCAGCGTGACCCACATGCGCGGCTACATCCGCGCCCGTGCGCATGTGCTGCGCAGCGGAGGCGCTGATCCGGAGGCCCTGCTCAAGGCGGTGCGTGCCGCGCCGGTGGCGCGCGGGGTGCTGCGCAGGTTCGCGCAACTTGCGCGTACTACACTTGCGCCCTCACACACGGATTGACGGGCCGGATCAATGGGTAATGGCAACAGGGTGAAAGCGGGTGCGGGCGCGGAGTGGCTGCTGGGCGGCTTCGGCCTGTTGAAGAAGGCGCCGCTGGCGCTGGGCCTGGTGGGTCTGGTGTTCGGAATCGTATCGGTGCTGCCGCTGCTGTTCATGGGCGCGGGGCCGCTGCTGTCGATGCTGGCGCAGCTGGTGCTGGTGCTGCTCACGCCGATCATGCTGGGCGGGCTGGTCTACGCGGCCCGCGAAGTGGACCAGGGCCGCGATGCAAGCCCGTCGCACCTGTTGCAGGCGTTCCGCGAAGGCAAGGCGGCGTCGCTGGTGGCGCAGCTGATCCCGCAGATGCTGGGTGGCCTGGCGGCCATCGTGCTGCTGGCGGTGATGGTTGGCCCCACCGCGCTGCAGAACATGATGGTGGCGATGGAGCAGGCCCAGGGCCAGAACCCCGATCCGGCCCTGTTCGAAGGTTTCCCGATGGGCCGGTTTGCGCTCTGGTTCCTCGGCGCGATCGTGATCGGGGTCGTGGCCTACACCTTCACCTTCCTGTTCCCGGCCCAGGTGATG
Source organism: Luteimonas sp. A277 (assembly GCF_054052045.1). The sequence continues at coordinate 113,614 of NZ_JBSVRG010000010.1, forward strand.
TTTGAAGGTGCACGGCCGTTCGCGGCAATGAAGCGCAGCTTCCAGGCCTGCATGGCCAACATTGGCGCCTTCCTCGTGTTCGTCGTGCTGATGCTGATAGTGGCCGTGGCCATCCTGATCGGCGCCCAGATCGTGGGCATGATCCTGGGCATCTTCGGTGGCGAGGTGGCCGCCGCCATCGGCGCGCAGCTGCTGATGATGACGGTGCTGATGCCGGTATTGATGGGCGCGGTCTATCACGCTTGGCGCCAGCTGCTCGGAGGCCAGGCAACCGCTGGCGCAACGCCGCCGCCGGCTACCGGTATCGAACTCTGACAACAGGTCCCGCGGCTTGGCCGCCGCGGGGGCTCAAGGCGTCGGGCGACCGGCTTCGTCGCCGGCGTCTCGCTGCCGCTTGGGCCCCAGGATGCGCGAGGCGATGATGCCAGCCTCGTACAGCAGGATCATCGGGATCGCCAGCATCAGCTGCGAGATCACATCCGGCGGGGTCACCACCGCGGCCAGGATGAACACGCCGACGATCGCGTAGCCGCGCCATTCGCGCAGCTGGTCGGGGGTGACCCATCCGAGCAGGGTCAAGATCACCAGCGCCACCGGCATCTGGAAGCTGAGCCCGAACGCCAGGAAGATCACCATCACGAAATTCAGGTAGGCGTGGATGTCGGTCATCATCGACACGCCTTCCGGGGTCACCGCGGTGAGGAAGGTGAACACCACCGGCAGCACCAGGTAGAACGAGAACGCGCAGCCGGCGTAGAACAGGGTCACCGCCGAGACCAGCAGCGGCATCGCCAGCTTCTTCTCGCGCTTGTACAGGCCCGGCGCCACGAATGCCCACAGCTGGTACAGCAGCCACGGCATGGTGGCGACCAGGGCGATGAAGAAGGCCAGCTTGAGCGGGGCGAAGAACGGCGAGGCCACTTCGACTGCGATCAGGTGGGCGCCTTCTGGCAGCTTGTCCAGCAGCGGCTGGGCCAGCCAGGCGTAGAGCCGGTTGGCGAACGGCAGCAGCCCAAGGAACACCAGCATCAGCCCGGTCACCGCGCGCAGCAGGCGCGAGCGCAGTTCGATCAGGTGATCGATTAGGGTGGATTCGGACGCGCCCTCAGCGTTGCTGGTCATCGTCTGCCTCCGGCCCGGCGCGTTCCGGCAGGGCCCTGGGCTGGCCGGTGTCCGCTTCGTCCCCGTTGGCCGCCGGGGTTACCGGTGGCTTGAGCGCGTCGCCGGCGTCGCGGGCGGTATCGCGGACGGAGTCTTCGATCGTGCCCAGCTCGCGACGCAGGTCCTGGCCCGCGGTGCGCATGGATTCTTCCGTGCTTTGCACGGCCTGCTTGGCATCCTCAAGGCTGCGCTTGAGTTCATCGGCGGCCAGCTCGCGCTCCAGCTCGCTGCGCACCGAGTACCACTGGGCGCGCGCGCGACGGATCCACAGGCCGGCAAACCGCGCGGCCTTGGGCAGGCGTTCGGGGCCGAGCACGATCAAGGCGACAAGCGCAATGACGACGAGCTCGGAGAATCCAATATCAAACATGTCGCAGCCGCCGCGTCCGCGGCGTCAGCGCCGCGTGCTTTCTTTCTGCTGCGCGTCCCGCTGGGAGTCGGTCTCCCGCTGCTGGTCCTCGAGCTTGGCCGGCGGTGTATCGTCGTCCGCGTCGTGCATGCCCTTCTTGAAGCCCTTGATCGCCTCGCCCAGGTCACGGCCCGCGCCGCGCAGGCGCTTGGTGCCGAAAACGAGAAGCACGACCACCAGCACGATGATCCAATGCCAGATGCTGAAAGTGCCCATAAGCTGTGGTCGAAATTCCAGAGTGATCGGAGGGGTCAGGATACCGCAGCCACCCGGTGTTTGGCGGGGCGGCAGGGCAGGCCTGTTCAGAAGCCGTCGTCGAGCGGTTCGCTGCGGATCTCGCCTTCGGGCACCGGTTCGAACGGCTGCGGCTGGGCCTCGGCGTCCGGCAGCGGCAGGGGCAGGCTTTCCGCGCCTGTGTTCGCAGCAGCCGGAGCCTGGGCTGCTGCGGCGGCGTTGGACGGAACGTTGGTCGGCGCGCTGGTCTCGGTGCCGCGCTCGGCGCGGGCCACGGCGGTGGCTTCCTCCAGGCGGTCGCGGAAGTCCACCACCGCGTTGGAGGGCGGGTTCTGCACGCGGCCTTCGAAAATCATCCTTGGCGTGGTGCCGCGGCCGTAAACGGCCTGGTTGGCCCGGTCATTGATGCTCAGCACCGCGCCGTCCAGCGCCACCCCGGCGAACAGGCCGCGAGCGCGTGACCACGACCAGATTTCGGCCTTGAGCTGGCCATCGGTGGCGGTGGACGCGTTGCGGCCGAGCGGCCCAGCAGCCACGCCGACATCGGCACCCAGGGTCAGCTTGCCGTTGACGATGCTGTCCAGGCTGCGGTCGTTGCGGAACACCATCACCACGTCGGCGGACTGCACCCCCGCCTGCAGGCCGATGCTGCCCCCGGTCAGGGTTACGAAGACAGGCTGGGACCAGGTGTCATCGGCGGTCTTGACCGACATCAACCCGTGACCGCGGCGGCCGCCGATCACCAGCCCGGCCTTGATGGTGTCGGGAACCACCACGATGGCACGGGCCTCATCGAGCAGCTTGTTGGGAATCGCGCTTTCAGGGATCTCCTGGATCTCGGCCAGCACCCTGACCGCGTTGTGCGCGCGCACATCTTCCTTCTGGCCGGCGCTGGCTACGGTAGTGACCGCCAACGATGCGGCAAGGGCGACGGGCAGCAGCAGGCGCAGGCTGGGACGGCGGGACACGGGCATCGGGAGACTCCGGAGATTCGGCGGGATACGGGAAAGACCGCACCAGGCGGTGCAAGTTCAGGCTAGGGGTGGTGGCATGAATCGGCAATGAGCCTTGCCGGCGGAACCGACTGTCGCAGCCGGGGCGCTGACAGGTGGTGCGGCTGCCTGTCATCCTATACCGATGACAAATCAAGCTCATCCGTCCCAGTCGGCCGCCGCCGCTGCGCAAACTGCTTCATCCAGAGGGCATGATGCCCTGCTCCTGGTCAATCTGGGTACACCGGACGCGCCGACGGCCGGTGCCGTGCGCCGTTATCTGGGCGAATTCCTCAGCGACCGGCGCGTGGTCCAGCTGACCCGCTGGCTCTGGTATCCGATCCTGTACCTGATCGTGCTGCCGTTCCGTTCGCCGCGGGTGGCCAAGCTGTATGCCGGAATCTGGATGGACGAGGGCTCGCCGCTGGCGGTCTACACCAGGCGCCTGGCCGAGGCGGTCGCCGTCTCCATGCCGGATGTGCGGGTGGATTGGGCCATGCGCTACCAGAAGCCGTCGCTGACCCGCGCCATCGAGCGCCTGCGGGCGCAAGGTGCGCGCCGGATCCTCGTCCTGCCGCTGTATCCGCAGTACTCGACCACCACCACCGCCTCGGTGGAAGACGTGGCCAATCGCGTCGGTGGTGATGCGGTGCGGGTGGTGCATGATTACCACGACGATCCGCAGTGGGTGCAGGCCGTTGCCGACAGCATCCGCGACTACCGGGAACAGCACGGCAAGGGCGAGCGGCTGATGTTTTCCTATCACGGCATACCGCAGCGACTGGTGGATCAGGGCGACCCCTACCACCGCCACTGCGAGGCAGGGACGGATGCGATTGTGGCGGCGCTCGGCCTGCCGGAAGGCGAAGCCATCATGACGTTCCAGTCGCGCTTCGGGCGCGAACAGTGGCTGCAGCCGTACACGGCCGGCACCATCGAGCAGCAGGCGCGCGAGGGGGTGAAACGCATCGACGTGGTCTGCCCCGGGTTTGCGGTCGACTGCCTGGAAACCCTGGAGGAGATCTCGATCGAGAATGCCGAGCTGTTCCGCGAGCACGGTGGCGAGGAACTGCACTACGTTCCGTGCCTGAACGACTCGCCGGTCCACGCTGGCGTGTTGGCCGACCTGGCGCGGCGTGAACTGGCCGCCTGGGCCTGATGTCCTGATGGACGCTGTTTCCCTGCAGATCGCGGGCGGGACCATCGCCGGCCTGCGCTCGGGTACCCCCGGTGCGCGCCGCGCGCTGGCCCTGCACGGCTGGCTCGACAACGCCGCCAGCTTTGTGCCGCTCGCCACGCATCTTGAAGGCGTGGACCTGGTGGCGCCGGACCTGCCCGGCCACGGCCGCAGCTTCCATTTGGGCCCGGGGGCGGACTATTCGTTCGCCGGCGCGGTGAACACGGTGCTGGAGATCGCCGATGCGCTGGGCTGGGATACGTTTTCCCTGCTCGGCCACTCCATGGGGGCAGGCATCGCCAGCATGGCGGCGGCGGGCTGCCCGGAGCGGGTGGAGCGGCTGGTGGCCATCGAGGCCCTGGGCGCGCTGCCGGAGCCGGCCGGACGTACGGTCGATCGCCTGCGCGAAGCCGTGGCGGCCAGTCGCAAGTTGGGCAACAGGCAGCTGCGCGTGTTCGCAGATCCTTCCCCGGCGATACGTGCGCGGATGGCGGCCAACGCGCTCGGCGAGGGCAGTGCGCGCTTGCTGGTCGAACGTGGTCTGAAGGAAGTAGAAGGCGGCTTCAGCTGGAGCAGCGATCCGCGCCTGACCCTGCCGACCATGGTGCGGATGACGCCGGAGCAGGTTGACGACCTGATTGCCGGCATTGCCTGTCCCACCAGGGTGATCTATGCCGATCCCCCCCAGCCGTACCTGCCCGAACCCGACCGCAGCCGTCGCGCCCGACTGTTGCCGCAAGGTGAGCTGGTGGTGATCGCAGGCGGCCACCATCTGCACATGGAGCAGCCGGTCGAAGTGGCCGCCGCCATCGGCGACTTCCTCGCGCACTGATTGCATCCACCCCGTCGTAGGAGCGCGCGCAGGGTGCCCTTCAGTCGCGCCCCCTCGGCGCGGAAGTAATCCCGGTGCCGGCGCCAGTCCGGGCAGCGGACTTCCACCTCATGCCAGAACGCGGGCGAATGGTTGGCCTGTATCAGGTGACACAGCTCGTGCACCAGCACGTATTCGAACGCCGCCGGNGCAGCGCGCGCAGGGTGCCCTTCAGTCGCGCCCCCTCGGCGCGGAAGTAATCCCGGTGCCGGCGCCAGTCCGGGCAGCGGACTTCCACCTCATGCCAGAACGCGGGCGAATGGTTGGCCTGTATCAGGTGACACAGCTCGTGCACCAGCACGTATTCGAACGCCGCCGGTTCCCCCAGCACCAATGACAGATCCAGCGACATGGCCCCGCCCGGTGCCAGCGACCCCCACTGCGAGGACATCTGTCGCAAGCGGATCCGGCTCGGCGCAGCGGGAAGGCCGGGCAGGTAGCGCGGCAACCAGCGACCGATGTCGGCCCGGGCCTCGGCCTCGTAGAAATCACGCAGGGCACGGGAGATGGCCGCCGGGCCGGCGCTGGCCGGATATTGCATGACCAGCCCGCCGTCGTCCTGTAGCAGCCGGGTATAGCGGGCGGTCTGCCAGCGCAGCGGCAGCAAATCTCCCCGCAACGGCAGCTCGGCATCCTGGCCCGGGACCAGGGGGCTGGTGTCCACCGCGGTCCGCCTGCCGAGTTGCTCAAGCAGCCAGTCGCGGTGCTCGAGGACAAAACGCTCGCCTGCAGCCAGGCTGGCGCGCAGTGGCAGGGTCAGCCGTGCGCCGCGATCGCCGACGCTCAGGCGGATGCGGCGTGCGCGCGGATCGCGCACCCGCAGGATCTCGATGCCGCCGCCGTCGTCCAGCGGCACCTGCATGACGTCACGTTCGATCCTGCGCGGGCGCGCAGCGGACCTGCGACCGGGGAGAAGCGTCATCCGCATGATGATACGCCCCAGGCTTGCGCCCGGAGCGCGGACTCGCGTGCTCCGGGTGCCGTTCCCGCCCGTGCTCAGGCCGCGTCAGCCTTGGACAGCTTCAGCGCAGGCTCCAGGATCGAGAACAGGCGCCGGAATTCGCCGCTCATCAGGGCAAAGCGGGCGTCGAGTTCGGCGCGGATGTCGTCCGGATCGCTGGCTTCCAGCTGGTCCACGGCGCCTTCCAGGAACTTCCACTTGCGGATCACCAGGTCTTCGCCGAGCACGAACGAAACATGGTCGTCCAGGGTGAGTGCCAGCTTGGTGACCTGCTTGCCCGACTCCAGGTGCCGGGTGATCTCGTCGGACTGCAGTTCCTGGCGCTGGCAGCGCACAATCGCGCCGTGGTCGTCGGCGTCCTTGAGTTCGCATTCCTCGCCCAGCGACAGGCCCTCGGGCAGTGGCTCGCCGGCGATCCAGCCGGTCAGCACCGCGCGCGGCGAGACTTCGGCATTGAGCGGCAGGGCCGGGAAGCTGCCCAGGGCGCGGCGGATCTCCGAGACCACAGTTTCGGCGCTCTTGCGGCTGGAGGTATCGATCACGCAGACCCCGTGTTCCAGATCCAGCAGCGCGTCGGTGCGCCCGGGGCGCACGAAGGCGCGTGGCAGCAGTTCCTGCACCAGATCGTCCTTCATCTGCTTGCGCAGGCGGCTGCCGGGCTTACGGCCCTCTTTCTCCTCTATTTCGGCCAGCTTCTGGGCCAGCAGGTCGTTGACCACGGCGCCCGGCAGCAGCCGGTCTTCGTTGCCCACGGTCAGCCACAGCGCATCACCGATGCGGTGTGAGAGGGCTTCGGCGTTGCGACCGAAGGGGGAGATGAAGCCGCGCGAGGACAGCTCCAGCGGGCCGACCGGCTTGAGCGTGGTTTCAGCCAGCCCTTCGTCGAGGTGCGACAGGTCGAGGGAGGGAGAGAAACGGAACAGGGTGAGATTGCGAAAGAACATTGAGGGACCGTGTTGGGCAGTTGTCGGGAGAATCCGCCGGCGACCGCGCGCCGGGTGGGCGCAGCGGGGCGGCGGATGAGGGGGATATCAGACCGGGTTGGTGTCGCCGGGGGTGAGACCCAGGAAATCGAACAGTTTCGGATCGGCCAGCTGCGAGGGGCGGATGTCGGCCAGGGCGCGGGCGATGATCTCGATCCGCCCGGGGGTTTGGAGCTCCCATTCGGCCATCATCCGCTGCACCTGCTTGCGCTGCAGGTTCTCCTGCGAGCCGCACAGGTTGCAGGGGATGATCGGGAATTCATTCAGGCGCGCATACTCGGCAATGTCCGTTTCGGCCGCGTACGCCAGCGGCCGGATCACCACGTGGCGGCCATCGTCGGACAGCAGCTTGGGCGGCATGCCGCTCAGTTTGGCGTGGAAAAACAGGTTGAGGAAGAATGTGGCCACCATGTCTTCGCGGTGATGGCCGAGTGCGATCCTGGTGATCCCGTTCTCCGCGGCCCAGGTGTACAGGGCGCCGCGGCGCAGCCGGGAGCACAGCGAGCACATGGTCTTGCCCTCGGGCACCACTCGCGACACCACCGAATAGGTGTCCTGCTCGATGATGTGGAAATCCACCCCCAGCGAGCGCAGGTAGTCGGGCAGGATGTGCTCCGGAAAACCGGGCTGCTTCTGGTCCAGGTTGACCGCGATGATGGAGAAATCGACCGGGGCCTTCTTCTGCAGCTGCAGCAGGATGTGCAGCAGGGTGTAGCTGTCCTTGCCGCCGGACAGGCACACCATCACCCGGTCACCGTCTTCGATCATGCCGAAGTCGGCGATCGCCCGGCCGGCCTGATGGCGCAGGCGCCGGCCGAGCCGCTCAATGTCGCGGCGCTGGCCCGGCGGGTCGCCAGCGGGGCGCGGCATGACCGGTTCGGGCAGGGGGATGACGATGCTCATCCGGCCATTGTAGCGGCAGGGCCTGCGGGCCCCGGAGGCGTTTGCCGGCGGGAAAGGCGACAATAGCCCTCCATCCGCCGCCGAGGACCTTGCCTGCCATGTCCGACACCTCCCTGACCCGTTTTTTGATCGAGGCCCAGCGCGAGGGCCATATCAATCCGCAGCTGCGGCTGCTGATCGAAGTGGTGGCGCGCGCCTGCAAGCGGATTTCGGTGGCGGTCGCCAAGGGGGCGCTGGGTGATGTACTGGGCGATGCGGTCAGCGGCGCCGGCGGCAGCAGCATCAACGTGCAGGGCGAGGCGCAGAAGAAGCTGGACGTGCTGTCCAACGAGATCCTGCTGGAGGCCAACGCCTGGGGTGGGCACCTGGCGGCCTGCGCTTCGGAGGAAATGGAGCACTGCACGCCGATCCCAGACGCCTACCCGCGCGGCAACTACCTGCTGCTGTTTGATCCGCTGGATGGCAGCAGCAACATCGACGTCAACGTCTCGGTGGGCACCATCTTCTCGGTGCTCAAGGCCCCGGAGAATGCCGGCGAACCGCGCGACGAGCACTTCCTGCAGCCGGGCACCGACCAGGTGGCGGCCGGCTACTGCATCTACGGGCCCAGCACCCTGCTGGTGCTGACCGTGGGCAACGGCACCCATGCCTTCACCCTGGATCGCGAGCAGGGCGCATTCGTGCTCACCCGCAGCGACATCCGGATTCCCGAGGAGACCAAGGAGTTCGCGATCAACATGTCCAACCAGAGGCATTGGGAAGACCCGATGCGGGCCTACGTGGACGATCTGCTGGCCGGCGAGACCGGGCCGCGCGGCAAGAACTTCAACATGCGCTGGGTGGCCTCGATGGTGGCCGATGTGCATCGCATCCTCACCCGCGGCGGAATCTTCATCTATCCATGGGACAAGCGTGAGCCGGATCGCCGGGGCAAGCTGCGGCTGATGTATGAGGCCAACCCGATGGGCATGCTGGTGGAGCAGGCGGGCGGTACAGCCAGCGACGGCCGCCGCCGGATCATGGAGATCCAGCCGGACAAGCTGCATCAGCGCGTGCCGGTGTTCCTGGGCTCGCGCAAGGAAGTCGAGGAAGCCTGCCGTTATCACCAGGAACACGACGAGGCCGGCGGCGAACGCCCGCCACAGTAGGCGGAGGCCATGGGCGCCGGGCCGGGGTAAGCTTCGGCCATGGCGCCCGACGATCCGGACGGAATCACGCAGCAGCTTGCCCGCTTGCGCGGCGAGCATCGCGAGCTTGACCAGGCGATCGTGCGCCTGCACGCGGACATTGCCAGCGACGAACTCGCCCTCAAGCGCATGAAGCGGCGCAAGCTTCAGCTGCGCGATGCGATCGCCCGGCTGGAGTCGGCGCAAATTCCTGACGAACCCGCATGACACGCTGCCCTTGCGGGCGGCACGGTGTAGAAAGGCGGGAGCGCCTTAGGCTTCTTCCGGTTCTTCTTCCGGCCGGGCCGCTTCAGGGCTGACCTTCTCGATGGTGTGGCGCAGCTCGCGGCCCAGGATCAGCTTGGCATCCCGGGCCCAGCCGTCCAGGCGCTGGTCGAAGGTGAGCTTGCTGTTGCCGTCCAGCTTCACCAGCTCCAGCTCGCGCAGCTTCTGGATGAAGCCGCGGAACAGGCTCTTGTCGAAGAACTCAGGCGCCGCCGGCGCGTACAGCAGGCTCAGCCGCTGCGCGGCCAGCTGGCACAGGCTCTCCAGCTCGCCCGCGCCCAGGGCGCCGGGCCCGTTCTTGGCCAGCACCGAAATGGCGATGTAGTAGCGCTCGAATGCCTGCTGCAGCGGGTGACCCAATGCGCGCAGGCGGAACACCTCGTCGGTCTGGCCGGGGCTGCGCTGGTAGATGCCGCCATCGTCCTCGCCCGTCCGCTGCAGCAGCCCTTCGCGCACGAACACATCCAGCGTCAGGGCAATGCGCTCGGCGAAGGTGTCCGCCTCCCACGGCAGGAACAGCTCGGCCTGCAGGAACGGGTACAGCTCTGCGCCCAGCCGCAGTAGGGTGGCGTGGCTCATGCGCCGGTTGTGCAGGAAGCAGCACGCGATCCACGCTGAAGCGGTGAACAGGTGCACCACGTTGTTGCGGAAGTACGAGAGCAACACCGCAGTGTCGCCATCGACGTTGAGCACGTCTCCCAGCGGATGGGCAACGCGGTTGAGGATGCCGATTTCTTCGCCGTGGGCCACGATCTCGGCCGGCGTATGGGGGGTGATCGTGACCAGCTCGCTGTAGGGCACCTCGGCCAGCAGCGTCCGTGACAGGGCGATCTGGGCCAGCAGGTCGGCCTCACCCATGGCGTGCTTGGGCGTGGACAGCAGTGCCAGCGCCAGCAGGTTGACCGGATTGACGTCGGCGGCGCGGTTGATGTTCACCTGGATCCGCTGGGCGATGCGTTCGACCGTTGCCGACAGCCAGGCGGGCTTCTCGTCTTCGGAGATGGGGCTGCCGTCCCAGTCCGGCGCGTGTTCGGCCAGCGCTTCGGTGAGCGGGATCGGTTCGCCGAAGTTCACCACCACCTGGCCGTAGTTGGAGCGCAGCACCCGCGGGATGCCGCGCAGCAGCTGCCAGATCGACTCCTTCTTCTTGCTCTTGCCCGACAGCTCGTCCAGGTAGCTGTTGCCCTCCATCAGCTTTTCGTAGCCGATGTAGACCGGCTGGAACAGCACAGGCCGGGTGGGTTGGCGCAGGTAGGCGCGCACGGTCATCGCCAGCATCCCGCCCTTGGGGGCCAGCAGCCGGCCGGTGCGCGAGCGCCCGCCTTCAATGAAGTATTCGATCGAGTAGCCGCCGGCCACCAGCTGCGCCACGTACTCGGTGAACACCGCCGAATACAGCGCGTTGCCGCGGAAGCTGCGGCGGATGAAGAACGCCCCGCCCTTGCGCAGCACGGTGCCGATCACCGGCAGGTTGAGGTTGATGCCCGCGGCGATGTGCGGGGGCACGATGCCGCGCACGTACAGCAGATAGGACAGCAGCAGGTAGTCCATGTGGCTGCGGTGGCAGGGCACGTAGATGATCTCGTTGCCCGGCGCGATCGCCTTCAGCCGGTCCAGGTGGTGGACCAGCACCCCGCGGTAGATCCGGTTCCACACCGTGGTCAGCAGGAAGCTGGCCGAGCGCACCAGCGGGTGCGAGTAGTCGGCCGCGATTTCCCAGGCGTAGCCGTGGGCTTTCTTCCACGCTTCCTGCGGGGTGCTGTTGTCGCGGCGGGCCTGGTCGGCAATGGCATCCTTGACCGAAGGCGTGGTCAGGACCTTGTCGATCAGCAGGCGGCGGGTGGACAGGTCGGGCCCGATCACCGCCTCGCGGATGCGGTTGAAATGGGTGCGCAGTACCCGCGACACCTTGCGTACGGTGCGCTCCGGTGTCAGGCCCTCTTCCACGCTGGCACGAAGCTCCACCGGCGCGGCGAAGCGGACCATGGTGTCGCGGCCATTGAGCAGGATGGTCAGCAGCCGGCGGAAGCGGCCCACCAGCGCCCAGTTTTCCGAAAACAGCACCGAGAACCAGCCGCTGGCCTTGTCCGGCGAGCGGCCGACGAAAATCGACACCGGCACCAGCAACACATCAAGCGCCGGATCTTCGCGGTGGGCATCGAGCAGTCTGGCCAGCGATTCGGAATGGGTCTTGGTGGGCGGGCGCTTGCCCGGCGCCAGCGCGCCCAGGGTGGAGCCCGCGTTGCGGCGGGAGAGTGCCACGTAGGCGCGCTTGCGCCCCAGCGGGTCGCCGGGAAGCGGCTGCAGCGGCGAGGGCAGGCCGGCCTGGCGGCAGGCACGCTCCAGGATCAGGGCGTTGGACAGGCCATAGTCCTCAAGCACGTAACAGACCGGGCGCCCGTCCACGAACCGCTCCGGATCGGCGGGCTCGGTTTTCAGGCCGATCCATGGCCCCAACAGGCCGCCAAGCACGCGCGCCCACAGGGGGCGTTTGTAGGGGCTCACCGCGGCGCGCGCCGGCGCGGCCGGCTGGGTGTCGGAGGGCGCTGCCGTCCCCGGCTTTTCCGGAAAAGGCAGGCGCGACTGGTCAGAAGGCTGCGACATGGGCCCATTATCACCCAGCAACGCCGGCAACCGGGCCCGAACCGGCCCGGCCCCGACTGCGGCGCGGGGTTACAGGTCGCGGACCAGCCACGTGCCGGGGGGCTGGTCGACGTCCGGGTCCAGCGCTGCCTGGGCTACTTCCGCAGGGGATTTGCCCGCCTTCCATGCAGCCGCCAGCGCGGCGAGGCGCTCGCGGGTGGCCCGGGTGTAGGCGCCTTCCAGCTCGTTCTGCACGTCGGCGGCGATCTTCTGCGGGTACAGGGTGCGGGCTTCCTCGCTGTAGTTGAGCAATTCAATCAGCCGCTCCAGACTGGTGCGGAATGTCCCGGCGCCCAGTGGCATGCGCTGGGTACGCTGCAGGTGCCAGACCGTCAGGTACTCCACCGGGCCGAGCAGGCGTCGCGGCGTGGCGCCGAAAAAATGCCCGCTGAGGCCGCCGGCCGCAAATGGATTGACCGTGTCGGGCAGCCCGGTCGCACCCCAGGAACTGAGCGCCCCGCCGGGCAGGTCCATGCGCCGCAGCGCCGCGCCCAGGGTCTCGGCCAGCAGCCGTTTGGCGCGCTCGTCGTCGCTTTCCGCCACCACGCCCAGCAGCCGCAGGAACATCGGGTAGGAATCTTCCCCCAGCCGGCGGGCCAGGCGCTTGAGCACGGTCAGGCGGTACTCGGGGTCGCTGTGCGCGGCCAGGGTCGAGACCAGCCGGTCGGCGGCGGCGCGCAGGGCGGCGGGTTCGGGGGCGGGAACGTTCATGGTTGATGGCAGCAGGCCGCGGCCGGCAACGGCAGGCGCGGAGCGCCGGACATCCGGCAGCAGAAGGGATTGCTAGGGTATCGCGGCGCGTGCCGCGGGGTGATCAGGCGGCGCCGAGCGCGGCGAAGATCGCGTCCACGCCCTGGTCGGCAGCGGCCGAAAGGTCCAGGTGGCCGAGCGCGGCTTCAAAAGCGCCATCACCGGGCAACATGCGGGTGCCTTCGCCCGCGTCGCCTTCCCAGGCGGCAGCCTGCAGTACCAGTTCGCCGGCATCGACATCCGCCTGGGCGGTGCCCGGCTCACGCGGCGCCTCGACGTGCTCCAGTCCGGCCTGCTGGCGTCCCTGCAGATCGTCCAGCGCAACCTGGCTCCCCAGGCCGCCAAGGCCGGTGAGGTTGAGGTGCGGGTTGGAGCCGATGCTGCTCATGACTGTGCGGGAGATCCTGGAAGCGTGGGGGCGGTCGACCGTCTTTGGGACCGGAATCCAATGTATGGCGCTGCAGGTCCGGTGTCACCTCGGGCCGACCCTAGGTTCCAGCGCCTGTTTTCCCCTGTTCAGGAGAGCCGCACTGGAGGCGACAATGCTGCAGCGCGGGCATGCTAGCCTCCCGCACGGTACGGGGCAAACGCAGGCGGATGGATGGCCGACAAGGGCGACAGCGGCGACAAGACCGAAAAACCGACTCCGAAAAAGGTCCGGGACGCACGCAAGGAAGGCGACGTTGCCAAGAGCAAGGACCTGACCAGCACCGTCCTGGTGATGGGCTGGGTGGCCGGCGGCTGGATGCTGATGGGCCTCATGGGCCGGCGGATCGGTGATCTGTTCGACCAGTCGCTGGGCGCGGTGGGACTGCCGTTCTTCCAGGTGCTGCCGGAGCTGGGCTGGCTGGCGGTAATGACACTGCTGTGGATGGTGCTGCCGCTGATGCTGCTGGCGGTCACGCTGGGCGTGCTGATCGAGTTCCTGCAGGTAGGTCCGGTCGCCACCATGAAGAAGATGGCGCCCAAGGTGGACAAGCTCAATCCGGTGGAGGGCATCAAGAAGATGTTCTCGATGGACAACCTGATCGAGCTGGTCAAGTCGGTAATCAAGTGCGCGGCAATGATCGGGATCGGCTATGTGGTGCTCAGCGGCATGATCGAGCGGCTGATGATGCTGCCCCACGGCAACCCGGCCGGCATGGCCGCCGCGGTGTGGCATGGGATCAAGTGGATCATGCTGTGGACGGTGGTGGTGTTCTTCTTCGTCTCGGCTCTGGACGTGTGGTACCAGAAGTTTTCCTACACCAAGAAACTGCGCATGAGCCGGCGCGACATCAAGCGCGAGGTGAAGGACAACGAAGGCGACCCGTACGTGAAGCAGCGGCGCAAGCAGTTGCATCAGGAGTGGGCGCAGCAGAACATGCTCGGATCCGTGCGCAAGTCGAACGTTGTCGTGACCAATCCCACCCACATCGCCGTGGCCCTGCAATACGAACAGGGTGAAACCGACCTGCCCGTGGTGGTTGCCAAGGGCGAGGGCCACATGGCCGAGATGATCAAGCAGGCTGCCGAAGAGGCGGGCGTGCCGATCCTGCAGAACGTGCCGCTGGCACGCGGGCTCAACGAGAAGGTCGAGCTGGACGACTACATCAGCGACGAGTTTTTCGACGCCGTGGCCGAAGTGCTGTTCTGGGCCGAAGGCGTGCGCCGCGGCGACCTGGGAAGCGACGGCGCCGGCGGAACCGGTGCGGACGGTCAGGCGGACTGACGCGCGCGGCGGCCGCTGCCGGTTTCAGCCGCCGAAGGTCCGCTGCAGCAGTTCCACCAGGCCCTTGCTCGACGCCAGCCGGTCCAGCAGCACTTCCACATAGACCCCGAGCAGCAGCAGCAGGATTGCGGTGGCCAGCCAGGCCTTGATCGGCAGGGTCAGGGCGAACACGTTGAGCTGCGGGGCAAACCTGTTCATCAGCCCGAACGACAGATCGATCACCAGCAGGATCACCATCACCGGCGCTGCCAGCACCACCAGCGTGCTCATGAACCATCCAAAGTGGCTCACGAACAGGTTGATTCCGGCGCGCTCAAGATCGGGGAAGAAGGACGTGGGTGGCCAGATGGCATAGCTGTCCATCAGCAGGCCCAGGAAGATCATGAACGCACCGCTGGCCATGAACAGCCACGCCGCGAATTCGGACAGGAACTGCCCGTGCAGCGTCACCTGGTGTCCCTGGATCGGATCGAAGGCCTGGGCCATGCCCATGCCGACCTGGTTGTCGATCACCGTTCCCGCGGCGGAAAACGCCCAGAACACCAGCCCGAACAGGTAGCCGATCGCCAGGCCGATGAACAGCTCCTTGAGCACCATCATCGGCCACTGCAGCGAGCTCGTGGTCGCGCCGGGCGCCGCAGCCATCGCCACCGGCAGGGCCACGATTGCCAGGCTGACCAGGAAGCTGTTGCGCACCATGGCCGGCATGTTCGACTGGGTGATCAGCGGCAGCATGATGAACGCGCCGATGATGCGCGGCAGGGTCAGTCCCAGCGCGAGCATGGTCTCGCTGAGCGAGCCGAACGGGTTCACTGCCGGTTGTCCCTCACCAGGCCCGGGAAGGAAGTGAAGATGTGCTCGGTGAAGGTGTACATGCTCCCGCCGATCATCGAGGCGGTCACGAACAGCGCCAGCACGATGGTCAGGAACTTCAGCGCGTAGGCGAACGTCTGCTCCTGCAGCTGGGTGGCCGCCTGCAGGAAGGCCACCAGCAGGCCGACCACGGCCGCCGCGGCGATCGGCGGTCCCGACAGGACCAGCACCAGCCACAGTGACTGGCGGGTCAGTTCCAGCATCTCAGCCATGGTGGCCTCCTCCGGTGGTGGCGCAGATCCCGGTCATGTCATCGCGTAGGTCAGCACCAGGCCATGCACCAGCTTGGCCCAGCCGTCCACCAGCACGAACAGCAGCAGCTTGAACGGCAGGGAGATGATGGTGGGCGACATCATCATCATGCCCAGTGCCAGCAGGATGTTGGCCACCACCAGGTCGATGATGAGGAACGGCAGGAAAATCAGGAATCCGATCTGGAACGCCGCGGTCAGCTCGCTCACCGTGAATGCGGGAATCACCACGATGAAGTCGTTGATCGTCAGCGACGGGTGGTATTCCTCACGCATCAGGCGCTTGGCGTTGTTGAGGAAAAACTGGCGTTCGGTGCGGTGCGAGTGCTGGATCAGGAACGTGCGCAGCGGCTCCTTGCCCGCCTCGGCCAGGCCCAGCAGGTAGTTCGCGTCGATGCCGTCGGCCGGGGGGCCGGTGGCCGCTGGCGGTGGTGGCGCAATGATTACCCGCGGCGCCGCTGGATCCTGCGCCTGCGCCTGCGCCTGCGCCTGCGCGCCCCCGGCCGGGTCCGGATCCTGCCCCACGCCACCGGTCACGTTGCGAAACAGCTCGCCCCGTTCGGGTTCGGTCGCGGCCCGGGCTTCGGCCTGGAGTGCATCGGCGGCTGCCGGACTGGTGGCGGATGCGGCCGCACCTGTGCTGGACTCCGTGGCCACGTCGCGCATGGCGTCGGTCGCGGCCCGCGCCATCGCCGCCTGCTCCGCCTGGCGGGCCTGGATATGAGCCTGCACCGTTGGCGGTGGTGGCCGGCCCTCCATGTGCGCGGTGATCGCCGCGTGGGTGTCCAGGATCACCGGATACATCACGTAGATCGAGAGCACGATCGCCAGGCCGTTGATGACCACGTTCGGCGGCACCTGCTGCAGCCCCAGCGCGTTGCGCAGCAGGCTCAGCACCACCACCATCTTGGTGAAGGAAGTCACCATCACCGCCACGAACGGCGCCAGCGCCAGGCTGACGACGACCATCAGGACCAGTGCCGGGGAGTAATTGCTGAAGTCCATCGTTTCGGCCTACTTCCAGGACAACAGGCGCACGCCGAGGGTATCGCCGACCGAAACCAGCTCGCCCTGGCCGACTGCCTTGCCGTTGGCGCGGATGGTGACGTTGGCCCCTTCCAGCTGCGCGGGTACCGGGAACACATAGCCCGGCTGCAGATCAGCCAGCTTGCCCACCGGCATTTCCAGGCGGCCAATCTCGAACACCACATTGGCCGGCAGTCCGCGCACGGCGGCATCCGGGTCGGGCGGTGGGGTCGCGGCCTCGCCCTGGTCGCCGTCTTCTACGGCCTGGGAAGGGGTGTCGGTCATGGTGGAGTCCTCGTGCATGCGTGGAATGGGTTGCGCCGGGCCCTCGATACGCCAGCCGGCGCCGGTGGGGGCGAGCGGCCAGGATTGGCCGCAGGCATGGGCCTGGAAGGCCGGCCGGCGTCCGCCGCGGCCAACCACGAACACTGCGCCCGGCGCGAGGCCTGCCCAGTCGGCCGGGGTCAGCGGCGGGATGGCGAATTGCAGTGAGACGGAGGCCGGAATCCGGCTCCAGCGGCCCAGGCGCGGCGGCGCCTCGCCTTCGAACGGCGGCTCGGCACGGGTCAGCAGGCGCGGCAGCCATTCGGCGGGCAGGCGCAGTGAACCGTGCAGGCCCGGGGCGCGGCGCGCGGCGTCCGGGTCCTCCGCAGGGGGCTCGTCATCGATCAGGAAGTCGAGCCACAGCGGGGCGCTTTCCGGATCCTGTCCGCCGCCGGCTTCCAGCAGCGGGGTCAGGGCCACCCCCAGCGCCTCGCTCAGCCGCATCAGCTGGCTTTCGTGGGCCAGGCTCCAGGCCAGGACCCGCGAGGATCCGCTGAAGTCGCTCCAGTGCAGGCCCTCGCCGATAGCCGCCGCGGTGGCTTGCAGGCGCACGCCGATGCGCGTGCCTTCGGCATCCAGCTCGAAGATATCCCCGGCTGTGCCGGCCCGGCCGGGCATGAACATGACCAGGCCATGGTCCGCCAGCAGCCAGCTGTGCGGAGCGGAGAAGAATGTCCGCAGCGCCTGCGCGTGCCCAGGCGGGACGGCCGGGATGCGTCCGCGCAGCGACACAGGCGCCGATGCGGCGGATACCGCCTTCGCAGTCTCAGGCATGTCCCAGAGCCACCTTCATCAGTTCGGGCAGCGAGCGTACCCCGAGTTTGTTCATCATGTTCGACCGGTGCAGCTCCACCGTCTTGATGCTGATACCGAGGATGTCGGCGATGATCTTGTTGGGCTTGCTGGCCACCACCAGGTCCAGCACCTGGCGCTCGCGCGGGCTGAGTTTTTCCAGGACCTGCTGGTTGATGAACCCATCGGCACGGTTGCGGGCGCTGGCAAGCGCGGCCCCGATCGCTTCGATCAGGGTGTCGTCACCGAACGGCTTCTCCAGGAAGTTGGCCGCCCCTTTGCGGATCGCCTCCACCGCCAGCGGCACGTCGCCGTGGGCGGTGACGAACACCAGCGGCAGGGTGCTGCCGCGGCGGCGCAGCTCGTCCTGGAGCTGCAGGCCGCTCATCTGCGGCATGCGGATATCGGACACGAGGCAGGCCTCGTCGGTTGGACGGCCGGCATCATAGGCTGTCAGGAATTCGGCGCCCGAGGCATACGACTCGACCTTGAAATCGGCCGTTTCCAGCAGCCAGACGGTGGATTCCCTGAAGCCGTCGTTGTCGTCGACCAGGTACACCTGGACCTGTCCCATTCTCATGTCCTCCCTTCGGCGCGCGGCAGGGTAAAGCCGAAGATGCTGCCGCCGCTCTCGCGTGGTTCGAAGAACAGGCGTCCTTCGTGGTATTCGATGATCGACCGGCAGATCGCCAGGCCGATTCCCAGGCCGTCCGACTTGGTGGTGTAGAACGGCGAGAACAGCTGCTCGCTCTCCGCAGGGCTCATGCCGTGGCCGCGGTCGCACACCCGCACCTCGATCTCACCGTCCAGGTTCACCCGGCCCTCGATGCGCAGGTCACGTTCGCCAGCGTCCACCTCGCGCATGGCCTCGATGGCGTTCTTCACCAGGTTCAGCAGCACCTGCTCAACCATCACCTTGTCGGCGTAAACGTCGGGCAGGGTGTCTGCGAGCGCCACCTCGATGTCCAGCTGCTGGCGTTCGGCTTCCAGGCGCAGGAGTTCGAGCACGGTTTCGGCGATTGCGGCCAGGCTGTGGGCGTCGCGCCGCGGTTCGCGCGCACGGACGAATTCGCGCACCCGGGCGATGACCGCAGCCGCGTGCTCGGCCTGGGTGCGGGCGGCCACCAGGGCACGCTCCACCTGCGCCGGTCCGCCGGCCTGGCCGACCAGGCGCAGGCTGCCATTGAGATAGTTCACGATGGCAGCCAGGGGCTGGTTGAGCTCATGGGCCAGGGTGGCCGCCATTTCCCCCACCGACATCAGCCGCGAGGTGAACAGCAGTTTTTCCTGGCGACTCTTGTGCGAGTCCAGCGTTTCGATCCGCGCGCTGATGTCGACCGCGGTGAGCAGCGCGAGTGCCTGCCCCTGCTGGTCAACGTCACGCCAGTACAGCGAGTACCAGCGGCCGTTATGCGGTGCCCGCACCTCGCGCCCGGCATCGACGTCGACCTCGCTGGCGCGCAGCGAGTCCAGCAGCCCGGAGCGCCGGTCGTGGCCTGCCAGGGCGCCGAATTCACGCCGGTACAGATCGTTTGCAGCCCGCAGCCGGCCGTCGTCACGGTCGAAAGCAGCGCAGGCAAACGGCACCGCCTGCAGCAGCGGCTCCAACTCGGTGGCGAAGGGCACCCCTGCTTCTTCAGGGACGGTTTCGATGATCGTCATCGCCGATTCCCGGCCCGCCCCACCGTCCGTTCCACGCTGCCGACAATGGGATACCCTGCTGCCGCGTCCCACGCGCTTCCCCCTTTCATTTCCTCACGCACCCCTTCCCGTCATGTCCCATAGAGTGCTTCGCCGCCGTGCGGCCAACGTGATTGTCTTCGCCGCACTGGCCCTGGCCCCAGGTCTTGCCATGGCAGCCGCTGCGCCTGCGGCGACCGCGCCAGCCCCCTCGTATCTGCGGGAGCTGATGGGAATCGTGGTGCCACTGGGGTTCATGATTCTTGCCCTGCTCCTGGTGCTGCGCCTCATGCGCCGCCGCTACGGTTTGACGGGCAGCAAAGCCCATTTGTCAGTCCTGCAGATCCTGCCGGTGGGGCCGCGTGAACGCGTCGTGCTGCTCCAGACCCGTGCCGGGCGCGTGCTGGCCATCGGGGTGAGCGCGCAGTCGGTCAATCTGATCACACGCCTGGAACAGGACGATGTGACCATCGATCCAGATTCGGAAGAATCCGGATCGGCACAGGCCGCACGAACGGCGAAGTCTCCACTAGATCTGCTGCTGCGGCGTTAAGCCTCCGTGATCGATTTGCGTAACGGGACGCGCGTCACAATTTGCACATGTCCCCCGGCCCAGAACGCAAGTCGGGTCGACTGAAACATGATCTTTACGCTTCGTACACTTTACACAGCTATCGTAAGTTGGCACAAAGTGACACATGAGGTCAGGGGTGGAGCGGAAGCGATGTCGTTTGCGGCAGCAGGTGCGGATTTCCTCCGCAGATCGTTTGCCCCAGATGGCAGAAGTCCCACGCCTGGTTGACGCCGCGTACCGCGGCTACAGGGGGAGGTAAACAATGCGGGCGCTGATTGGAAACCTGTTCGCCGCGCCGGCGGGCTCGGCGCCACGCGGACGGCTTGGCTACAGCGATGTATTCCTCGCCTTCGGGGCGGTGCTGATCATCGCGGTGATGATCCTGCCGCTGCCGCTGGTGCTGATCGACTCGCTGGTGGCGGTCAACATTTCGATCGGTTTCGGCCTGCTGCTGCTGGGCATCTACATTCCCAGCCCTGTCGCGTTCTCCAGCTTCCCCAGCGTGCTGCTGCTGACCACGCTGTTCCGGCTGGCCATCTCGGTCGCCATCACCCGCTCGATCCTGCTCGATGCCGAGGGCGGCCACATCGTGGAGACCTTTGGCGCGCTGGTCGCGGGGGGCAACCTGGTGGTCGGCATGGTGGTGTTCCTGATCATCACCGTGGTCCAGTTCATCGTCATCGCCAAGGGCGCCGAGCGCGTCGCGGAAGTGGCCGCACGGTTCACCCTGGATGCGATGCCGGGCAAGCAGCTGTCGATCGACTCGGACCTGCGTGCCGGCCTGCTCGACAAGGACGAAGCGCGCAGCAAGCGCCGCCTGCTGGAGACCGAAAGCCAGCTGTACGGCAGCCTCGATGGCGCGATGAAGTTCGTGAAGGGCGATGCCATCTGCGGCATCGTCATCATCATCATCAACCTGCTCGGCGGCCTGGCCATCGGCGTGCTGCAGAAGGGCATGGACCTGGGTGAGGCCACCCGGGTCTATTCGATCCTGACCATCGGCGACGGCCTGGTATCGCAGATCCCGGCGATCCTGGGCACGATCGCCGCCGGTCTGGTGGTGACCCGCACTACCAGCGACGTGGACGACAGGCATCTGGGCGAGGCGATCACCCGCCAGATCACCAAGCAGCCGCGGGTGCTGCTGATCACCGCCATCCTCGCGTTCCTCATGATGCTGGTGCCGGGCTTTCCGAAGCTGGTGTTTGCCGCGCTGAGCCTGATCCTGTTCGCTGCCGCGGGCTGGCAGTACCGTTACCAGTTCGAAACACTGCGCAAGCTGTTCCGGGTCAGCGACGAGGACCTGGCGATCAGCCAGGTGACCGCGCAGAGCGATGACATGGCGCCGCCGGCGCCGCTGCAACTGGACATCTCGCCGTCCATTGCGGTCGCGTTCGGGCAGGAGCCGGTGCGCACCCGCATGGGTGAAATTGCCCGGCGCCAGCGCGAGGAGTACGGCGTACCGGTACCCACGCCGGTGCTGCGGGTTACCACGGGTCTGGAAGAGGGCGAATATCGGCTGACCGCCTTTGGTGCGCGCCTGGCTTCCGGACGCCTGCAGCTGGAAGGCGGGCTGCGCCCGGCGCGACCCGGTGCGGCCGATGCGCGCCTGACCGGGTTCTTCCCGCCGGTGTCGGGCGAGTGGACCACCGAGCCGTCCGAAGACGCACGGCCGCCGATGGAGGTGATGGTGGATCACTGCCGCGGCGCCCTGCAGCGCCGCCTCGGCGGCTTCCTCGGCATCCAGGAAACCTCCAACCTGTTCGGACGCATGCAGCGTGACTATCCCGACTTGGTGAAGGAAATGCTGCGCGTGGTGGCCCCGCAACGGGTGGCCGATGTGCTGCGCCGGCTGGCCGAGGAAGGCGTGCCGATCCGCAACCTGCGCGACGCCTTCGAAGCCATCACCGATGTGGGTGGGCGTGAGAAGGATGTGGTGCTGCTGACCGAATATGTGCGCGTTGCGCTGAAGCGGGAAATCGCCGACCGCTATTCAGACAGCGAGCGGAATTTGCACGTACTGTTGATCCATCCCGAGCTGGAAGACAAGCTGCGTCAATCCGTAAGGGTTGCCGGCGGCGCCAGCCAACTGGCCATCTCTCCCGAGCTGGCCGCGCGTCTTGGCAATGAAGTGCGTGCGAATCTGGCGCGCATGGCCCAGGACGTCCGCCCGGTGTTGCTGTGCTCGCTCGACGTGCGCCGACACCTGCGCAAACTGATGGAAGTGGATTTTTTCGAGCTGCCGGTGCTCTCTTACCAGGAACTGGCAGCGGATCTTCGCATCGTGCAATCGGGGCAGATCAATGCATGACCTGTCCGCTCCGGGAAGCATCGCGCCCCGCACGCTGATGCGGAGTGCCGGCAAGTGTTACAGGGAGGTATGGGATGTCTGAGCCGGACGCCAACGTTCCAGACCGGGAGGGTCGCAGGCTGCTGCGGATCATCTCCGGACTGCACGCGGGCGCAAGCCGGGAGCTGGCCGAGCGCGAGATGATCCTGGTCGGCAGCGGCGACGATTGCGACATCGTCCTGGCCGACGAGGGCGTCGCCCGGCACCATGCCCTGATCAGCGTGATTGATGGTCATGGCCAGCTGCGCGCGCTGGATGCGCCGCTGCAGCTGGAAGGCCGCGTGCTGCATCCGGGCGACCCGGTCGCCATGGACCGGTTGCAACGTGTCGGGCTGGGCGAAGCCGCGCTGGCCTTCGGCGAAGAGGATGACCCCGCATGGCTGGCGCTGGCCCCCGATGGCCAGGAGCCCAGTGCGTCGCGTGCGCGCAGGATCTCCGAGCCATTCACCCGCCGCCTGCCGATGATTGCCGCGATCGCGGTGCTGTGCCTGGCCGCGCTGGCCACGTTCGTCGCAGTCGTGCCCTCCTCCGAACCGGAAGTGGATCCCGAGCAGCGCCTGAAAGCGATGGCGCTCGAGTTCAACGTGTCGGGGCGGCGGATCGAGACGGACGTCAATGGGCGCCCGGTGCTGTCCGGCATGGTGGCGGATGACACCGTGCGCCAGCGGATGCAGCAGATGATCGTGGACGAAGGGCTCGATGCCGGGCTGACGCTGACGACCGGCGCAGACCTCGCCTCGGATGTTGGTGAAGTGCTGCGCGGCGGGGGCTATCCCGGCAACACCCGCTATCTGGGGCGCGGCGAAGTGGAAGTCACCGGTTACTACAAGGACGAGGCCGCCTTCCGTGTCTTCCTGGGGACCGATGCCATGCGCAACACCGGCGTGCGCAACGTGGCACTGATCAACCGGGCCGCGCCAGCGGCCGAAGAGCCGTCTCCCGAGGAGGCCCCCGCGGTCCGGATCGTGGCTTACGAACGCGGTGAAGATCCGCATCTGCTCGATGAGCACGGCAACGAATACCGGGTGGGCATGTTCATCCCGGGCGAAGGCTCGCTCGCGTCGCTGGGAAACCATGCGTTCGCCACTGCCGGTGACGGCACGATCCGCAAGATCACCATCCGCCCGCTGTCCCCGGAAGAGCAGGAGCCAGCGGCTGCCCCGGGTGCAGGCGGCGGATCGGCAGGAGTATCCGCCGCCGCTTCACGCTCGCACGCCTGGGCGATGGAGCAGGCACGCGCGGCGGGCAGCCGCCAATGAACATTCCAGGAAAGGAATCGCAGTACGGTCCGGGGTGCCGGACCATCCAGCAGTCTCAATCCATAGCAGAAGGAGCAGCATGATGAGCGTCGACAATTCAGCCCTGAACAATTTCATCGGGCACGCAACATTCAATAACGGCCCGGCCGCCAACGGTGGCCGCGGCAGCGCGTCTTCCAGCAGCGGCAGCAGCTGGTATGAGGCGATGTCCCGTGCCTGGGGCCAGGCCCTCGACGGCCAGGCGGCACAGATCACCGAGATGTCGGCAGAGATCCGCACCGGTGGCGACCAGCCATCGAACATGGTCCAGCTGACCGCGGCCAGCCTGAAGATGCAGTTCATGTCCAACAACGCCGCCACCTCGCAGAACGCGACCGGGCAGGCGCTGGAAACCCTGGGCAAGCGCCAGTAACGGAACATCTCCACGGGAGAGTTGAAATGATTGAAGCCATCCAGGCCGCCGGTATCGAAGCGACCACCGGCGCAGCCGGCGGCGCCAGTGCCGGATCAGCGGCCCAGCCCCAGGCATCAGCCACCGAAGTCCGCGATTTCGCCCAGGCGCAGGAACGCGTTTCAGGCACCAACCAGACGCAGCAGGCGTCCGGGGCCGAGGCCGTATCGGGTCCTGCCCAGGCCGAGCCATCGCAAGGCACGCGCATGCTCATGTCGGCGTTCGACGGCCTCAACGGCGGGGCGAAGAAGATCGCCGATCTCTCGCAAAGCATGGCCAGCGCCTCCACGGTGGGTGACCTCACCCCCAGCCAGATGCTGGAAATGACCATGAGCACGCACCAGTTCCTGTTCCAGTCGCAGCTGACAGCCAACGTGGCCAACCGCACGTCCGATGGCGTGCAGCAGCTGTTCCGCCAGCAGTCCTGACTGCCATGACGGGGGAGCAACAATGATCGCGACGACAACCGGGACCGTAAGCGGAAAATGGATGCGGATCGCGGTGGTGCTGGTGGCCAGCCTGATGCTGGCCGCCTGCAGCCGCGTGACGCTGAACGACGGCCTGGACGAGCGCCAGGCCAACCGTGTACTCGGGGTCCTGCTGGCCAACGGGATCAAGGCTGAAAAGCGCACCTCGATCGCCAGTGACAGCGGCTATCAGGTGCGGGTCGGGCAGGGTGATTTCGCCCTCGCCATGCAGATCCTCGAGGCGCGTGGCCTGCCGGGGGAAAGCTTCCAGTCAACCACCTGTGAGGTGTTCCAACGGCAGGGTTTCGTGTCGTCGGCCACCGAGCAGCGTGGCCAGGAGCAGTGTGGCCTGCAGCAGGATCTGTCGCGGACCCTGTCTTCCTATGCCGGCGTCGCCCATGCCCGCGTCCATATCGCCATGCCCGAGCGTGACCCGGTGCTTGGCAAGGTTGGCCTGGCATCGGCTTCGGTGGTGGTGTTCGAACAGGCAGGGGCCAATGTCCGCAACGAGGAACACAACTTCAAGGTGCTGGTGAAGGACGCGGTCCCGGGGTTGGAGAACATCAACCACGTGACCATCAAATTCAACACCCTCCCCGCTCCGACCGACCTGGCGGGACAGGGCCGTGCGCAACCGGTGATGTCGGCGATGAGCCCGGTGACCCTGGCCATCGTGGCTGGGGTGATCGCGCTGCTGGCGCTGGCCATGACCTTTGGTAACCGCCTGCGTGCGCGGCTGAAGGGGCCGGCCAAGCCCGACGATCGGATCTGGAAGGGGTGACCGGGCGCCATGCCGCTGCAACCGCTGTTCGCCGAGGTTGATCCGGGCTGGTATGCGGGTGACGCCGCGCCTCTGGACCAGCGCCTGGTGGCGCGTGCCGGCCGCTCGCAGCTGGGGCGCAGGATGCTGGCCCGCAGGCTGTTTCAGGCGGGTGCGGCGGAAGCGCTGCTGGCGCCCCGGCCGGGGCATGCAATCCCCAGCGCGGTCATGCGCTGGCCGCGTGCGCGACTGGCGGCGCTGATCCGGGACCTGGGCGTGCTGGCATACGCGCCGTTGATCCGCGCCGAGGTTGCGCGGGATTCTGTGCGAATGCTCAAGCGGGCGTTGGGCAGCAGCTACCTGCTGCCACTGGACCGCACCATCTGGAATGCAAGGGTGGAAGACGACGTGCTGCGTCGCCTGCAACAGGCATGGGCCCCGCTCATGGCGGAGCTGCGTGCGCGGGAGGATGATGCGGCACTTCATGCCCTGTTCGAACGCCAGGGCCGCAACGAATTGCGCGGCTGGGCGGCGCACCGGGATCGTCCGCTGGGCGAGTGGGTGGCGCTGCTGCATCCGCCCGAAGAGCCCGGCCCGACACACCTGCCGGAGAAGCCGGTGTTGCTGCTGGTCACCCATCACGAGACAAAGAGGGAAGGGGCATGAGCGCGTCGACCGCACCCGGACAGAACGCGGCCCTGGGCCGACCGACACCGCGGGTGCCCCAGGATGCAATCGTGGTCACCGACCGGCGGGCGTTCGTACGTTCGGTCACTGCACCGGTGGTGCCTGCCGCGGCCTGGGCCCGGCTGTCTGAGCTCGACAGCCTGCTCGACCAGGTCAATGCGCTGTATGCGCAGGCTGAAAAGGAAGTGGCAAAGGCCCGCGAGGAAGGTCATTCCGCCGGTTTTTCGGAAGGCCTTGCCCGTGCGCAGCAACAGATGACCGGCAAGATGGCCGAACTCAATGAGCGTCGCGCGCGGGTGTTGGCGGAAGCCGCGGGCCGGATCACCGACCTGGCCTGTGCCATCGTCGCCCGGATTGCCCCGGGCTTTGACGCGCTGACCGTGGTCCCACCGCTGGTGATGCAGGCCGTGGAAGCGGCCCAGGCGGAGCAGTTCCTGCTGATCCGGGTGCACCCGGATGTGCGTGAGCGCGTGGAAGCCGGCCTGGGCGCGGTGCGCCAGGCACATCCTGCGGTGGGCGTGATCGAGCTGGTTGCTGATGAAAGTCTGGATCCGCTCAGCTGCGTGGTGGTGTCGGAAGCCGGTGAGGTCAGGGCGGGTGTGACCCAGCAGATTGAAGCGATCCGCGCCGCCTTGGCAGGGGCTGCTGCGGAGGCCGCACCGTCGTGAACGCTCCCGCTGGCGATCCGCTGCTCAGTGCGCTGTCATCGGTCACCAGCATCGAGCGCGTCGGCCGGGTGGCCGATGCCTACGGCACCCTGATCCGGGCGACCGGGCTGAAGGCGTCGATCGGCGAGCTGTGCTACCTGCGCAATCCCCGCGGCGAGGGTGATCCCGATTTCCGGCTGGCGGCCGAGGTCGTGGGCGTGGCCCGCCAGCACACCCTGCTGACCCCGCTCGGAGCGCTGGATGGAATTTCGGCCACCACCGAGGTTTATGCCACTGGTCGCCAGGCGGCTGTGCGCGCCGGTGATGGCCTGCTCGGACGGGTGCTCAATGCCCACGGCGAGCCGATTGACGACAAGGGCCCACTGGGTCCGACGGTGGATGCCCCGATCTATGCCGATTCGCCCAATCCGCTCAGCCGCAACCTGATCGAGCATCCGTTCGCCACCGGAGTGCGTGCAATCGATGCCACCATGACCGCGGGCGAAGGCCAGCGCATCGGCATCTTTGCCGTCGCCGGCGGTGGCAAGAGCACCCTGTTGGGCATGCTCGCCCGTGGCGGCGATGCCGACGTCAACGTGATCGTCCTGGTCGGCGAGCGCGGACGCGAGGTCAACGAATTCATCTACGACAACCTGGGCGATGAAGGCATGGCCCGCTCTGTGGTGGTCGTGGCCACGTCCGACCGGCCTGCGCTGGAGCGCAGTCGCGCCGCCTGGGTGGGTACGGCGATCGCCGAGCACTTCCGTGATCGTGGCAAACGCGTGCTGCTGCTGGTCGATTCAGTCACCCGCTTTGCCCGTGCCCTGCGCGATGTCGGCCTTGCCATTGGCGAGCCGCCGGCGCGGCGTGGTTTCCCGCCTTCGGTATTCAGCGCGTTGCCCCGCCTGTTCGAGCGTGCCGGCAACAACGAGCACGGTTCGATCACCGCCTTCTACACCGTGCTGGCCGAGGACGAGGACGGCGGCGATCCGATCGTCGAAGAGGTGCGCTCGATCCTTGACGGCCACATCGTGCTGTCGCGCAAGCTGGCCGCCGCTTATCACTACCCGGCCATCGACGTGCTCACCAGCCTCAGCCGCACCATGCCGCGGGTGGTGGATGAAGCGCACCTGCGGGCGGCCGGACAGCTGCGCAAATACCTGGCCAAGTACGAAGACATCGAGATGCTGCTGCAGCTGGGCGAATACAAGCGCGGCACCGATCCGGAAGCCGACGTGGCGATCGAGAAGATCGGCCCCATCCGCAAGCTGCTGCAGCAGTCGTCGTCCGACCTGGTTGAATTCAGCCAGTCCGCGGACGCTGTGAAGAAGCTGTTCCGATGAAGCGCTATCCGCTCCAGACACTGGTCAAGCTGCGAGCCCACCGCACCGACAAGGCGCGCCTGGAAATGCTGGAGAAGCAGGCGGCGGCCCGGTCCTGTCGCGAGCAGTGCGAGCGAATCGAGGCCGGGATCCAGGCGCTGGGCGAGGAGCGCGCTGCGCAGCGTCACCGCCTTTTGGATCCGCCGCCGCCCGGCCATGCCTGGCCGGTGGCGATGGAACAGCGCGAGGCGCACATCGACCTGTTGGGCGAGCGCATCGTGGCTGAACAGAAGAACCTGCAGCAGGCCCGTGAGCGGCTCAAGGCCGCCGAACAGGCGCTCGACCAGGCCAGGCAGTCCTGGCTGCGGGCGAAGGGGCGCGAGGACGCACTGCACAAGCGCAGGGATGCCTGGCGCGTTGAGCAGTTTGCACTGGAAGGTCGGAAGGAAGAGGAAGCCACCGCCGACCTGCTTCAGGGCCGCGCCATGCGCGGCATGGCCGGACAACAACGAGGTGACCCATGAGTATCGAACGCAGCCAGCTGTCGGATTCGGTGGGCGAGGCCCGCAAGACCGGCGAGAGTCGCACCGGGCGCGAACCCGCCCAGCCGGAGAGTTCCGAACGCTTCCGCAACCTCATGCAGAGCCGCCAGGAGGCGCGCGACGAGTTCAGCGCAGCCCGCTTCAAGGGCGCCGGTGACCTCGGCAAGGAGCAGCGTGCCGGAGCGCAGGACGCTGCGCACCAGGCAGCCACGGCAGACGCCGTGGAGGCCGGCCGGCAGTTCAGCGGCGACAGCGAACAGATGAGGCAGTCGAACATGGATCCGGCCGAAGTGCTGGCCATGCTGCAGGCCCAGACCGCGATGCGGGATGGAGCACAGGCTGCTCCCGTCGTGCCGCTGACGTCCAATCCAGCGGCCTTTGCCGACCTGGTGGAACGACATCTGCGACAGCTTGCCGTGGGGGGTGGCAACAGTGCCGGCGATCGTGATGGCCAGGTGTTGCTGCGGATGGCCGATGCCACCCTGCCCGGTACCGACCTGCTGCTGAGCAAGACCGCGGATGGCTGGTTGCTGCGTGCGGACGTGCGTTCGCGCGAGAGCTTTGATGCCATCCAGGAAGCAGCGCCGGAACTGGCAAGGCGCTTTGCGGAGCGCAACCTGGGTACGTTGGAAATCGATTCGCAGTTCCATGGTTGAGGATCGTGGAATGCGGGCGTCCCTAGGGTACGCCCTAGTATCGACTGGGGCGGCAATCCCCTAGAGTCGAATTCAAGAAGTGATCGGGCATGCGGGCTTGTCAGCCCGGAACCCGGGTCACAAGGGAGACCGGATTACATGTCATTCGTTCGCCGCCCAGTTGCGCCCCGCAAGCGTCCCGCGCCGAGTACCGGTGTCGTGGCTCCGCAGGCTGCCGTCCCAGTGGAGACTGCATCACCTGTTGCTCCGGAGCAGAGCCAGGAAGAGGTGCTGCGGCAGCAGGTGATCGCTGACTTCGAAGCTTCCCTGCGTGAAACGTCCAGCCTGGATGACGGAGACCTGGACGGTCTGCTGGAAACCTTCCGGCAGGCGGTCGAAGACACCCCGCTGGATGTGGCGTTGACGCCATTCGATCCCGAAGACCTGACTCTGGCCCTCAACGGGCTGGTCGACAACGGGGTGCTGGCCGAGGACGAGCGCAATGACCTCTCCCGGCAGATTGATGACGCGCTGGGTCCGCTGCAGACACCGGACGTACAGATGGCCATGGAGTTCGCCTCGCGCTGTGAGCGCGATGGTGAAGAGGCCGCCCTGGAATGGTTCCAGAACGAACGCCGCAGGTCCGAGGAGTCCGGCCAGGAGGATGTTGCTCCTGCCGACGTATCCGGAATGCCGGGTCGTGATTCGATTGTGAACTCGAAGTCGCGGAGATTGCGTGGCCCACCTCGGCGCTGACGCTTCACAGCAGACGCGGTACCGAAGTGTGTTTGTCCATAGATCAATCTATCGCTAATCCAATCGAGGAACTCATCATGTCCAATGACGTCGGCTACAACGGCAATATCAACACCTACATTTCCACCATCACCAACGCGCGCGGCGCATCCGCCTCGTCCGCAGTCGGCAAGGGCTGGCTCGTGGCGGTTGCCGAGGCACTGGGCAAGATGGCAGACGCCCTGGGCCAGAAGATTGAAAAGCAGGCGGCCAAGCTGGACTCCGCCATCCGTGCCGACAAGAAGGACGTCACGGAAATGAACGCCAAGATGCAGGCCATGACCCAGCAGATGAACATGCTGATGAACGCCATCAGCACCATCATCAAGACCATCGGCGAAGGCAACACCGCCCTGGCCCGCAAGCAGTAAGCAGGACAGAATTCCCGGGGCGGCCCGCGCCGCCTCGGGAAGCTGGATCAAAGAGGCCCCGGTTCCCGGGGCCTCTTTTTTTGTGCGGTGGGATAAGACAGGCGCCGATGCCCGCTCGGCAGGCCGCCATGTCTTCTATCCGACATGTCCTCGTATCTGACAGCCAGGAAATCCGGATTCCCGCGATCGCTCCCGCTTGCGCGGAGCAAAAACTATCTCGGTCGTCGGGCCAGCAACCAGGCTCCGATTCCGGCGCCGAACCCCAGCGCGGCCAGGCCGAGCAGGCCCGCCAGGGAACGCTGGTGGCCGGCTGGCATCAAGGTGGTTCCGCTGCCACCAAGCAGGGGCAGGAGCAGGACTACGGTGAACGCGAGGCTGATGTAGGCGGTGAGAGCGAGCAGCCAGTAAAGCCGCCGGAAAGTGCGCTCGGCCCGCTCCTGCACGTCCGGTTCGCGGCCACGCGCAGCGGTGTGACCCGGCAGTGCCGCGTTGATCCAGCCGTGCAGTCCTGAGCGCCCGGTCCCCGCTTGCCGGCGTGCAGCCGCGCTCACCGTATGCCCATGGGCCGGGACCACTCCCTCACTGCGGGCCTGGGAAGGGGCGCCGGCAAGCATCGGGTTGCCGCCCGCGGTTACGGCGGGCGCTTGGGCAGGAACGGTCGCCTGGGTCGCAGCGGCTGCTGGATTCATCGACTGGGGATTGCCAGGGATCTGCAGCAGTGAAGTCATCTGCGGATTGACTGCAGGAGGCGTCAGGAACCCACTCGCCTGGGCGGCTGAGGCTTGGGAGCCGGCAATGTGTGTGGCATTGGAGTAAGCGGTGACCGATGTCGCAGCGGGTGCAGTTGTCAGGACCTGCGTTGGGGCCGAGGCTGAGGTTGAAGCCGGCATTGGGTAATTGCCCTGCTGGCCCGCGAGTACGGCTGATGGGTGGGCGCCCGCCTGGGCGCCGTGCGCACGCATTGGCAAAAATGCAGACGGCATGGTCTGGGTTGGCGCCTGGGTGATGCCGGCGTGGCTCATCAGGTTGGCAGGACCCGCCATGCCCGAAGCTGTGGCGACGCCGGGCGAGCCGGGGCTGGTGGCCTGCGGCATGCCGGAGGTCTGGATCGGACCCGCTCCCTGGGGAGTCATGGCGGCCCGCAGTGCCTGGACAAGGGCGGCCAATGTCTGGGCCGGCGGGGCCGGGGCAAGTGGACTGGCCGGCATGCCAGAGGCCGGTGTCCAGGGTGAGGCATTGCCCGGACCGGCGTTGCCCGGCCGCCCGGTCGCTGCATCGGATCTCAGCGCGGCGGCGTCAGGCAGGGTGGACAACAGACCGCGCGCTGCAGCCACGGTTTCCCCCAGCACCCCGCGGAAGGCGGGCGGGGCGGCAGAAGCCGGAGAACCCGACTGCCCTGGCAGGGGGGAGCTCCCGGGAAGGCCGGGATTGCCAGCAGGCCCTTGCGCGCCTGGAGACGGAAGTACAGGAGGTCCCGGTGTCGGCGCGTTGCTCCAGCCAGGCCCCCGCGACGCCGCGGGCGGTCCCCCTAACTGGGGCGGGGGACCGACTCCCGGGGGCGTTTCGACGGCAGGACGACCACCGGGACCGCCCGCCCAGGGCGGAGGTCCGGGGCTGCGTCCTGCGCCGGAAAAGCCGGCCCATGCGGGCGGGCCACCGCCGGGCGGGCCGTTGGAGACGTGGCGGAAAAGCGTTGAGGAGAGCGCGGAATGGACCGAGCGCAGCGGCGAAGGTCCTCCTCCGATGAGCGAGGAGATGACCCTGGATGGGCTCGGAATGGACACCATGCCAATTGCTCCGGGAACGGATTGCTGCGACGCCGCCCCCCGTCGCGCATGTTGCTGTAACGCTACCCGTGCGGGCGCTCCGTGAAAGCTGGGGCTGACCCTAGGTCCTTCCGCAAAAAAAAACGGGAAATCCGAAGATTTCCCGTGAATCGGCCGGAGCCGTAGGACCATGTTGTGGCCGGGAAAGGTTAACCCGGCATTAAACTTAATTCAATACGTTAGGACTTGCATACAAAGCTGTTGATTTATATCAATTTTCTGTGTTCAGAGCTTCGCGCTTCAGCGTGCGGCGCTGTTCTCGTGACAGACCCCAGTCGTTGTTGAACAGCGCCGGTTCCCAGCCGCCGTAGGTGGGATTGGGCAACATCCACCAGCGTTCTCCGAACCAGCCGCCGCGCTCGGCCACGGTGGCGTCACGCGCCTGGCTGGTGTTGACGGGCAGGTGGGCGAAGTCGGTGAGCTGGTCGCCGAACTGCATCAGGACCCGATGGCTGCGGCCCACCAGCTGGCGTCGGCACAGCTTGCCGCTGCGGCTTCCCGGCTGCTCGCAGTCCGCCACTTCCATGCCCAGGCCCAGGAAGACATTGTCGTGTGCTACCGGCAGGCCCAGGGCGCGCAGGTTGGCCAGGGTGGCGTCCTTCAACCGGTGCTCGCGGTTGGTCACGTAATACAGGGTCACGCCGCGCTCGCTGGCGGCGCGGGCGAACTCCAGCACGCCCGGCACCGGGGTCGCGCGCTGTTCTGCAACCCACTCGGCCCAGGTGTCGTCGTCGTACTCCAGCCCATCACGGACCAGCCGGGCCTGGTAGATGGAGTTGTCGAGCACGGTTTCGTCGATGTCCAGGATCACCGCAGGCGGCAGGCCGTGCCATCCGTCCGGGTTGTCGCGTTCGGCTGGAACCAGTGCATCCCACTGCGGATCGGCCAGGGCGGCATCCAGCTGGTTGATCGCGCCCCGGTAGAGCGAAAGCAGGGTGGTTTCAAATTCCTGCGAGCGCTGGACCCACAGCACGGCATTGAGGTTGTCGTCGGCCGATGCGGTGGTGGCCGGTGCCGGCGCGGTCAGCACGCTGGCGCAGCCGGTCATGACCAGCGCCAGCAGCGGCGCCAGCAAAAGGGTCTGGGACGGACGTTGCTGCTGCATCGCGGGCTCCGGGTCAGGATGGGCCGCCGAGTGTACCCAAGGTGCCCGGCGGCGGGGCTCAGTCGTTGAGCAGGGCCTGGATCGCGGCGAAGCCGGCATCAGCCCGCTCCTGCTTGCGTGCGGCGTCGGCCACCGGGTCGGCGCCATCGCGCTGCAGCTCCTCGGGCGGCAGTTCATCCAGGAAGCGGCTCGGCTCCAGGCGCAGCTTGCTGCCCCACTTCTGCACTTCGCGCGGGTAGGACAGCCACAGCCGCTCCTTGGCCCGGGTGATGCCTACGTAGAGCAGACGGCGCTCTTCATCCAGACTGCCTTCGTCGATGCTGGCTTCGTGGGGCAGGGTGCCATCGCTGACCCCGATCACGAACACGCAGCGGAACTCCAGTCCCTTGGCAGCGTGCATGCTCATCAGCCGCACCTGGTTGCCTCCTTCGTCGCGATCGGCGTGGGTCAGCAGGGCCAGCTGTGCGGCAAGCTCGGCGGCACCGGCGCCGCGGTTCTGGCGGCCCGGGCCGGCCTCGAACCAGTCGGCCAGCTCGTCCAGGTTGCCGCGGCGGATGCTGAACTGGGATTCGGTCTGGCACTGGGCGCGCAGCGCCGCCAGCAACCCGGAGCGTTCGCTGAGGCTGCGGACCAGATCGGCCGGCGGCAGCCGCGAGGCGTCGGCGCGCAGCCTGCCCAGGATGCTGGCGAACCCGCCCAGTGCGCTGCCTGCCCGCGCAGGAAGCTGCTTGAGCACGCTGATCGATTCGATCGCCCGCGCCATCGGCATGCCGGCGTTGCGGGCCAGTTCCGCCAGCCGCGCCAGGGTGGTGGCACCCACCTCGCGACGCGGCGACTGCACCGCGCGCAGGAAGGCGGAGTCGTCGTCAGGGTTGGCCACCAGACGCAGCCAGGAGAGCGCGTCCTTGACCTCGGCCCGTTCCAGGAACGCGGTGCCGCCGGACAGGTGGTAGGGCACGCGGATCAGCTGCAGGGCCTTTTCCAGCGCCCGCGACTGGTAGTTGCTGCGGAACAGAATGCAGAAATCGCTCCACGGAATCTGTTGCGAGTTGTGCAGGAAGTCGATCTCGGCAGCCACCCGTTCCGCCTCGTGGGCGGCGTCGCGGCACTCCCAGACCCGGATCCGCTCGCCATCCGGGCGGTCGCTCCACAGGGTCTTGAGATGCTCGTGCGGATTGTTGGCAATCAGCGCGTTGGCGGACCGCAGCACGCGGTTGGAGCAGCGGTAGTTCTGCTCCAGCTTGATGACTTTGAGGTCTGGATAGTCGCTGCCCAGCTGCGACAGGTTTTCCGGGTTGGCGCCGCGCCAGGCGTAGATGCTCTGGTCGTCATCGCCCACGCAGGTGAAGTTGCCCGCAGGACCGGCCACCGCCTTGAGCAACCGGTATTGGGCGTCGTTGGTGTCCTGACATTCGTCCACCAGCAGGTAGCCGATGCGTTCGCGCCAGCCCAGCCGCGCGTCTTCGTCATTCTCCAGGATCTGTACGGGCAGACGGATCAGGTCATCGAAATCCACCGCGTTGAAGGTTTCCAGCCGCGCCTGGTAGCGCGCGTACAGCGCTGCCGCTTCGTGCTCGCGATTGGTGCGGGCGGCCGCGGCGGCTTCCTTCGGCGACAGGCAGGCGTTTTTGGCCCGCGACACCAGCTGCTGCATGGACTGCACCACGTCGGACTTGGCGCCGGGAAGCAGGTCGCGGAACTGGCCCAGGCAATCATCCATATCGAACACCGAGAACCCGCGCCGCAGCCCGACACGCTCATGCTCGATCTGCAGCATCCGCAGTCCCAGCGCATGGAACGTGCACACGGTCAGCCCTTCCGCGCCATCGCCGCGGATCCGCTGCGCCACGCGCTCGCGCATTTCCTTGGCCGACTTGTTGGTGAAGGTGATCGCAGCGATGCGCCGGGCGGGGTAGCGGCCGGAGCTGATCAGCTGGGCGATCTTTTCCACGATCACCCGGGTCTTGCCGCTGCCGGCACCCGCCAGCACCAGCAGCGGGCCGTCGGAGTAGGCAACGGCGGCGGATTGTTGGGGATTGAGCATTGCAGGAAAGCTGTGGAATCGGCCGCGCGGACGGGCCGCAAGTCTACAGGGTGCGACCCGGGGGCTTCGCCGCGCGTATCCATGGGATCGTGCTGGCCGGAGCCGGCAGTGCGGCGGGTATCATTCAGCGCGGCCGTGCCGCGATGCAGAATCAAAAGGAGGGGATTTCATGCGTCATCTGTTTCTGGCGGGCCTCATCGGGGTGCTTGCCGCCGTGTCCGCGGCTTTTCCCGTGCATGCCCAGGTCAGTGAAGATCAACTGGTCACCAGCGAGACATTTCTGTCCGCCCATCCGGATCTCAGGTTCCGCCATCTCGGGTTGAAGGCTCACGGTGAGGGGCGTCATGAGGAGGCGTTCGTCTTCTTCCGGCGTGCAGCCCGCTATGCGGACAAGGTGTCGCAGGCGATGGTTGCGGAAATGCTGTGGAACGGCGAGGGCGTCGAACAGGATCCGGTGATGGCCTACGCATGGATGGATCTTGCCGCGGAGCGGGCCTATCGCGGATTTCTGACCCTGCGCGAACGGTATTGGAAGCAGCTGGACCCGCAGCAGCAGGCGGAGGCCATCCGCCGTGGGGAGGCGGTGTACGCGGAATATGGCGACGCGGCGGCACGCCCAAGGATTGATGCGGCCCTGCGCAGGGCGCGCAGCCGGATGACGGGAAGCCGCACCGGCTTCACCGGCACCCTGCAGGTCTTCATCGCCGGTCCGGGCGGGCAGATGCTGAGCATCGATGGCAGCCGTTTCTATGACCCCAAGTTCTGGGATCCCGAGTTGTACCAGGCCTGGCATGACGCGGTGTGGATGGAACCCCGGACCGGGAAAGTGGATATCGGTGACATCGAAGCGGTGAAGCAGGGCGAATCGTCCGACGACGATTGATCCTTGGCGCTCCCAGCTGGCCGTGGGCGGCGGGTATTAAACTCCCCCCATGGCCAAGCTCTACTTCTACTACTCGGCGATGAATGCCGGAAAGACGACCACGCTGCTGCAGTCGGCGCATAACTACCGTGAGCGCGGCATGCGCACGCTCATCCTCACCCCGGGGCTGGACGATCGCGCCGGCAGCGGGCGGGTGGCCTCGCGGATCGGGCTGCAGGCCGAGGGCGTGGCGTTTGCCGCCACTGATGACCTGCAGGCGCTGGTGCAGCGCGACATCGCCGCCAACGGAATCCTGCACTGCGTTCTGGTGGACGAGGCACAGTTCCTGACCCGCAGCCAGGTCTGGCAGCTGAGCGAGGTGGCCGATGCGCTGGGCGTCCCGGTGCTGTGCTACGGCCTGCGCACGGATTTTCGCGGGGAGTTGTTTGAAGGCAGTCAGTACCTGCTGGCCTGGGCCGACGAGCTGGTGGAGATCAAGACCATCTGCCACAGCGGCAGCAAGGCCACGATGACGGTCCGCGTGGATGAGGCCGGTTTTGCGGTTCAGGCCGGCCCGCAGCTGGAGATCGGCGGCAATGGCCGCTACGTGTCGGTCAGCCGGGCGGAGTTCAAGAAGATCATGCAGGGCCAGGGCCGGATCGAGCCGCTGCAGCCGGATCTTCCACTGGGCTGACCACTCCCGGCGTCTTCAGTCAGGGCGCCACGCCGGTTGGAGCCGTCACGGCGGCGCGTTCGCAGGTCTGTCGCAGGTCGCGGATCTGGCCGGCGATCGCCCCGCCTTCAGGCAGGGCTGCATGGACGGTGCCGTCCAGGTTGCGCAGTGCCTGGCGAGCCTGGGCGGCCGTTGGGGCATCCGCTCCGCAGCTGTTGGCGGCCAGATGGCCGCGGGCGAGCCAGGCCACTGCGCGCGCCGGGCCGCGGTCAGGGAGTTCTGCCAGTTGTTCGAGCCGCTGCGATGCGTCAGGGTCCCCCTGACGCTGCTCGAACACCGCCTGGGACAGTTCGATCCCCAGGATGGTCGGGTGACCCGGGCTTTCATCGCGTCGGGCGGCCTGTAAGGCACGACTGTATGCGTCACGGGCCTCTGCGGGCCGGTCCAGCGCGGCCAGGGTCTCGGCGAGCAGGCGCAGAGCGCGCGCCGACCCGGCAGGAGGCTCCAGGTCCGATCCGTTGGAGACGGCTTGCAAGGCCTGCTCCAGATTGGCCAGGGCCTCGCGGTGGCGGCGGTCGCGGTTGAGGATCATGGCCCGGTCGGCCAGGGCGGCGACCAGGCGGGGCGTATCAGGCTGGGCCTTCCAGATCGGCACGGCCTCGTCCAACTGCTCCAGCGCCGTTGCCCGCTGACCCTGCTGCCATGCGGTCAGCGCCAGCGCATGATGGGCCGCGGCTACTTCCGGATGGGCCGCCCCCAGGCGGGAGCGCAGCTGGGCCAGCACTTCCGCCTGGAGTGCCGCGGCCTCGGCGTGGCGGCCCAGCACCGCCAGCAGGGCGGCATGGTCACGCTGGGCGTCGATGGTGGTGCGATGCTGCGGGCCATGCAGCTCGGCCGACAGTGTTGCCGCCCGGGCGCAGGCACCCAGCGCCGCCTGCTGCTGGCCCGAATTCCAGCGCTGGGAGCAGAGCTCGCGCAATATCCGGATGGTCATGGGGTGGCGATCGCCGACCGTGTCCTGCAGCTGCGCCAATGCTGCCACCAGCCCCGTCAATGCTTCCTGCGGGCGGCCCGCATCGGCCTCCAGCCCGGCCAGGTCGGCCATGTTCTCGGCGATCCCGGGGCTGCCGGCCAGGCGGTCGCGGCGCAGCGACAGCGAGCGCCGGAACAGCGCGTTGGCGTGCTCGCTCTCACCCAGATCGCGATGGCAGCGACCGAGCTGGGAATAGAAACCGCTGGCCTGCCGCGGCAGCCGTCGTTCCTCGCGACGGACCAGGGGCTGCAGTGGACGCATGTGCTCGATGCATTCGGCCGGCTGCCGGGTCGCGCGCAACGCCCGGCCCAGGTCGGCGGCCGCTTCCAGCCGGAGCCCTGCCGGCGCGCTGTCCACGGTTGCCAACAATCCGGCCTGGCGGCGCAGCAGGTCCAGCGCTTGGGTGTGGTCGCCCAGGCCCAGCCGCAGCCGGGCAATCACGCCCAGCAGTCCGGCGCGTGCCACCGGCTGTCGGGCCAGCTCCACTTCACCCCGCTCCACGCCGGCCTCGAGCAGCTGGCGCACATCCAGCGGAGCGCCCTCCGGACCGTCGCCAGCATCCTGGAACAGGCTGATGACAAAGTTCTGCATGGCCTGCGCGCGGCCCGCATCCAACAGTGACTGGCGCGATTGCCAGGCCACCAGCCCCAGTGCCGCGGACAGCGCCACCACCCCAAGCAGGGTGGTGGCCAATGGCCAGCGGTGGCGGCGCATGAACTTGCCTACCCGGTAGCCCAGCCGCTGTGGGCGGGCCAGGACCGGACGACCTTCCATGTAGCGCTGCAGGTCCAGGGCCATCGCTTCGACCGAGGCGTAGCGGTGCTCGTAGCGCTTGGACAGTGCCTTGAGGACGATGTTGTCCAGATCGCCGGCTACCACGCGGGCACGCCGGTGCAGGGACTGGGCCGCCTCCGGCTCGGCATCGGCCCGACGCAGCAGGGCCTGTGAGGGTCGGATGGGATCGCTGGCCAGGATCGCCTCTTCCCACTGCGCGTCACTGGGCCGCTTGGGCACGTAGGGCTTGGTCCCGGCCAGCAGCTCGTACAGCACCACGCCGAGTGAATACACGTCCGTCAGGGTGGATACCGGTTCGCCGCGGATCTGTTCGGGTGCGGCGTAGTGCAGGGTGAAGGTGCGCGCGCCGGTGCGGGTCTGCTCCGGGGTGTCAGCGCTGTCGAGCAGCTTGGCAATGCCGAAATCGAGCAGGCGCACCTCGTCCAGCGGCGTGACCAGGATGTTGGACGGCTTGAGGTCGCGGTGGACGATCAGGTTGGCGTGGGCATGGCTGACCGCGTCACATACCTGCAGGAACAGCTGCACCAGCGGACGCACTTCCAGGCCACGGCGTGTGCACCAGTCGCTGATCGGCTCGCCGTCCACATAGTCCAGCGCCAGGTAGGGCTGGTTGTCGGCGCTGATGCCGGCATCCAGCAGGCGGGCGATGTGGGCATGTTCAAGCCGGGCCAGGATCTCGCGCTCCCGGGTGAAGCGCAGGCGCAGGCCGGGGTCGGCCAGGCCGGGACGCAGCAGCTTCAGCGCCACCCGGCGCTGGTACAGGCCATCGGAGCGGCTGGCCAGCCACACCTGACCCATGCCGCCTTCTCCCAACAGGCGTTCGAGCCGGTAGGGCCCAACCTCGAGGCCGGGCCGCATGCCGGGCAAAGGCGCCACCAGGGGGGTGTGGAGGAAGCCTTCCCGGCCGTGCTCCAGGGCGAGCAGTTGTTCCAGCTCGTCCGCCAGACCGGGGTCGTCTTCACGCAATGAAGCAAGGCTGGACTGGCGTGCGGCCGGCTCCAGCTCCAGCAGCGCGTCCAGCAGCGGAGACAGCTTGAGCCAGCTTTCGGCGTCCATGGCCGATCAGCCGCGGCGGCGGCTGGGGGCCCCCGTCACGGGTTCAGTCGGCCGGGTCATCCTGCAGCGCCGCCAACAGGTACAGCCGCGCCTTCTGCCAGTCGCGCCGCACGCTGCGCTCGGAACGCTCCATCAGGCTGGCGATTTCCAGCTCGGACAGCCCAGCGAAATAACGCAGTTCCACCACGCGGGCGAGGCGTTGGTCGGCAGCGGCCAGGCTGTTGAGGGCGGCGTCCAGTGCCAGCATGTCCTCGTCCAGGTGCAGTCCGCCGGGGAGATCCTCGGGCAGGTCGGTGACCCGGTGCATGTCGCCGCCGCGCTTGCGGGCCATGCGCTGGCGCGCGTAGTCCACCACCACGCTGCGCATGGCCGAAGCGGCGTAGGCAAAGAAGTGGGTGCGATCCTCGAAGCGGGCGGTGCGCCCGCCGACAAGCTTCAGGTACGCCTCGTGGACCAGTGCGGTCGCGTCCAGGGTCTGTCCATACTGGCCCGCCAGCTGTCGCCGTGCCATGGAGTGAAGCTCCTGGTACAAGGTGGAAAGCACCCGATCAAGCGCGCCGCGATCCCCGTCCCGAGCGGCGTCCAGCCATTGGGTGATGTCTCCGCTATCCGCCATCAAGTTCCCCCTCGGTGATGGGGTCACTATATACCTTATATATGAGGGCGCGCGGCGGCGCTCAGCGTTGGCAGTGGCCGCACCACACCGAGCTGCGCTGGCCGATCAGGGCCTGCTTGAGTGGCCGTCCGCAGCGTTGGCAGGGCTGGCCGCCACGGCCATAGGTGGACAGCTCCTGTTCGAAATAGCCGGGGGCTCCGTCCGGGGTGAGGAAGTCGCGCAGGGTGGTGCCGCCGCGCTCGATCGCGGCCAGCAGGATCTGCTTCACCGCTGCGGCCAGGGCCTCGTAGCGCTCGCGCGAGATGCGTCCCGCCGATCGGAGCGGGGAGATGCCGGCCATGAACAGGGCTTCGGCGGCATAGATATTGCCCACGCCAACCACGGTTTTCTGGTCCATCAGGAAGGTCTTGACCGCCGCCCGCCGCCCGCGTGAGCGCGACCACAGCCAGGCGCCGCTGAAGTCTTCCGACAGGGGCTCGGGGCCCAACGCTTGCAGCAGCGGGTGCTGCTCGCCGGGGGGCTGCCAGAGCAGGCAGCCGAAGCGGCGCGGATCGTTGAAGCGCATGGCCCGGCCGCTGTCCAGTACCAGGTCGAAATGATCGTGCGCGCGTACCGGGGTGGCCGCGTCGATCACCCGCAGGCTGCCGGACATGCCCAGGTGCATCAGCGCGCTGCCGGCTTCAGTTTCCAGCAGCAGGTATTTGGCCCGCCGTCGCACCCCGCCCACGTGCTGACCGGGCAGCAGAGCCTGGATCTCGGGCGGTATCGGCCAACGCAGGTCGGGCCTGCGCAGGATGACCTGGCGGATGGTGCGCCCGGTCAGGTGTGGCGCCAGGCCGCGGCGGGTGGTTTCAACTTCGGGAAGTTCAGGCATCCGCCCAAGGTGGCGGCGAAGGCGCGGGTGCACAAGGGCCGGGGTACGCAAGGGCCGGCGCTGAATGCGCCCCCTGCAGGAGCCCGGCAAGGATGGCAATCGCGGACAGCACCCTCCATCATGACCAGTCTTCCCCGCCGTTACGGTAATGCTCTCCCCATGTCCGCGCTCCTGCTCGATTTCCTTGCCGGGGGCCTGCTGCAGTTCGGTTTCTGGCAGCTTGTCCTCGTACTCCTGGTTGCCACCCAGCTGACGATCC
The DNA here is from genome assembly GCF_054052045.1 of Luteimonas sp. A277. The sequence continues at coordinate 154,809 of NZ_JBSVRG010000010.1, forward strand.
TTGCGGTCACCCTGTACCTGCACCGCAGCCAGGCCCATCGGGGGGTGGATTTCCATCCGGTCATCGCCCACTTCTTCCGCTTCTGGACGTGGCTGACCACGTCGATGATCACCCGCGAGTGGGTGGCCATCCATCGCAAGCACCACGCCAAGTGCGAGACCGAAGAGGATCCGCACAGCCCCATGCACAAGGGCATCGGCAACGTGTTCTGGCGCGGCGTGGAGCTGTACCGGGAAGCACGCCGCCAGCGCGCGGACATGGAGCAGTACGGCAAGGGCACGCCCGACGACTGGATCGAGCGCCGGCTGTACACCCCCTGGGCCACGATGGGGCCGGTGGTGCTGCTGGTGATCCAGTTCACCCTGTTCGGCTTTGCCGGGGTGGCGATCTGGGCGATCCAGATGGCCTGGATCCCGTTCTGGGCGGCCGGCGTGGTCAACGGCCTGGGCCACTGGTGGGGCTATCGAAATTTTGAAACCAACGACACCGCCACCAACCTGACGCCCTGGGCGGTGTGGATCGGTGGCGAAGAGCTGCACAACAACCACCACGCGTTTCCCAGCTCGGCCAAGTTCGCGCTGCGCCGCTGGGAGCTGGATATCGGCTGGCTGGTGATCCGCGGACTGGAGAAGCTGCGCCTGGCCAAGGTGCTGCGGGTGGCGCCATCGCTGGATGTGCGCCCCAACATCAACGTGCCCGATACAGACACCATGCGGGCGCTGCTGGCGCTCCGCTTTCAGGCCATGACTGATTACCAGCGCAAGGTGCTCAAGCCGGCGCTGCGTGAGGAAGCGCGGTTGGCCGGCGAGAAGCTGCGCGCGCTGCTGCCGCGCAAGCTGCGCAAGGGTTTGGTGGACGACGGCCGCTGGCTTCAGCCGGAGGCGCGCGAGCAGCTGCAGCGCTGGGTGGAAGAGCGCCCGCAGATCCACACCCTGATCGAATACCGCGCGCGCCTGCGCGCCGTGCTGGAAGCCCGCAGCCATGACGCCTCCGAGCGCCTGGCCCAGCTGCAGGCCTGGTGCAGGGAAGCCGAAGAAAGCGGCAATCGCCTGCTGCACGATTATGCGCAGCGGCTCAAGGGCTATTCACTGCAGAACGCGCGGACGTGAGTCCGCACGCCGCAGGCCCCCGCTGCCAACCGCCCGCGCGGCGATCGGCGTTGGGACCTGTGGCGCTCGCAATCTCACTGGTGCTCATACTGGTGCTGGTGCCAGGGTGGGCATCGGCGCAGGTGCAGGCCACCGCTGAGTATCTTGAGCGGATGGACACCGATGGCGATGGCCGGGTCTCCCTGGACGAGTACCTGGCCTGGATGACCTATGCCTTCCAGCGCATGGACCGCAATGGCGACGGCGTGCTCAGCACTGATGAGCTGCCCGGCGGGCGGGGCCAGGCGTTGACCCTGGCCGAGCACCGCGCCCGCCTGACCGACCGCTTCAACCGCCAGGATGCCAACCGGGACGGGTTCCTGGACGCGCGCGAACTGGCCGCCCCGCCGCGCTGAGCCCGGTCTTCCCCGGCATGCAGGCTGGGGGCCGGTGTTATACCAAGGTCGTCTGTGCCCGCCTCCGGGCCCTCTCTACATTCGGCGATGTACCCGTCACCATCGGTCCCGCAGGCGCCAGCCAGCGGGCGGTCGGGACACGGGGCATCCATGAATGGAGGGAGTGGAGATGCAGAACGACGAGATGGTCCGTCGGGTGGTGGAGCACCCGAAATACCAGGAGCTGGTACACAAGCGCACCCGGGTGAGCCTGATATTTTTCGCGGTGATGATCGTGATCTATGCAGGCTTCATCGTCACCTTGGCGTACCTGCCGGAACTGTTTTCACGACCCATCGGGCCGGGCTTCACCATGAGTATCGGCGTGTTGACGGCCACCATCGTGGCGGTCAGCGCAGTGGTGATGATCGCCGCCTATGTGCGTTTTTCGAACAAGTACTTCGATCCGCTGCTTGAAGCCGTGCTGAGGGATGTGACATGAGCCGCCTTGCCCTTGCTGCGGCTGCAGCCCTGCTCCCGGTACCGGCATTGGCCGCGGCCCCCGGACAGGCCAACAATTCCGCCATCGTCATGTTCCTGGTGTTCATCGCGGCCACGATGGGCATCACCTGGTGGGCGGCAAGGCGTACCAAGACCACGTCGGACTTCTACACCGCCGGTGGCGGCATCACCGGCTTCCAGAACGGACTGGCGATTGCCGGCGACTACCTGTCGGCGGCGTCGTTCCTGGGTATCGCCGGCATGGTCTATGTCAGCGGCTTCGACGGCATGATCTACGCCATCGGGTTCCTGTTCGGCTGGCCGGTGGTGATGTTCCTCATCGCCGAGCGGCTGCGTAACCTGGGCCGCTACAACTTCGCCGACGTGACCTCGTTCCGGCTCGGGCAAACGAAGATGCGGGTGCTGGCTTCCAGCGCGTCGCTGCTCATCATCGCCCTGTACCTGATTGCCCAGATGGTGGGCGCGGGCAAGCTGATCGTGCTGCTGTTCGGCCTGCAGTACAACATCGCGGTGGTCATCGTTGGCGCGCTGATGATGGTCTACGTGGGTTTTGGAGGCATGACCGCCACGACCTGGGTGCAGATCATCAAGGCGGTATTGATGCTGTTCGGCGCCTCGCTGCTGGCGTTCCTGGTGCTGGGCGCGTTCAACTTCAACCCGGATACGATGCTGGCCGAAGCAGTGGCCGTGCACCCGACCGGTGCGTCGATCATGCAGCCGGGCTCGCAGGTCAGTGGCAATCCGCTCAACGCGCTCTCGCTGGGCCTCGCCCTGGCGTTCGGCACGGCGGGCCTGCCGCACATCCTGATGCGCTTTTTCACCGTGGCCAACGCCAAGGAGGCGCGCAAGTCGGTGATCTATGCGAGCACGTTCATCGGGTACTTCTACCTGCTGACCTTCATCATCGGCTTTGGCGCGATCGCCATCCTGGTGCGCAATCCGGAGTTCTTTGAAGTCGCGTCAAATGGCAGTTTCAACATGATCGACGGGCTGATTGGCGGCACCAACATGGTGGCGGTGCACCTTGCCAACGCGATGGGTGGCAGCCTGCTGCTGGGCTTCCTGGCCGCGGTGACCTTCGCCACGATCGTGGCGGTGGTGGCGGGCCTGGCTCTGGCCGGGGCGGCGGCGATCTCGCATGACCTGTATGCCAACGTGTTCGCCCGCGGCCGGGCCACGGAGAAGCAGCAGCTGCGGATCTCGCGCATCTCGACCGTGACCCTGGGCGTGGTGGCGATCCTGCTGGGCATCGTGTTCGAGAACCAGAACGTGGCATTCATGGTCGGGCTGGCATTCGCGGTCGCGGCCAGCGCCAACTTCCCGGTGCTGGTGCTGTCGATCGCATGGCGCGGGTGCACCACCCGCGGCGCGACGATCGGCGGCTTCACGGGACTGATCGTAGCCACGCTGTGGGTGGTGCTGAGCCAGACGGTGTGGGTGGACGTGTTCGGCTTCGCCAGCCCGGTGGTGCCGTTCCCGAACCCGGGCATCGTGTCCATCCCGCTGGCCTTCATCGCCATCTGGCTGTTCTCGGTGACTGACCGCAGCAAGGCGGCGGAGCAAGAGCGTCACGCGTTCGAGGCGCTGACGGTGCGCAGCCAGACCGGCATTGGTGCCACTTCGGCGTCTGACCACTGATCCGGCGGTACCGGGCCGCCCTGTGCGGCCCGGTACCATGGTGGTTCCACCGCTGAGGGAGTAATTCCATGTACAAGCACATCCTGATTGCCACGGACGGATCGGAACTGGCCACCAAGGGGCTTGAGCAGGGGCTCAGGCTGGCCGTGGCTACTGGCGCCGAGGCGACCATCGTGACGGTGACCGAGCCCTGGCAGTCGGTTGACGCCGGCCAGCTGTGGGGCGGGTCGGTGAGCATGCTCGACGAGTACCGGTCGCATAGTCGCGAGGCAGCCTCGAAGATCCTGGCGACGGCGGGTGATCGAGCGAGTGCGCTGGGCGTGACGCACAAGACGCATTACGTGGCGGACGCGTATCCGGCCGAGGCGATCCTTGAGGTCGCGAAGGAGCGGGGTGCGGATCTGATCGTGATGGCGACGCACGGGCGTCGTGGTCTCAACCGGCTGCTGTTGGGCAGCCAGGCGAATGCGGTGATCACCCACAGCACGCTGCCGGTGCTGGTGGTGCGCTGAGGGCGGTTCCGCTGCGGCGACAACTCTGGACCCGCGATCGGACGGTTTCGATTGCGGGTTTTTTTTTGCGGGAAGGCCTCTGGCTTCGATCCATGTTGCCGTGATCTGACGGGCCCCGTCGCGGCCGGGAGGCCTTTGCGCTCATGTCCCCCGGCCTCCGCCTGCGGCGGATGCCTCCTCCTTTACTTCCCGCAAAGGCCTCCCAGCCACGACGGGGCTCGGCTTGCGGGGGGGGGGGGGGGTGAGCCACCACAAAAAAGGGCCCGCTTGTGCGGGCCCTTTGGGATCAGTTGCGGCGGACTCAGAACGAGTAGCGCGCCGTGGTGTGCAGGCGGAGCAGTTCGCCGTCGACGCCGGATTCGAGCGTACGCTCGCCCCAGATCGCTTCGACGCCGAAGTCCAGCTTCGGCACCGGCGACCAGATCAGGTTTGCGTGGGTGGAGTGCACCCGGCGGGTGACGCCGAAGCCGGTCAGGTCGGTGCTGTTGTCCCACTGCGAGCGGGCGTAGTACAGGTTGCCGCGCAGGGTGGGGTTGAACACGTGGCGAAGGCCCACGTAGGCGGCCCAGCCGCCCAGCGCGTCGATGTTGCCGGCCGCATCGGCCATGGCGTCCTGCTGGATCGTGGCCAGGCCAACGTAGCGGCCGAAGCCTTCGCCGCCGGTGGCCTGGTAGCGGATGTCGGTGCGCTCGCCCAGCTTCACCAGGCCGCTGATGCTGGCGGCGAAGCCGGTCGCGGAGTCGGAGCTGCCGGCCACCGGTTCGTACTTGAGCTGGCGCACCATGCCGGCCATGCCGAAGTGGCCCCAGTCGGCCTTGTGGGTGTAGCGCGCAATCAGGTCCGGCACGCTGTTGTCGCCGGTGATCACCCGCGGGGCGCCGCCGAACGGTTGCACGGTTGTTTCCGGGTTTTCCAGCGAGACGGTGAGCGGGCCGTGGGTGTAGCGGATCTGCGGCTGGCGGACGAACACCACTCCGTCGGTCGGGCCGATGAAGTCCACCGCATCGATCAGTGCCCCGGTATCCATGAAGTTCGACCAGGTCTGGCCTACCAGCAGGTTGTTCCAGGTCACGTAGGCGTGGCGGACGATGGCGCCATAGGTGTTGGTGGCCGCGGTGTTGCCCAATGAGCCGCCGAAGAAGTCCATCTCGAAGCGTGCGCCGAGCTTGTCGCCGGTGTCGAGCTCGGTGCTGGCGTCGAACCACAGCCGCGAGAACTTGGCGGTGCTGTCCATGTATACGTCCGCACCTTCGCCACCCACAGGGATCACGCCGGGTACGTAGAAATCGCGGCCGGCGGTGCCTTTGGCGATCTCGCCGTCGGTGGTCTTGGTGGCCATGGCGTCCAGGCGCACCATGCCGCCTACGGTGAAGCGGGTGCCGGGATTGGCCTGCGGGGTGATGGTGGTGGTCTGGATCGGCTGGGCGCCGGCCGGCACGGCGGGCGCCGCTGCAGGAGCCGGCGCGGGCGCCTGGGCGGTGCCTTCCACGGTGGTGTCCCGCTGCTCAAGCAGCTGCTGGACGACCCGCTCCAGCTCGGCAACGCGCGCTTCCAGTTCCTGTTCGCGCGGGCTCTGGGCCAGTGCCAGGCCGGGGGCCAGCAGGGCCAGCAGGACCGCGGCGGCCAGGGGCCGGCGCAGTGGCGGTACGGTGCCGGCGGTGCCGGCGCGGTGTGATCCAGACATGTTTCTCTCCATGGAATCGGTTCCGGGACGCAGCGCGGGGCATGGCAACGGACGACCCGCTGACCTGTGCTCCCGAGCGTATTCCCAATTGGTTGTATTGCAGCATATGGATAGACCAAGGTCTAAGCCTGCCCGGTAACGGATGCGGCACACTGGAGTCGGGACCACAGTTTCGGGAGGAACACCGCATGACCACGCCCCAGGACATCTATCCGGTACCGGCCGATTTTGCCGCCAAAGCGCGCATCGGCAAGGAAGAATACGAGCGGCTCTACCAGGAATCATTGCGTGATCCGGACGCCTTCTGGGGCCGGGCCGCAGAGCGTCTGGAGTGGATGAAGAAGCCCACCCGGATCAAGGACACCAGCTTCGAGCTGGACGACTTCCGGATCCGCTGGTTCGACGATGGCGAGCTCAATGTCAGCGTCAACTGCCTGGACCGCCACCTGGCCGAGCGCGGCGACAAGACCGCGATCGTGTTCGAGCCGGACTCGCCCGACACCCCGGCGCAGAACATCACCTACCGCGACCTGCACGAGCGCGTGTGCAAGCTGGCCAACGCGCTGCGCTCGCTGGGGGTGAAGAAGGGTGACCGGGTCACCATTTACCTGCCGATGATCCCCGAGGCCGCAGTCGCGATGCTGGCCTGTGCGCGCATCGGTGCGATCCATATGGTGGTGTTCGGGGGCTTTGCGCCAAACTCCATCGCCGACCGGGTCGGCAACTGCGGCGCCAAGCTGATCATCACCGCCGATGAGGGCCTGCGCGGCAGCCGCAAGGTGCCGCTGAAGGCCAACGTCGATGCGGCCCTGAAACTGCCCGGCACCGAAACGGTGGAAACCGTGCTGGTGGTGCGCCACACCGGCGGTGCGGTGGACATGCAGATGCCGCGCGACCGCTGGTACGACGCGGTGGTCGACAGCCAGCCGGCCGAATGCGAGCCCGAGCGCATGAACGCCGAGGACCCGCTGTTCATCCTCTACACCTCCGGCAGTACCGGCAAGCCCAAGGGCGTGCTGCACACCACCGGCGGATATCTCGTGTACGCGGCCTACACCCACGAGCTGGTGTTCGACATCCAGGACGACGACGTCTTCTGGTGCACGGCCGACGTGGGCTGGGTCACCGGGCACAGCTACATCGTCTACGGACCACTGGCCAATGGCGCCACCAGCCTGGTGTTCGAGGGCGTGCCCAACTACCCGGACTACTCGCGCTTCTGGCAGGTGGTGGACAAGCACCAGGTCACCATCTTCTACACCGCCCCAACCGCAATCCGCGCGCTGATGCGCGAGGGCGAAGAGCCGGTGAAGGCCACCTCGCGCAAGTCGCTGCGGCTGCTGGGCACGGTGGGCGAGCCGATCAATCCCGAGGCGTGGCGCTGGTACTTCGATGTGGTTGGCGACGGTCGCTGTCCGATCGTGGACACCTGGTGGCAAACCGAGAACGGCGGCATCCTCATTTCTCCGCTGCCCGGTGCCTTCGATCTCAAGCCCGGTTCGGCCACATTCCCCTTCTTCGGCGTACAGCCGGCGCTGGTGGACGCCAACGGCGAGCTGATCGAGGGCGAAGGCGAGGGCAACCTGGTGATCACCGATGCCTGGCCGGGAATGATGCGCACGCTATACGGTGACGACGAGCGCTTCATCGACACCTACTTCAAGACCTATCCCGGGGCCTACTTCACCGGTGACGGCTGCCGCCGCGATGCCGACGGCTACTACTGGATCACCGGCCGGGTGGATGACGTGATCAACGTGTCCGGCCACCGCATCGGCACCGCCGAGGTGGAGAGTGCGCTGGTGGGGCATGAGAAAGTGGCCGAGGCGGCGGTGGTTGGCTTCCCGCACGACATCAAGGGCCAGGGCATCTATGCCTACGTGACCCTGATCGGCGATGAAGAGGGCACCGAGGAGCTGCGCAAAGAGCTGATCGCGCATGTGCGCAAGGAGATCGGTCCGATCGCGATGATCGATCACCTGCAGTGGGCGCACGCCCTGCCCAAGACCCGCTCGGGCAAGATCATGCGCCGGATCCTGCGCAAGATCGCCGAGAACGCTCCCGAGCAGCTGGGTGATACCAGCACCCTGGCCGACCCATCGGTAGTCGAAGCCCTGGTCAACGACCGCCGCCAGGCCTAAGCCGTTGCCAGTCGTGCGGCCCGTACTCCAGACAGGAGACGGGCCGCCGTGACGCCTGTGGCGTCATGGTGCACACTCGGACTCCGTTCAGCTGAGCTGCCGCAGCCGATGCCGACCCTGCTGATCGCAGACGATCACCCCCTGTTCCGGGAAGCCCTGCGGGGCGCCATCGCGCGGGTCCTGCCACAAGCGACCCTGCGTGAGGCCGAAGATGCCGACGGGCTGTTCCGGCTGATCGAGGCCGAGCCTGATGCCGATCTGCTGCTGCTGGATCTGAACATGCCGGGCGCGCACGGGTTCAGCGTGCTGGTGTATCTGCGCGCGCACTATCCGGAATTGCCGGTGGTGGTGGTGTCCGCCCGGGAAGAGCCGGCGGTGATGCGGCGCGCGCTGGATCACGGCGCGGCGGGTTTCATTCCCAAGTCGGTGGATGCCCAGACGCTGGGTCAAGCATTGCAGCAGGTGCTTGATGGCGAGCGCTGGGCGCCGGAAGCCGCCGCCGCGGCTCCTGCCGCGGACGAGGTCGAACAGGACGTCGCGGCCAGGGTGAGGGAGCTCACGCCGCAGCAGTTCCGGGTGTTGCAGATGCTCGCCACCGGCCTGCTCAACAAGCAGATCGCCTGGGAGCTGGGCGTGTCCGAAGCCACCATCAAGGCGCACATGAGCGCGATCCTGCGCAAACTGGGCGCCACAAACCGCACCCAGGCGGTGCTGATCGCCGGCCGGCTGGCGCTGGATCCGGACGGCGTGGCGGAAGGCGACGACGCCTTTTCCTGACGCCGTCGTCAGTGCTTCAGCCGTCGCCGGTCATCAGCCGGAGAAGTGTTGCCACAGGGCCAGCAGCGCCCAGCCGCCACCGGCGATCAGGAAGGTGAAGTACACCACCGTCACCACCGTGCCCAGGTGGCCGAGCAGGATCGCCACGCCGTCGCGCTGGATCATCCCGACCGCATAGAACAGCAGCGCGATGCCCGGCAGGGTGTTGCTGAACGGGATGAACCCGAACGGCATCATCAGCAGGATCGCGGCAAAGATGAAGGCCAAGCTGTTGATGATGTCCATCGCCCGGCCTTCGGCCAGCCCCGGCATCCGGTGCCGGCGGCTGATCCGCTCCATCCGATGCACCCAGGTCATCCCGCGGCCCAGCATCTCGCGCACCCGCTCGGCAGGCAGTTCGCGGTTGCGCAGCCTGGCCGGCAGCCACAGCGGCCGGTCCAGCAGTCGGCTGACTCCGATCAGCAGGATCGCGGCGCCAAAGACCGTGCTCACGCCGGGGATCGAGACCGGGATCAGGAACACCAGGGTCAGCAACGCGGCCAGCAGCAGCAGGCCCTGGGTGCCGACGTGGTCGAGCATCTGGCCCAGGGTGAGCGAGTCGCCGTCCAGGCCGGCGATGACACCTTCCAGCCGGTCGCCAAGGGTGGAGCGGTAAGTGGAGTCAGTCATTCCAGAGAGCCGGCGTGGTGCCGGTCCGGGGATGGACCGGGCGCTGCCGGAAAGATTGCGGGCGGGCCAGTGTAAACACTATTGTCGGCTGGCTGAGAGGAACGCCCGCAGCGAGGCCGGCTTCACCGGTTTGGTGAGCACGCGGTAGCCGCGCTGGCGGGCGGCCTGCTTGAGCCGGTCGCTGCCGTCAGCCGTGACCAGCGCGCCGGGCGCCTGGATGCCGGCGGCGCGAAGGGCATCCAGCGTGCCCAGCCCGTCCAGGCGGTCGTGCAGGTGGTAATCCACCAGCAGTACCTGTGGATCTTCGCCAGCCAGCGCCAGCGCCTGGTCGACGGTGGCTGCCAGCAAAGGCTCGACGCCCCAGCGTTCAAGCAGGGCGCGCATCCCGGCGAGAATCTCCGGATCGTTGTCCACGCACAGCACCCGCATGCCTTCCAGACCGTCATCCACCTGCGGCGGCGGCAGGGGTTGTTCACCACCAGCGGGGGCCCGCGGCACCATGATCGAGAACATACTGCCGTGGCCGACTTCAGAGCGCGCATCCAGGCGGTGGTCGAGCAGCAGCGAGATACGCTGGCAGATCGAAAGGCCCAGGCCCATGCCGCGCTCATCCCAGTCGAAGGGTTGTTCGAAACGCTGGAATTCGTCGTAGATCTGGCGCATGTGGTGTTCCGGAATCCCGGGCCCGGTGTCCCAGACCTGCAGCGCCACCTCGTTGCCCTGCGGGCGCACGGCCACCAGCACCCGGCCCTGGCGGGTGTAGCGCAGCGCATTGACCAGGAAATTCTGGATCACCCGGCGCAGCAGGCGGCGGTCGCTGCGCACCCACAGGGCTGGCGCATGCGCGCGCAATTCCAGCCCACGCGCCCCGGCCATTGGTGCGTGCTGGGCCACCAGCTCACGCACCAGGGCGCCGGCGTCGAACCTGGACCATTCCGGCCGCAGTGCGCCCGCGTCCAGGCGCGACACGTCAAGCAGGCCGTCGAGCAGTTCCTCGGCGGCGCGCAGGGATGAATCCACCCGCTCGGCCAGGCGCAGCTGTTCCGGTGGATCATCGGTTTCGCGCATGGCCGAGGTGAACAGCCGCGCTGCGTTCAGCGGCTGCAGCACGTCGTGGCTGAGCGCAGCCAGGAATCGGGTACGCGAGTGCTGCGCCATCTCCGCCTCGCGGGTGCGTTCGGTCACCCGCTGCTCCAGGGTCTCGTTGATCTCGCGCAGCGCCCGCTCCACCCGCTTGTACTCGGTCACGTCGCTGTAGCTGGTCACGTAGCCGCCGCCGGGCAGGGCCTGGCCGCGCACGTCGGTGACCACGCCCTTGCCGATGGTGCGCTCGGAGACATGCGGCGATCCGGCCTGCATGTAGACGATGCGCTTGTCGATCTCGGCCTGGATGCCCGCTTCGTCCAGCTCGCCGAGCTCGCCGCGCTCGGCGTTGTAGCGAATCAGGTCGCCAACGGGGCGGCCGAGGTAGAGCATCCCGTCGGGATAGTCGAACAGTTCCTGGTAGCGCCGGTTCCAGGCCACCAGGCGCATGTCGCGGTCGACCACGCTGACGCCCGGGTCGATGTTCTCCAGCGTGCTGGAGAGGATCTCGCGGTTGAAGCGCAGCTCCTGTCCGGCCTCGTCCAGCACCGCCATCACCTCGGGCAGCTCCATGCCCGAGCCGCGCAGGGTGCTGGTGATCACCAGCCGGGCAGAGGCGGCGCCGATGGCTGCTGCCAGCAGGCGCTCGGTGAACTGCACCCAGCCGCGGTCGGCCAACGTTCCCGGGGCAAGCTCCCGGCCTTGGCTGGCCGCGTAATCATCGAATGCACGCTGCGCGGCACGCGCGCCCACCACCCGGCGCGCGAGCGCCTGCAGGTCGGCGATGGGCGCGCCGCGCCAGTCATCGGCGCCCAGCACCCGGCGCTCGGCATAGGGGTCCAGGAAGGGTGCCGCGCGCAGCCGCTCGTCCAGCCCCGGACGCCAGCGCGCCGACACCAGCAGCAGGGCGCCGATGTTGAGCAGCAGCGCCCAGAACGTGCCGTGGGTGAGCGGGTCCCACCCCTCGACGCCGAACAGCTGCCGCGGCCGCAGCCAGCCAATGCCGAACGGGCCGTGCTCTACCCAGGCCGGATTCAGCCAGCCGGCGTCGGTAAGGGTGGGCAGCAACAGGGTGTACACCCACACGCCGAACCCGATCAGCAGCCCCGCCTCGACGCCCTGGCGGCTGGCACCACGCCAGTACAGCCCGCCGATCAGCGCCGGCGCAAACTGTGCCACTGCCGCGAACGCCATCAACCCATACGCCGCCAGCGTCGTGTCGGTACCACTGGCCAGGTAATAGCCATAGGCGAACAGCGCAAAGCACAGGATCGCGATCCGCCGCACCCACAGCACCGTGGAAGCCACGTCGCCGCCCTGGCGCTGGGCCCAGCGACTGCGCAACAGCAGTGGCATCACCAGGTCGTTGCTGGCCATGATCGCCAGCGCCACGCTGGCCACGATCACCATGCCGGTGGCGGCGGAAAACCCGCCCACGTAGGCGAACAGCGCCAGCGCGTTCTGGCCCTCGGCCTGCGGCAGCGCCAGTACGAAGGTGTCGGCCAGGGCAGTGCCGCCACCGAACAGCGCCATGCCGGCGGCCGCGATCGGCAGCACCATCAGGCAGATCACCACCAGGTAGCCGCCGAACAGCCAGCGCGCCTTGCGGATGTCGCCGGCGTCGACGCATTCCACTACCGCCACGTGGAACTGGCGCGGCAGGCACACCAGTGCGGTGAACGCGAGCAGGGTCTGGGCAACCACGCCGGTGGCCGGTGTATTGGCGAGCAGCTCACCGGTCGCCGCGGTCAGATCCAGGTTGTTGCGGCTGAACCAGAACACCGAGAACACCCCTACCGCCACCAGCGCCACCAGCTTGACCAGCGACTCCAGCGCGATCGCCAACATCATGCCGGGGCGGTGCTCGGTGGCATCCACCTGGCGGGTGCCGAACAGGATCGCGAACAGCGCCATCAGCAGGGCCACGTAGAGGGCCGGGTCACTGAAGGTGCCCCTTGGCATGCGATCGCCGCCCAGAACCTGCAAGCTCAGCGCCACCGCCTTGTACTGCAGCGCCAGATACGGCACCGCGGCAATCAGTGCTACCAATGCCACCATCGCGGCCAGCCGCTGCGAGCGGCCATAGCGGGCGGCCAGGAAGTCGGCGATCGACACCGTGTTCTGCGATTGCGCGATCAGCGCCAGCCGCTCGAGGATGCGCCAGCCGAAGATCAGCAGCAGCAGCGGGCCCAGATAGATGGGCAGATAGCCCAAGCCGTTGCGGGCTGCGGTGCCGACCGCGCCGTAGAACGTCCACGACGAGCAGTACACCGCCAGGGCCAGGCTGTAGACCACCGGGCGCAGCGCCGGGCGCTGGGTGAAGCCGGGGTTGCGGTCACCCCACCATGCCACGCCGAACAGCAGCGCGGCGTAGCCGAGCGACACCAGCAGCAGCACCCAGTTCGACAATTCCCGCCCTCCGCGCGAACGCGGCCCAGTGTACGCCGCCCCGTGCCGGACAGTGCCGGCGCAGCAGGGTTACGGGAGCAGGCCTACAGGAACGAATCCGCCAACCGGGCAATGGCTTCCAGGCTGCGCTTGAAGTGCGGCCGCTGCTGCCACTGCTCCAGTGACAGATGCACTGCATCGTCCAGATAACCGGCTTCGATCTCCCGCATCCGCGCCACCACGCGCTGGTCGTAGCAGATCAGGCCGATCTCGGCGTTCAGGGCGAACGAGCGGATGTCGAGGTTGAGCGAGCCGACCATGGCGATCTCCTCATCCACGCTCATATGCTTGGCATGCAGGAAGTTCGGCCGATAGAGTGAGATCCGCACCCCGCATGCAAGCAGCTCCTCGTAGCAGGCCTCCTGGGCCAGGTTGGCCAACGGCTTGTTGTTGCTGGCCGAAAGGATCAGCTGCACCTCCACCCCCGACAGCGCCGCGACGCGCAGCGCGTTCATGGTGCTGTCGTCGGGCACGAAGTATGGGGTGGTGATGACCAGCCGGCGCTGGGCCAGGTGGATCAGGGTTTCAACGGTGTCGCGGGCGTTGGGAAAGGGAAAAGCCGGGCCGCTGGGCAGCAGCTGCAGGGCCATGTCCTCGTCCTGCAAAGGCCGCGTCGGCGAGACCTCCAGCAACTCGCCCGTCTCCAGATACCAGTCAACCGCGAACATGGCTTCCACATGGGCCACCGCCGGCCCGCGGATGTGTGCCACCAGCTCCCGGTTGGGGTGGCCGGGAACGAATTCCGCGGCGGCCAGGTTCTGTGATCCGACAAAGGCCACGTCGTCGTCGATCACCGCCAGCTTGCGGTGGTTGCGCAGGTCCATCCTTCCGCTGCGCCGCCAGCGCAGGCCGCCGGGCAGCATGTCGTGCACTTCCACCCCGGCCGCACGCAGCCTGCGGGCATAGGCGCGCAGGCCCTGCTTGGCCCCGATGGCATCCAGCAGCAGGCGGCAGTGCACTCCGCGGCCCGCGGCGCGGATCAGGGCCTGGACGACGGCCTCGCCAACGGCGTCATCGTGCATCAGGTAATACAGAAGGTGTGCACGCGTGCTGGCGCCGTCGATGGCCTCGATCAGCGCCTGGAGCGAGCCGTCGTAGTCATCAAGCAGCTCCACCGAGTTACCGCGCACCGGCATGAACCCTCCCAGTCGCTCGACCAACGGGACGATCTCGCTGTCGGCGGCGGTGCCGGGCGGGGTCCAGCGCAGGGCGGCCTGCGGGGCCTGGCCTTCGCGGATGGCTTCGGAGGCTTCGGCCTGTCGGCGTACCCGTTCGCGCGAGAGCCATGGGTGGCCGAACAGCAGATACAGGGGCAGGCCGACCAGCGGCAGGAAGCCGACCAGCAGCAGCCAGCTGCGCGCGGCGGCGGGCGTGGTCCGGGTGGGGATCCAGAACAGGGCGGCGATGCGGATCAGCCAGTCGATGGCCAGCAGCCACAGGCCGATGTGGGAGTCATGTTCGAGCATGGGCCTGATTCTGGATGCAGGGGGGTGAACCTGCCATCGCAGGGCTGATGGGTCGCGGAAGCG
>NZ_JBSVRG010000011.1:0-152858 GCF_054052045.1 Luteimonas sp. A277
ACCACATGGCAGGTACAGCTTGCCATGTGGTTCGCTCCACTACGCGGTTCGGCTTAACTTAGGTGTTAGGCGCTCACAGCTCCGCAGTAGCTGTAGCTCAGGTTTCGTGCTTCAGCTCGCGTCGTCCTGGCTCCTGGTCTTCGTTGTTCACGGCGCACGCGCGGTGAGCGGCGGCATCTGGCGCCTCGGCTTCGGCCACACGCAACCCCGAGCCGAGATTGCGATATCGGCAGCCGGCTTCGTGCGGGCTGCGTATACGACTTCGGGGCCGCGCGACCGGTCGGCCGAGCTCCGGAAAGATCTCTGTCACGGAGGACCGGGTTCTGCGGCAAGCTCGTTACGGGCTTCGGTCAGCGCGCAGGGTTGTACCGACCTCGGCTTCGGCTACAGTTGCGCCTAACAATTCATTCAAGCCGACGCCGCTTCGCGGCGCGGCTTAATTCAAGCGTTAGGCCCCAATCTGTCGTACCTCCAAGGTCCAACCGGCACACATCATGAAGATCTCTAACTTTCTGGTGCTAGACACAAACGGGTCAGAAATTGCTGCTGATTCTCATGGCAATAATTTGGCGTTCTGCTGCTGGACTTGCGGTCACCCTGTGCTAGCCATCGCTCTCGATAATCAGCGCGGGAGTGATGAGGAGCATCCTGCAGCCTGCAAGGGCTGCAACGTGCAGTACTTCTTGGACATTCGGCCACAATCTCAAAAGCTGTACATCCACACAGTTGGGGCTGGGGCCTAACAATGCGTTCAAGCCGAAGCCGCTTCGTTCCGCAAAGCACCTGGCAGATACAGCTTGCCATGTGCTTTGCTCCACTACGCGTCTCGGCTTAACTTAGGCGTTAGGCCGCTATCCAAACCATCTCCCCGGAGGAGTGCTGTGGAAGGTTTTATAGTTGCCGTTGTTGTCATTGCCCTGGCGATCTGGTTTTTGCGCGGGTTCGATAAAGTCGCCGGTCGTGGGCCGAAACAGGTGAAGGATGGAGTTGACCAATCGTCCATAGGATCTACTGATAATCCTAAGCGCGTCGCATGCCCGCACTGTGCGGAACTCATTCTTCCGGCCGCAAAGCTGTGTCCGTTCTGCAGGTCGCAGCTAAGTGACAAAGCTCGTATCGATCATGATCGCCCTGTTGCTTGGAGTAGTGCATTTCTATCTCCTGCTCCGGTTCTGGGGATTGTGGGCAGCGCAGAACCCTTTGCCGTCCTTCCTGATCACGGACGCAGGGATGGGTGAGGCTTACCGCTGGGTCCTTTATCCAGTGGACTTTCTCACCTCCGTTCTTCTTTCCGTCCCGCTAGCCATCATCTTGCTCAGGCTTCGCCCTTCAAGAATCTGGCTCTATGTGGTACTTGCGGTGCTTCCGTATTTCGCATACAGCAATGCCCACCTTGTTGGTGATCCGATACTAGGGCAGCTATTGCCCGCCTTCGCTTTCGGCTGGGTCATGGAACTGCTCATTGTTCCTGCGGCAGTCTTGTTGGCCGGCCTTCTGGTGCGTCGGTTTGCGCCTAACAATTCATTCAAGCCGACACCGCTTCGCGGCGCGGCTTAATTCAGGCGTTAGGCCGCAATGGACTCCTCTCTGATCCCCAAGCTCATCAGGCAGAGACGGCGCTTGTTCCAAAGCTACATTGTCCATGTCGTCTGGTTCGCCGCCATGATCGTCACAGCCATTGCCCATTCGTCCAAGACCGTAATTGCGGCTTCAATTCTTCTGGCGCTGGTAACGGTCCCTCCGGTCATTGCCTACGCGGCTGCGGTGCACCGAACGTGCCGCGCCATTGATCCAACCGCCAAGACAATTGGCCTCATCCCAATGATCATCATGACGGTGCTGTTCACCCCATTCGAGTCCGGTCTGGTGGTCCCAGCCAAGAACCTATTGGTATCTGGCAGGTTGGTGCGGCAGCATCAGTCTGCTTCGGCAGGGCCCGGTGCTTCTACTCAATCAGACCCAAGTTTGCGGCCAGATTGCAGCAAGTTGTTGTAATGTTCCGTCTCAGGGGTTGGGCTGCGGTGCTTCCAGGCAAGTGTTCGCGATGTCTGGTGGCGGCGGCCTAACAATGCGTTCAAGCCGAAATTGCATCGCTACGCCAGCCACATGGCACAAAGAGCTTGCCATGTGTCTGGCTACGCGCTGCAATTCGGCTTAACTTAGGTGTTAGACCTGCCATGAGAGCAATGTACAGTCTGGTGATCCTGATTCTTTGCAGCATTATGAGCGCATGCTCTGCAGCAAAGTCTCTCCAAGCTTGCACTCCTGGCCTTACTCCTACATCCACAGTGCCTCCAAAGCTGCCGCCCCGACTGCACAACGAGTTCATTGGCAAGGCCCACGTTTCGTTCGTCATTACCCCCGCGGGTAAGGTGCATTCCCCCGCCGTTGTCTCTGCAGAGTGGCGTCCGAGCGGGCACCACAACAAGCACCCCGTCGGGTACAACGAAGCCATTCTTTCCGCTGTGGCCGAATGGCGCTACCCACCCAGAGAGCATGCGTGTCGCCATCAGGTTCCGGTAGAGTTTCAAGTGGACGACTCATCCAGCTCCTCGGCTGGCAGGTCTAACAATTCATTCAAGCCGAAACCGCTTCGCGGTTCGGCTTAATTCAGGCGTTAGGCCGCTCGGAGGGTTCGGTGCTCATCTACACGCAAATGCCTCGGCTCGGCACCAACGTGATGTTGCTCTTGGGCGTGCCCTTCTATCTCTGGGCCGTCTTTGTGGGCCTACTCGCTGCCTCGTGGTTTCCGGGCGCGACGCTTGTCGTTCTCTTTGGTGCGTTCTTCATTTACACGTTCCTCTATTCCAAGGCACTCTATTTCTTCGTGCACCGGATGTATCCGCGGCGACCCGTGTGGCAGTTCATCGTGGGGATCCTCACAGTACAAGTTCTACTCTTGGCCGGCACCGTTTATGGCGTAGCGGCCTAACAATTCATTCAAGCCGACGCCGCTTCGCGGCGCGGCTTAACTCAAGCGTTAGACACTGCATGAAAGTATTTCGCGGCAGCACGTTCAAAGCAGATCGCGCTTGGGGCGCAGTTGATATTGCCAATATGGGCGGTGTCACCACTCGTCTCCATTGGACGGACCAGCCATACAAATGGCATATCAATGACGGTGAGGAAGTTTTTGCCGTTCTTGCCGGGCGCGTGGAGATGCGGTTCCGCGACGACACGGGTGCCGAGCAAAGCACAATCCTGGAGAGCGGTGATGTGTTCTATGCGTCGATAGGAACGGAGCATGTGGCACACCCTATCGGCGAGGCCAGAATTCTAGTCGTGGAGCGCGAGGGCAGTGTCTAACAATTCATTCAAGCCGACACCGCTTCGCGGCGCGGCTTAATTCTGGCGTTAGGCCTCATGACAATCGAACACGTTGATCCGGTTTCAGAAGCACTCCAGGCGCGTTGTGGCTCGCTTACCGTAGCTACCCTGGCTGACGGACAGAGCATCGAGATCCATAATGTCGCTTGGGGGCGTGACATGGGCGAGCCCTTTGATCACATCACCACAAACATTTCGCCCGCTCCCGATTCCCCGCACACCGTGGACTTCTTCACTACGGACAAGGTTCTACTTCTGGTAGCTCCAGAGTCCGGATCAGTGCTGTACCGCAAGGTCACAGGATGAGGCCTAACAATTCATTCAAGCCGACACCGCTTCGCGGCGCGGCTTAATTCAGGCGTTAGGCCGCTGGGGAGCTACATGGCCAGTCCAACCAACAAGTTTCTGGTAGTCGGCGCCGCCCTTAGCGGGATCGCAGCGCTGATGCATCTGGCGTGCCTGGCCGTGGGCGCTCCGCTGTTTCGGCTCTTGGGCGCCGGAGAGCAAATGGCACAACTGCACTTGGCCGGCCACTGGTATCCCATCGTCGTTACCCTGGTCATTGCCGCCGTTCTTGCTGGGTGGAGTGCTTACGCTCTCTCCGGTGCCGGTGTAGTTCGCCAGCTGCCGTTGCGACGTACCATCCTCTCCGCAATCACGACCATCTACATCGTTCGGGGCGTCGCATTCGTGCCGGTCATGGCGCACTTCCCCGGGAACAGCATGACGTTCTGGGTTGTGAGTTCTTCCATCTGCCTACTGATCGGCCTCATCCATCTTGTGGGCCTTCGGCAGTCTTGGGGCAGGCTTTCTGGCGGTGCGGCCTAACAATGCGTTCAAGCCGAAGCCGCTTCGTTCCGCAAAGCACATGGCAGATACAGCTTGCCATGTGCTTTGCGGAACTACGCGTCTCGGCTTAACTTAGGTGTTAGGGCCCACACGTGACTTCATCGTTCAACTGCTCCACTTGCGGCGAAACTCACGAAGGCTTGCCCACGGATCATGGCTGGCAACTTCCCGACGACGTATGGGCTATTCCGGAGGACGAGCGATCTAACGCGGCCAAGTTCAACAGCGACCTGTGCCAGCTAGGCAACCGTTTTTTCATCCGCTGCCTTCTCAAGCTTCCGTTCAAAGAGCAACCCGACTACTACGCTTGGGGCGTTTGGGTGGAGGTGACGGAGCCAGACTTCTACCGCTACGTCGAGATCTACGACAAGGACGGGGTTGCTGAGCCGCCGGCGCCAGGCACTATCGCCAACTCTATGCCTGGCTACCCGCCTACTCTTGGCCTAGCTGTGAGCGTGCAGTTCCAAAGCAGCACTAGCCGCCCCAGTGTTGCAGTGCCGGCCGGTGGCCACCCCATAGCGGCGGAACAGGCCACGGGCATAGACAATCATCGTTACCACCAGATACTTGTAGCCACAGGGTCCGTGGGTGGGCCCTAACAATTCGTTCAAGCCGAACCTACTTCGCTACACCAACAACATGGCAGGTTAAGCTTGCCATGTTGTCGGCTACGCTACGCAGGTCGGCTTAACTCAGGCGTTAGGCACCAAGGAGAGTTCCCCGTGAATTTCAAGACTGCGTTCACTTCCGTTGTCATCGCAGCGGCTGCGCTCTTCGCCGCACCAAGCTTTGCTACAAACAGCTACCAAGTGACCGCGCTTATCGAGCATGGCGGCGAGCTGGTGGGAGAGCCAAGCGTGGTCGTAAGGCCTGGGGCTCCGGCGTCAGTCGCTGTGCACGGCGAGGGCGGCTACACCCTTACGGTCACGGTCACTCCAAGAGAGGAAGACTTACTGGATGTCACTGTTAAAGCAGAGACCTCGAGAGGTTCGGTCTCGACCGCAGTCACCACTCGGGCTGACAAGCCGATTGTCGTGGCTGGCGGTGACGTGAGTCTCACGCTGACGATTGCGGCGGGTGGCGCCTAACAATGCGTTCAAGCCGAAGCCGCTTCGCGGCTCGGCTTAACTTAGGTGTTAGGCATCAGATGGAGGGCGTCGTGAACTGGAACAAAATAGTCCTGCTCGCAACTCTTCTGTTCGTTGCCCAGGTCGTACTCGGCTTCGTAGAAGGTGCTCTTCAGTCTCCTGACTCTGGCGCTTCTTGGCTTTTCGCTGGCCATGCCACCTCATTCGTCGTTTGCTCGGCAATCTTCGCCTTCTTTGCAGTGCGCTATCCCGCGAAGCCATTCGCCCACGCTTGGGGCGGTCTATTGCTGCAAGTTCTCGTCGCGGTCGGACTCTCGGCGGTACTTACCGCTTGGCTCGGTAGCACGCCGTGGGCTTCTGTCGCACTGGAGTGGACTGTGCTCGTTGTCGCTCTCGTTGCTGGCACGTCAGTGGGCATCGGTCTTCGGCATAGCGCCAGCGGACCGGCTGATGCCTAACAATGCGTTCAAGCCGAAATTGCACCGCTACGCCAACAACATGGCAGAAAGAGCTTGCCATGTTGCCGGCTACGCGCTGCAATTCGGCTTAACTTAGGTGTTAGGCGCCCATGGAACCTTGCGTCGTCACGAAGCTAAAAAAGCAACGGAGGCGTCTGCTACAAAGCTACGTGATTCACGTCGCTTGGTTCACTGCGATGATCGTTACCGCTGTCACTCAGGCATCCAAGACCACAATCGCTGCCGCAATCGTGCTGGCGCTAGTCACAGTGCCACCGGTGATCGCGTACGCAACCGCCGTTCACCGGACCTGCCGATCTATCGATCCCCGTGCCAAGACCATAGGATTGGTACCGATGCTCATCATGACCGTGCTGTTCACTCCCTTCGAGTCAGGTCTGGTGGTTCCGGCCAAGAACCTCTGGGTTTCAGGCAAACTGCTTCGGGAGGCGCGGCTCACCGGGCAGGCGCCTAACAATGCGTTCAAGCCGAAGCCGCTTCGCGGCTCGGCTTAACTTAGGTGTTAGGCTCAAAGGAGGGAATAGATGGCGCTCATCCAATGCGCAGAATGTCACGGCACGGTCTCGGATACAGCGAACGCCTGCCCACATTGCGGAGCTCCCGTTAAACCGACTCCAGTCGCGCCTGCTCAGCCTCAAGCGCACGTCGACGTCGCGCATAGCTGGTTTTGGCCAATTGCTATTGTCATATCCCTTATCGCTGCATTTTTCTGGGCCTGCTCTCCCAGTAAAAAAGAGGAGTTTCCCCGCAGGGCGACGAATATAAGCAACGCCACGACGCCAGATATAGATGTGCAGACACAAGGAAGAGTAAAGGCGATCATCGAGAGCCGGGGACTTTGGTGCGGTCGAGCTGTCCGATACTACGAAGCCCCGTTCAAATCGTCTGTCAACGCTCCGGTTTATTACGCTTTCTGTGACGACGGTAATAACGCCGTTATCTACCATATACATATGGACAGGTCCGGCAATGTTACTGCGGTCAAAGAGGGGTAAGCCTAACAACGCGTTCAAGCCGAACGCGCTTCGCTACACCAATCACATGGCAGAAAGAGCCTGCCATGTGATTGGCTCCGCTACACACGTCGGCTTAACTTAGGTGTTAGGCGTCACATGACAAATCACCGGTCCCTCAAACTCAGCACGCTCGGCTTGGGCCTAGGCGCTCTGGCACTTCTTGTCGCGATCGTACATTTCTGGATTGTGGCGGCTGCACCCTCGCCGCCGCTCGAGGACATGATTGCGGACAAGGTCGTGGCCATTCGCGACGCCACGGTCAACCGATTCACCGGCCGGGCGGAGGAGCCTCAAGGCGACGGTTCGTGGGATCGCGAACAGTTGGTGATTGCGGCCACATCGCTGCTGGGCGGACTTGCAATTGTCTTGGCCATCTTCGGGTTCGTCCGGAGAGAGCCCAGGAGGCCCTGCATAGGAGCAGCTGTCCTTGGTGTGGGCGCAGTAGCCTTTCCTTTTGTCATCGGCGCTCTCGGGGCTGTTATCGTGCTCTTGGCGTTGGGCGCCATAGTCAGCGTGTTTCTCGGCTAGTGGCGCCTAACAATGCGTTCAAGCCGAACCCGCTTCGTTACGCGACACACATGGCAGAAAGAGCTTGCCATGTGTTCCGCTCCACTGCGCGGGTCGGCTTAACTTAGGTGTTAGGCGGCAGCAAAAGCCGGATTCCTATGACATCACTTCCGCGGCTTATCGGAGTTCTCGGTGCACTTGACCTGACGTACGTCGCTTGGGCCGCAATTGGCGTGCTCGGCGGCTCGGGGATCCCAGGCTACTGGCAAAGCCTCATCACATTCGGGCTTCCATATCCCGCACTCCAAGCTGCAGCGATCTTTGGCGTCTATGTCGCCATCCTTGCCTGCGGACTTGGCTTGCTTCTCCGGCGCCCGTCACTCGCATGGCTCAACTATGCGCTCTTCCCGCTCCGGGTAATTTTCGCTCTGCCCACGGTTTTCCCGGTGTTTGTGGTGCTGCCCACTTTCGGAGTCGCGCTTCATCCAGGCGTGGCGTTCGCTCTTCTGGCAGTCACGGAGCTTGCTCGCGTCATAGTTGTACGCATATGGTCTCTCAGGGTATTGGCGGCGGGCCACCTCGCGGGCGCAGCCGCCTAACAATGCGTTCAAGCCGAAGCCGCTTCGCGGCTCGGCTTAACTTAGGCGTTAGGCCTCACATATGACATCTCTCGCTTACGACAATTTTCTCCAGCCACTGCTCAACGACGCCGTCGATATCGAGGCTGCTCATCGTCGTTTACGCACCGGGAATCGAGGCAGGCAACACGGCCTCGGCGCGTTGAACCGCGCGGCGGTTGTTATGTGTTTGTCCGCTTGGGAAGCGTACGTAGAAGAACTGGTCAAAGAGTCAGTTTCGACGTTCCGTCCGACCAATCCTGCCAACACCACGTGGCAATCGATAAATGCCAGCGCCAGGTCGCAAATCGGTCGCTTCAACACTCCAAACGCGGACAATGTTAAGCGGCTCATTGCGGACACGATCGGACTGGAAGACATAACTTTGGTGTGGCAGTGGCAGAACACCTCGCCCGGGCAAGCTATCGCTCGCTTGACTGAGGCGATCACTTTTCGTCACCAGATCGCCCATGGCGTTAATCCGCGCCCAACTATTCACAATCAGTACGCTTCAAGACTACCGGGACTGTTTCGTAGCCTTGGAAAGGCAACAGACGGCGGGGTTCGTGCCTACCTTGCCGATGAGTTGCATGTTCCAAGCCCATGGCCGCTATGAGGCCTAACAATGCGTTCAAGCCGAAGCCGCTTCGTTCCGCAAAGTACATGGCAGGAAGAGCTTGCCATGTACTTCGCTCCACTACGCGTCTCGGCTTAACTTAGGTGTTAGGCCTCACAGGAGAGATCCGTGCAGAACAGCCCAAAAATCACCCCACGAAGCGCGCTCGCCGCTTTCTCGGTCGCACTCTTGGGGGCGGTTATAGGAATTCTTCTTGGGCCAGGTATTGTCGCGCAGTTCCCTGGGGCGCCGGTCTGGGTGCTTCCTGCTGTCATGTGCTCGGCTACCTTGTTGGCTCTTATCGCAGCCGCAGTTGCATTTAAGCTTTCAACAGGCGGCCGCACCAACGGGCGCAACAAACCCGGGCGTGAGGCCTAACAATTCGTTCAAGCCGAACTTGCTTCGCTCCACCAAACACATGGCAGAAAAAGCTTGCCATGTGTTTGGCTCCGCTACGCAAGTCGGCTTAACTTAGGTGTTAGGCCGGTCTGGAGAGTTCAATTGGCAGCCAAGTTCATCTCCGCTATTGCCGCCGCATGCCTAGCTAGTTGCGCGACAGTACCCACAGACCAAGTTCTTGGGCTAGACGCCGTTATCTCAAACCCCGCCAAGTACGACGGGCAGCGTATCGCGGTAGGGGCTTGCATCAACGTCATCATCCATGGGGTTGCGCTTCTTCCTTGCGGCAAGCGGCGTCCTAACGTTGACATCAAAGAGCCCAGAGAAGGAGAGTCTAATTACTCACGCTTGGTCAGCTATGCGCATCGCAACATGGGGGCGAGTCCCGAAGAGCTACCTGTCTTGGTAGTTGGAAGGTTTATGGCCTCCGAGACTACCGGCGAGGTGCTCCACTCCATCACTGTGGAGCAGTTCCAGCCGAGACAAGCGAAGTGACCGGCCTAACAATGCGTTCAAGCCGAAGCTACTTCGTTCCGCCAACCACATGGCAGGTACAGCTTGCCATGTGGTTGGCTCCACTACGCAGCTCGGCTTAACTTAGGTGTTAGGCCTACCAAGGAGAGAATTGCATGACTCCCTACCGCAACCTAAATGGAAACTCGAACGTCGTCTCATACGCAACCACAGACGATTCGATTCATGTGGTGTTTCGAGATGGCGCGTACCGTAACTATCTTTACGATTACTCGAGGCCTGGTAAGGCCATGATCGACCACATGAAAGCCCTCGCTGCTCAAGGTCATGGGCTCAACTCATACATTGGTACAACGGTCAGGAAAAGCTTTGCTCGCAAGTGGTAGGCCTAACAATTCATTCAAGCCGAACCCGCTTCGCGGGTCGGCTTAATTCAGGTGTTAGTGCGCTTATGACAGATTTTCAGTCTCCGTGGTCGCTTAGATCCAATGCATTGCGCGAGTGTCAAGCCGCGTTTGACTGTGGTCACGAGGAGACCGCTTTCCGGGAGCGTCGCGTTGCGAACGGAGGGTTTCAGTATGTGCGGCAATGCCTACGCTGCGGAAAGCCGACAACCAACCCAATAAAACGCGCTGACGCTATCTACCAGAACGGGAGCGTCATCCCGCCGCCTTTTGATGACGATTTGATGGAAGACTGGGGGCGGAAGAAGTCGCTAGCCTATGATCAAGTAGATCTCGACTATCGCAACCGGACAAACGCGCTTGCCGCGCCAGGAGCTACCTCGAACGACGAGTGGCAAGTAAGGTACAACAACTACTTGGCATCATCTGGCTGGTCAAAGAAGCGCCGGCTAGTCTTGGAGCGAGCAGACAATCTCTGCGAGGGCTGCAGAGAACAGCCTGCCGTAGAGGTGCACCACCTAACGTACGAGAACATGGGGGATGAATTCTTGTTTGAGCTGGTAGCGCTTTGCAACAAGTGCCATCACACGATTCATGAGCGCCGGCAGGCCCGTGCGGCCGCGCTCTAACAATGCGTTCAAGCCGAAGCCGCTTCGTTCCACCAACCACATGGCAGGTAAATCTTGCCATGTGGTTGGCTCCACTACGCGTCTCGGCTTAACTTAGGTGTTAGGCCTCACAGAGCGAGATCATGGCAACTTCAACAGAGCGCAATCTCATCAGCCGTGCAGTCCCGCCAGCCAACGTACGGCACGACGGCAACCTGACCGTGCCACGCAGCTTCGGTGTCTATGAGCTTCCCGCCAAGTCAGGTTCCACGCGCCGTTATCGCCTTGGCAACCATCCAGTTCGCCAGGCCGAGCTTCATCGTGAGTTCGGAGCTTGCAGACTTCTGTATCTGTTCCTACAGCGGCCAGATGCCGTTCAAATGGCCTCGGTGCTCAATGCACGTGAGGCCTAACAATGCGTTCAAGCCGAAGCCGCTTCGCTACGCAAACCACATGGCAGAAAAAGCTTGCCATGTGGTTCGCTCCACTACGCGTCTCGGCTTAACTTAGGTGTTAGGCGCGCACTCATTTCTATCGCAACTGAGGGAAGTTCATGGGGGGATTTAGCTTGTGGCACTGGATCATCGTGCTGTTTGTTCTCGGCATTCTTGCAGCAATCATTGGCCTCATCATCTGGCTCATTGTTCGCGTTACCCGTCGGCCCCATGCGGCCACAGCGCCAAGCACGCCCCCAGCAATTGCTACCGCCTCGTCTCTGACAGTGGAGTCGCGCCTACAAGAGCTTGCCAACCTCAAGTCAAAGGGCCTCATCACGGACTCCGAGTATGAAGAGCGCCGTTCCGCTATTCTTCAAAGCGTCTAGGCACGCGCCTAACAGTTCGTTCAACCCGAACCCGCTCCGTTCCACCAACAACATGCAGGTCGGGTTAACTCAAGCGTTAGGGGAGATTCAGGATACTTACGCGGCCACGCGTCATCAGTCGTTTCAGCGAGATTGATCGACGCCCTTCATGAAGGGACCGCGCGGACCGGAGTTGTGATGCGAACTTGGATGTGGGCTTTTCTGCTGGCGTATGCGATTTCGGGCATCAGTTTGGTGCGGGGCGATTCCGGCGTGACCGCCCCGTCTGCTTCGCGGATCGACGTGGAGGCGTACAACCGGGGGATTGCTGCACAGGGGCTGGAGCATCATTGCGCCGACGCGGCCTGTGACACGCTGCCGGAGTTGCTGGACGGCTACGCGCCGATCTATCCACCACAAGCGCTGGCAGAGGGGCTGACGGGGCTCGCGGCAGTGGTTTTCACTGTGGACGAAGAAGGCCGCCCCACAAGGTTGCGTGTGGAATCAGCGACGAATCCGGAATTCGGCGATGCGGTGCTCACGGCCGTGGAGCGGTGGTGGTTCCGCCCGGCCACGCTGCAGGGCGAGCCAGTGCGGATGACCATGCGGGTGCCGTTTCCATTCGAGCTCCCTGACCCGCCAGGTCCAGGGGAATCGCTGGCCACGGCAGTGATCATCCAGGCCACGGAAACACTGGAGGGCATCCGCGCTGAACACGCCTGGCTCAGGAGGCACCTTCCCGGCGCCGAGGTGACGCGGCAGCGCCTGCTGCAGGGCCAAGGGCCACGTGTCTATGACCAGATTGAGGTTGAGCTGCCATCCGGTGACCGGCGGGTGGTTTACTTTGACATCACCAGCTTCTTCGGCAGCGGGTTGGAGGGTGCTTCGCCATAGGCGTACTTGCTGAGCCGGCGTTCTGCGGCACTGCTCGCCAACGCGGCGACCTCCGTCCGCTTTTTCCTGTGACTCCAGGCACGGCGTGATGGCCGTGCGCGGCGTGGAAACGCGTTCAATGTGAAGCCACTGCGCGTCACCAGGCACTCGTAGGCACAGCGGCTTGAACGCCCAGCTCAACTACTTGGTTCTGCTTGCACGCGGTTTCGCCTAACCCGGTCGTCAGGTAGCAGGAGAATGTGAATGAGCAAGCACTCAATCGCGTTGGCGTGTCTCATATCGCTCTCAATGTCGTGTACCGCCGATGCAACCGACTCTGCAAGCTATTCCGCATGCATGGAGCAGTCCAATAGCGTAACGAGCAATATGCTCGACTGTATCGCCGCGGAGCTGCAGACCCAGGATGCGAGGCTCAACAGCGCTTACAGGACGCTTCAAGCGCAGCTGAGTTCCGAGCGCAAACAAGAACTTACCGCAGCCCAGCGTCTGTGGATCCAGTATCGGGATGCGAACTGCGGGTTCTACGCTGATCCGGAAGGCGGCACCTTTGCAACGCTCGCATCAAACCAGTGCGTGCTTGATGAGACGACCCAGCGCGCAGAGGAGCTGGAGACTCTCGGCGCAGTGCACTGACTGCCCTCGCAGGCGGCCCTCCCCCACAGGAACGATGCAATGGCCTACATCGACGGTTTCGTGCTCGCCGTGCCCACGGCGAACAAGCAGAAGTTCACCGATCACGCCAACCTCGGCGATTCGTTCTTCGTCGAATTGGGCGCCACGCGCGTCCTGGAATGCTGGGCCGATGACGTGCCCGACGGCAAGCAGACCGATTTCCGCAAGGCGGTCCAGGCAAAGGACGACGAGACGGTAGTGTTCTCGTGGATCGAATGGCCGGACAAAGCCACGCGCGACGTCGCGTTCGCGAAGATGATGGATGGAAGCGACCCGCGCATGAACCCGGAGAAAAATCCCATGCCGTTCGACGGCAAGCGGATGATCTTCGGGGGCTTCAACCCTGTGGTCGAACTGCCCGGCAAGGGCTGAGGGCGGCCCACCGCAATACCGGACGGGGTGCGACAACCCGGGTGTCAGCCATCCCCCGCCAGCAGGCGATGACCGTGGCTGTATACCGCATGGCCATCATCGCGGGCAAAACCGATCAGGGTCAGATTGGCGCGTTCCGCGAGTGAAATCGCCAGGGCGGTGGGCGCGGACACGGCGGCCATCAGGGCTACGCCGGCGCTGGCGGCTTTCATGGCCATCTCGTAGCTGGCACGGCTGGTGACCACCACGAACCCGGCTGCCGGGTCAGCGCCTGCCGCACTCATTGCCCCGATGAGCTTGTCCAGGGCGTTGTGCCGGCCCACGTCTTCCCGCAGCAGCTGCAGGCTGCCATCCAGGGCGGCCCAGCCTGCGGCGTGGGTGGCGCCGGTGCGGGCGTTGATGTCCTGGCCGGAGCGCAGCTCGCGCAGGGCCCGCTGCAGTGCCGGCACGGTCACGCGCACGTCTGCGACGACCGGCGACGGGTAACGCAGGGCCGCCTCCAGCAGTTCGCTGCCGCAGACGCCACAGCCGCTGCGCCCGCTCATGCTGCGCCGCCGGTTCTCCAGCGCCTTGGCGCGGCTGGCGGGAATGCGCATGCGGATCTGGATGCCTTCGATCAGGTGTTCGACACTTTCGATGAGCAGATCCCCCCGCGACTCGATGATGCCTTCGCTGAGTGCAAAACCGGCGGCAAAATCCTCCAGGTCCGCGGGGGTGGCCATCATCACTGCGAACGGCTGGTCGTTGTAGACGAACGCGACCGGCACCTCTTCGGCAATGTGGTCGTCAAGCAGGCGCCCGGCATCGCCGCGCCAGCGGTGTACAGGGCGGACAACGCTGCCGGGGGTGGTGTCCGGATCGGGCGCGACAGAAGGGGAATTCGACATGTTGCCAGCATGCCGCAATCGGCCTCGGGATGCAGGCAGAGCGGTGGCCCGCCGTGCACCGGGGCTTTTCCCGGCGCGCCGCGGCGGGCATCATGCTGGCAGACCCAGAACGGAGTTCCCGATGCGCCTGCTGTTGTTGCCACTGCTGCTTGTTGGACTGGCCGGTTGCGCGCTGCTGCAGCCCGCCCCTGCCCCGGCTGATGGCATTGCACAGTCGCCCGAGCCGGAGTTGGAGCTGGAAACCACGTTCATCGTGGTCCGCCACGCAGAAAAGGCAACTGACGACCCGGAGAACCCCGTGCTTGATGCCGACGGCCAGGCCCGCGCCCGGGCGCTGGCGGAGGCGCTGGCTGATGTGCCGCTGAAAGCGATCTATTCCACCCCCACCCGGCGCACCCGCGCTACGGCAGCGCCCGTGGCAGCTGAAAAGTCGCTGGAAGTGCGCGACTACGATCCTGAGCTGCCGGCCACCGAACTGGCCACGCTGCTGCATATCCGCCACGCTGGCGATGCGGTCCTGCTGGTGGGGCACAGCAATACCGTGCCCGACATCGTCACGGCGCTGTGCGCCTGCCCGGTGGAGGCGATGAGCGAGGAGGAGTACGGGGATCTGTTCCGCGTGCGCATTGCATCAGGCGGCAAGGCAACGCTGGAGCGCGACCGGTTCTGAGCCGCCAAGTGCACAAAGCGCGCCAAAACGGTGACGCGCATCACAAATCCAGGCGCCAATGGAAGGTATGGTCCGGATGGGAGGAGCGTTTGTGCAGCGCCACGCTGTGCGAACAGCGCATCCAAAAGGGGAAAACCAGAATGAATTCCATGACCAGACGACTGCTGCCGCTTGTCGTTTTTGCTTTGGTATGGGGCACTGCGACGGGAGCCAACGCGCAGACGGGGGCGACTTGCCCGCAGCTGCCGGCCAATTCAGGCCTGAGCTGGGAACAGCGTGGGAACGATGCATTCCTGATCTGCAGCGCGGTGGGCGCGGACGGCACCGAAGCATTCGGCCTATCACTATCCGGCGACTCGCCGTTCCAGCCCCGCCGTGCGTATCGGGAGGAGCGCGGCGTGGTGGCCGGACAGGATATCCGCTGGTATCGGGCGGAAGTGGGCACCCAGCCCGACATCCTGGTCCGGGAAACGCTGGTGGAGCTGAGCCGGGACCAGGTAGCCCACATCTGGACCCGCACGTTTTCCGAAGAGGCTCTGCTGGAGAACATGCAGATGGTAGAGCGTCTGGATTTCAGCGATAACCGGGTGAGCAGCAACTGAGGCGCACCCGCTCCTGCCATCCAAACTCAACGAAGGCCGGCGCAAGCCGGCCTTCCTGCTTTCAGAAGCGGCCTTCCTGGAAGTCCACGAATGCCTGCATCAGCTCCTCGCGGGTATTCATGACGAAGGGCCCGTGGCGGGCGACGGGCTCACGCAGCGGCCGGCCGGCCACCAGGATCAGGCGCGCACCGGCGTCGCCTGCCTGCAGGCGCAGGAGGCCGCCTCCGCCGAGGATACCGATCTCCTGTGTGTCCAGCGCGCGCGCTTCTTCGCCGGCGCCGATTTCAAGGCTCCCCTCGAACACGTAGGCGAACGCGTTATGCCCTTCGGGCAGCGCATATTCCCAGTTGCTGCCCGGCGCGAGGGCAATGTCGAGATACAGCGGATCGGTCGCGGGCTGCGCGATCGGGCCGATCGTATCGCCCACGCTGCCGGCAATCACCTTCACTTCCACGCCCGCCGCGGGAGCGGTCGTGGGAATGCGCTCGGGGCCGAATTCCTGATAGCGCGGCGCGGTCATTTTGTCCTTGGCCGGCAGGTTCACCCACAGCTGGAAGCCGCGCATGCGGCCTTCCTCCTGCTCGGGCATTTCCGAATGCACCAGCCCGCGGCCGGCGGTCATCCACTGCACGGCCCCGGGTACCAGCAGGCCTTCGTTGCCATGGTTGTCGCGGTGGCGCATGCGGCCATCAAGCATGTAGGTGACGGTTTCAAAGCCCCGGTGCGGATGCTCGGGGAAGCCGGCGATGTAGTCCTCCGCGCGATCGGTGCCGAATTCATCCAGCAGCAGGAAGGGATCCAGATCCTGCAGCTGGGGGCTGCCGATTACCCGGGTCAGCTTGACCCCGGCGCCGTCAGACGCGGGGATGCCGCGCAGCTTGCTGGCGATGCGGGCGTAGCGGTCGGTGTTGTTCATGGCGGGCTCCTGTGCGGGAACAGGAATAATGGGGGCGCGCCGCCGCTTGGGCAGTCAGTGCAGATGGAACAGTGGGTTACGCACGACTGCCGATGGTCGTCTTCCACACCGACGGCGGCTGCAGGCGCCATGCGCGATGGATGCGCTGGTTGCGGGAGAAGTCGGTGGGAATGGTGGTGGGGGTGATTTCCTCGCACTGGGCAAACTCCCCCACCGCCTCCTCATCCAGGCGGAAGCGGCGGAAGTTGTTGCTGAAGTACAGCACGCCCCCCGGCGTCAGCCTGGCGACCGCGGCCTGCAGCAGGCGCACATGTTCGCGCTGGATATCGAAATCGCTGGCGCGGGCGGAGTTGGAGAAGGTGGGCGGGTCGCAGAAGATCAGCTCGTACTGGCCGCGCTCGGCCTCAAGCCAGGCCAGGGCATCGGCCTGCACCATGCGGTGGTCGCTGCCGCCGATGCCGTTTTCGCCCAGGTTGTCGACCAGCCACTGCAGGTAGGTGGCGGACAGATCCACGCTGGTGGTTTGTGCCGCGCCGCCCATGGCGGCCTGCACGGTGGCCACGCCGGTGTAGCAGAACAGGTTGAGGAAGCGCTTGCCTTGCGCTTCTGCACCGATGCGGGCGCGCAGCGGGCGATGATCGAGGAACAAGCCGGTATCCAGATAATCGAACAGGTTCACCCGCAGCCGCGCCGGGCCTTCGTTCACCACGATGTAGTCGCCACGCGCGTCCATGCGCCCGTATTTGCTGCCGCCTTTGCCGCGGGTGCGGGTCTTGACCGCAATGCGTTCCTGCGGAAGTTCAAACACCTCGCGGGCGGCAGCCAGCAGGTCACCGAGGCGGCGGCGGGCGGTCTGCTCCGGGATGGTGGCCGGCGGGGCGTATTCCTGCACGTGCAGCCAATGCCGATCCGGGGCGTCGGCCTCGGTATAGACATCGATGGCGGCGGCGTATTCCGGCAGGTCGGCATCGTAGATGCGGAAGCAACCGACACCTTCGCGCGCGCGCCAGGTTTTGAGCCCGCGCAGGTTCTTGCGCAGCCGGTTGGCCACCATCTGCGCGCCCTCGCCCAGCGGCCGGGGGGCGGATGTTTCGCGCCTGGCCGGGGCAACGTCGTCACAGACGATGAGGCTGCACTCGAGCGAACCGTTCCACAGCCGGTAGCGCTTGCGGGCCCGCAGGCGGGTGGCGAAAGCCAGCTCTTCATCGCCACACAGCAGGCTGGCGCGCCAGCCGGGAGCCGCTGCGGCCAGGGCGTCGCCCAATGCGCGGTACAGCGCCGGGTCGGCCGCCAGGCGGGCGTCATAAGGTGGGTTGCACACTGCCAGGCCCGTTATGGCCTGCGCGTCGACACCGGCACCAAGCGCTGGGAATGTATCGGCCAGGCGCTCGATCGGGGCGACCCGGAAGTTGATCGAATCGGCCAACCCGGCCGCCGCGGCGTTGGTGATGGCCGCATCGATGGCCCGCCGGTCGATATCGCTGCCGTAAAAGGCCGGACGCAATGCGGCACGGCCGGTCTGCTCACGCACCATGGCCTCCTGCCACAGGTCGTTCCAGGTTTCGCGGTCGAATCCGGGCCACCGGGTGGGCAGGATGGCCTGGTCAATCTGCGTGCCGGCCTGCGTACCCGCGTGACCAGCCAGCGTACGCAGCCGCAGCAGGCCCGGGGCTACATCGGCCGCCATCAGCGCGCCTTCGATCAGCAGGGTGCCGCTGCCGCACATCGGATCCAGCAGCCCGCCGCCATCGGCGTATACCCGTGGCCAATCGCCGCGCAGCAGTACGGCCGCTGCCAGGTTTTCCTTCAGCGGTGCTTCGCCCTGCGCCTTGCGCCAGCCGCGGCGGTGCAGCGGTCCGCCACCCAGGTCCACCGACAGCAGCGCCCTGCCCTTGCGCACCACCAGGTTCAGGCGCAGATCGGGCCGCTCCAGATCCACATCGGGGCGGGTACCGTCGCGCTCACGCATGGCATCAACCACCGCGTCCTTGGTGCGCTGGGCGGCGTAGCGGGCGTGGGTGATGGCGGTACCGGACACATGGGCATCCACGGCGAGCGTCATGCCGGGGGCCAGGTGATCGTGCCAATCCAGCGCGCGTGCGCCGTCGTAGAGGGCGTGCTCATCCGGGCAGTCCCAGTCGGCCAGCGGCCACAGCACCCGGCTGGCGGTGCGCGCCCACAGCACGGCGCGCTGGGCGACAGCCAGGCTGCCGGTGGCGTTGACGCCGGCCACGGTGGCGGTGGCTTTTTCACAGCCCAGCGCCAGCAGCTCATCGGCAAGCAGGTATTCCAGGCCTTTGGCGCAGGAGACAAAGAAATTCATGGCGACAGGGTACAGGGCGCCGGGCCACGCAAGTGGCGCCGGGGGTGGCAGTGAGGCGGTCCGCGGAAGCCGCGAAGTTGCCCGATTACAGCGAGGAAAGCAGCTCAGCGAACGCGTCGGCGGAGGCCTGCACGTGGCGTTCCAGCCGGTGATTGTCATCCACCAGCAGCAGGCGGGCGCGGCGCGGGCGGGCCCAGTCGATCACGTGGGCCGCGTCAATCAGCTCATCGTCCCAGCCGTGCACGATCGAGATCGGCACTTCAGCCGCATCCAGCGCCGGCGCGGGGCTCAGGCGCGCCGGAGGCGCCATCAGGAACAAGCCCGCCACCGGGACCTGCAGCGACACCCGGCCGGAGATCCACGCGCCCAGACTGGAGCCGGCCAGTACCAGGGGGCCGCGCGCGGCCGCACCCTGGGCGCACTTGAGCAGGCGCTGCAGCCTGCTGGGCACATCGCCCAGGTCGCTGATCTCCTGACGGGCGTCCAGATCGGTGTAGTCGGGTCGCTCGTGGGTCCATCCCAGACGTTCACACACCTCGGTCAGCGCGGTCACCTTGGTGGCGCCCGGGCCGCTCTCGAAGCCGTGGGAAAGGATGACGTGGCCGCGTGCGCTCATGCCCGCGCTCCGCTGTCATCGTTGCAACACGCAAACTTATCCATGGAGGAATGCTAGAGCATTTGCCGGCCGCCAGGACGTCGCGCCTGCGGTTGTGCGGCGATAAATCGCCTAGCATCGGCACATGACCGATACCGCACCCTCCATCACCCGCCAGCACCTGCCCTATGTCGAGCGCCTGGGCCACCGCACGGTCAATGACATCGACCTGGTGGTGATCCACTGCACCGAGCTGCCGGACATGGCCATGGCGCGCGAGTACGGCGAGCGCATCCTGTATCCGGAGGCCGGCACCGGCGCGGCGGGGCACTGGTATGTGGACCGCGCCGGGGCGATCACCGAATACGTGCCTGCCGAACGCATCGCCCACCACGTGCGCGGCTGGAACCCGCGCTCGGTGGGGATCGAGCTGGTCAACATCGGCCGCTACCCGCACTGGTACGACAGCGGACACCAGGCCATGACCGAGCCCTATACCGGTCCGCAGATCGAAGCGTTGCTCCACCTGCTGCGGTACCTGCGGGCCACGCTGCCACAGCTGCGCTGGATCGCCGGCCACGAGGTTCTGGATACCGATCGCATGCAGGCCAGCGACGACCCGGCGCTGACGGTGGCCCGCAAGGTGGATCCAGGCCCGCTGTTTCCCTGGGACGAGGTGCTGGCGCGGATTCCGCTGGAGCGGCTGCCCACATAGCAGGCAGGATCCTGCCTGCGCCAGCCCAAGGCCGGCAGGTACAATTGCGGCCCCTTGAAACGGCCCGCAGCGCGCATGCCCTCCCCCGCTTCCGAACTGATTGATCTGCTCTCGCTGGAACGCCTGGAACAGGACCTGTTCCGCGGCCAGAGCCGCGATATCGGCACCCGCTACGTGTTCGGCGGCCAGGTGCTGGGCCAGGCGCTGTCGGCGGCCCAGGCCACCATGACCCATCCGCGGCCGGCGCATTCGCTGCACGCCTACTTCCTGCGCGCCGGCGATGTGGACCATCCGATCGTGTACGAGGTGGACCGCACCCGCGATGGCGGATCGTTCTCGGTGCGCCGGGTGACCGCCGTGCAGCACGGCAAGGTGATCTTTTTCTGCGCGGCCTCGTTTCAGGAGGCCGAACAGGGCGCCGAACACCAGCTGTCGATGCCGGAGGTTCCCCGGCCCGAGGACATCACACCGTTGCCGCCGCTGTCGGCGCAGGCACTGGAGAAGCTGCCGACCAAGGTGCAGCGATGGCTGGACCGGGCCGGGCCGTTTGAATTCCGCCACGTGTACCCGCGCGACGACCTGGATCCGCCCAAGCGCCCGCCCTACCAGCAGGTCTGGTTCCGCCTTGCCGAAAAGGTGGGCGATGCGCCCGAGCTGCATCGTGCACTGCTGGCCTACGCGTCCGATTTCCACCTGCTGGGCACGGCGACCTTCCCGCACGGGATCAGCTACTACCAGCCCCACGTGCAGATGGCTTCGCTGGATCACGCGCTGTGGTTCCACCGCCCGTTCCGCGCCGACGAGTGGCTGCTGTATTCGATCGACAGCCCGAGCGCCAGCGGCTCACGCGGCCTTGCCCGCGGCATGATCTACGATATCCAGGGCCATCTGGTGGCAAGCACTGCCCAGGAAGGCCTGATCCGCATGGCCGCGGTTGCGGCCGGTGAAGTGAAACAATGAGACAGATTTTCAGCAGCATGCGGGTGGAGAACGTGGAGCGCCTGGCGCAGATCATGCGCGAGGACGGGATCGAGGTGCAGATCACCAACGGCCGCTCCTACAGGAGCGGGCGCCGGCGGGTTTTCAACTACCGCGACACCCCACCCGCCCGGCAGCAGCCCGCACTGTGGGTGGTGCGCTCGGAAGACCAAGCCCGGGCGCGCCAGCTGATGCGCGACATCGGCATGCCCGGGCCCACCACCCGCCCGATCACCGACAGCTACCTGTCATCGGCGGACCTGCCTCCGATCACCCCGGAAAAGCCGCAGCAGACGCCGCGGCAGCGGAAGATCATGCGCTATCGGCGCCTGCTGCTGGTGGCAATCGCGATCCTGGCCGCACTGGTTATCGGCCGCTCGTTCTAAGCGTGCGCTGCGGTCGCAGTTCATCCTGGCTCAGGAAGCCGTCGCGGTTGTCGTCCATCCAGGCGAAGCTGGCCAGCAGGCGCGGCATCTTTTCCTCGACTTCCACCCGGCTCAGCACGCCGTCGCCATTGAGGTCGGCGGCGGTGAAGCGCTCCTGGAAACGACGCTCGCGCTCGGCTTCGCGCTGCGGGCGCTGGGCCTGCTGCCAGGCACGCAGCTCGGTGCGAACGATGTAGCCGTCACTGTTGGCATCGATGGCATCGAACTGCTCCAACAGCGAGCCGCCGCCCATGCCGCCCATGCCGCGATGACCGCGCTGCCCCCGCTCGCCCTTCCCCGTCCGGCCGGTGCGTTCCGCGCGCTTTTCCGCGCGCTCGGTCCGTGCCTGGGCGGCCTGCTCCAGTTCTGCACGGCTGATGCGGCCGTCACCATCGGTATCCAGGCGCGCGATGCCCCCACCCATTGCCATTCCTGGGCCCGCATGGCCGAAGCGATGGCCGCGGTGATGCTTGCCGCCACGACGCGCCTGCGTTTCCGATGCGTCTGCACGTTCTGAGGCGTTGGCGGCGCGATCTGCAACTTGGGCCGGATCTGCCGCGAAGGCCTGTGAGGACAGTGCGCCAAGGGCGATGACGGTGGCTGCGAACAGGGATGTGGTCTTCATTGGTGAACTCCTGGTACGGCGGCGCCATGCCACCTGTGTACCGGTCAACGCAGCTGTCCCCGCCATGGTTGACCCTCGCCGGAATGCGTTCAGCAGGCGGACAGTCGCAGCAAACGCGACCGGGAGCAGTATGCTGGCCGCATGGGTGACTCCGAATCCCTGCGCCTGTTCCACACCGGCCAGCATCCCTGCGGCTACTGGCCCGAGCGCACGGCGCGCGACCTGGTGCTGGATCCGCACGATCCGCGGCTGCCTGGCTTCTATGCCCGGGCACTGCAATGGGGGTTCCGCCGCTCCGGCGACATCGTGTACCGGCCCCACTGCCAAGGCTGTCGCGCCTGCGTTGCGGTGCGGATCCCGGTCGAGCAGTTCCAACCCAACCGCAGCCAGCGACGCTGCCTGTCCAGCAATGCCGACGTGCAGATGCGGGTGCTCCCGACCGAGCGCACCGAAGAACAGCTGGCCCTGTACCAGCGCTACCTGCAGGCGCGTCATCCCAAAGGCGGCATGGATGCGCACGGCGCAGCCGAATTCGACCAGTTCCTGGTGGGCAGCTGGACCAGCGGCCGGTTCCTGGAGCTACGCAGCGGCGGGCGCCTGCTGGCGGTGGCCGCCACTGACATGGTTGAGGACGCCCTGTCGGCTGTTTACACGTTTTTTGAACCGGACGAAACTGCGCGCGGCCTCGGTACGCTGGCGATCCTGCACCAGATCCAATGGGGCCAGCGCGAGGGCCGCACGCACCTGTATCTGGGCTACTGGATCGACGGCCACGGCAAGATGGACTACAAACGCAGGTTCCGCCCGCTGGAGTCGTTCGACGGCCGCGGCTGGCGTCCGTTTGACTGAAGGCCCTGCCAACCGATGAAGCTCCGTCCGCTGCGCTCCCTGATCCTGCTGTCCGCCGTTCTCGCATTGGCCGCCTGCGTGCGCGTCAATGTGTACGGCGACCCGGCCCTTTCGCGTTCCGCCATGACCGATACGCTCCGCATTGCCAGCTACAACGTGTCCCTGTACTCGGATGAGGCCGGCGGCCTGATGCAGCGCCTGGAGGAAGCCGACGAGGGCGCCAGCCGGGTGGCGGCGGTGCTGCAGCGGGTGCGACCGGATATCGTGCTGCTCAACGAGTTCGATTACGTCGCCGATGGCAGTGCGGCTGACCTGTTCCAGCGCGCGTACCTTGAGCGTGCGCAGCCCGGCGGCGGGCAGCCGCTGCGCTACCCCTACCGCTACCTGGCTCCGGTCAACACCGGCGTGCCCAGCGGACTGGACCTGGACGGCGACGGCACCGTGGGCGGCGAAGGCCGCGCGCGCGGCAACGACGCCTGGGGCTACGGCCTGCACCCGGGCCAGTACGGCATGCTGCTGCTCTCACACCACCCGATCGATGCCGATGCGGTGCGTACCTTCCAGCTGTTGAAGTGGAGTGAGATGCCGGACGCCCGCCGGCCACTGGATCCGGAGACTGGTGCGCCCTGGCACCCGGAAGAAGTCTGGACCCGGCTGCGCCTGTCTTCCAAGTCACATTGGGACGTGCCGGTGCGCACCCCGCGCGGCGTGGTCCACGTACTGGCCTCGCACCCCACGCCGCCGGTGTTCGACGGTCCGGAGAAGCGCAACCAGGCGCGCAACGCCGACGAAATCCGGCTGTGGGAGGAGTATCTCTCCGGCGGCGAGCTGCCGTGGCTGTGCGATGACGCCGGCCGCTGCGGCGGGCTGGCAGCGGACGCGCGTTTCGTGATCCTCGGCGACCTCAACAACGATCCGGCCGACGGCGCCGGCGTGGCCGGGGCAATCCTGGGTCTGCTGGAACATCCGCGCGTGCTGCGCCATCGCACCCCGCGCAGCGAGGGTGCGGTGCATTCGGCGCTGACGGCGGACGGCGCCAACCTGGAACACCGCGGCGCCCACGCCCACGACACCGCGGATTTCGGTCCGCGCAATGGCAACCTGCGGGCCGACTATGCACTGCCCTCCACCGGCTTCGACTATCTGGGCGGGCAGGTGTACTGGCCGCCACCGGATGACCCCTCCGCCGCAATCGTGGAAGGCAGCGATCACCGGCTGGTGTGGGTGGACCTGCGGATTCCGTAGCGGCCCCAGGCTCAGGCCTGGCCCTCCACCCCCCGAGGCCCGAAGCCGAAGCTGGAATCGCTGTCGGTGGAGACGATCATCTTCACCATGCTGCCCGGCACCATCATTTCCAGCCTGACATCGCGGCCTTCGGGCGTATGTCCGTGCAGGGTCATTTCGATCCAGGCACCGCCGGTGTCGATCTCGTCGCAGGCCACGTGCACGCCCAACGGGCCTTCCCGCAGGTAGGGCTTGATCGCTTCGCCCAGCGTTTCCAACGCCTGCGGAAAAAAGAACACTGCGTATCCGTCGTTGCCTTTCATGCGTCCCCTTGTGGATGGCGGCTGCACGCTGCGCGCGGCCCGCTCCCGGAGGGTAGCGGCCCGCAGCCACGCTGGGCCAGCCCAAAGCGGAATAATTGACGAATTGATATCACTTTGATATCAATCTATTCCAACCATCCAGCGGAGCGCTGTACTGACCATGGAACATGCACTGGTGATTCCGCTGATCGTCGCTGCCAGCAGCGTGCCGGCCTTCCTGGCGGCCCGCGCCTTTGCCAGTGACCGGCCGCGGCTGGCCACGCTGATGCGGCTGGTGGGCATGGCGATCCTGGCCGGCGCCTTGGGCCTGGCCTGGGCCGGGGATGACCGCTCAAGACAGCTGGCGGTTGCCGTGGGAGTTGCCCTGGCGGTGAACGGGCTGGGCCTGTTCGTGCTCTGGGACATCCTGCGAAGGCGCCGCCGGGATGGCAGGTGATGTCCCGG
Source organism: Luteimonas sp. A277 (assembly GCF_054052045.1). The sequence continues at coordinate 24,701 of NZ_JBSVRG010000011.1, forward strand.
AAGAAGAGCTATCCGCTGCGCATCAATGCCGAGATCCTGGCCGCGGTGCAACGCTGGTCCGATGACGAGCTGCGCAGCCTGAATGCGCAGATCGAGTACGTACTGCGTGATGCACTGCGCAAGGCCGGGCGCCTGCCAGCCAAACCACAGCTGAAAGGGGAGGGCAATTGAGCAGAAAATGGAGCTACCAGACGATCAAGCTGATATCCGTCGCATCCCAGGGAGCCGGCTATCCGGTATTTGCCTACCTCAAGAAGGAGTTTTGACATGACACATCGCACGATCCGTTTCGCCCTCGCCCTGCTTGCAGCCTTTGCCTTTTCCAGCGCCTGGGCACAGAGCCCGTCGGAACGGGCGCTGCAGGTGCTTGACCACTTGGATGCTGGCCAGATTGAAGAGGTCACCGCCACGTTCACCGATGAGATGGCGGCTGGCCTGGACGCCGCCACCCTGGGCCAGCTGTGGGCCTCGCTTCCCCAGCAGCTCGGCGCCCTGCAGCAGCGCGGCACGCCGCAGGAACAGCGTCAGGACGGCCACGACGTGGTGGTAGTGCCGCTGCAGTACGAGCGTGCCGCAGCCAACGCCATCCTGAGCTTCAACGACGCAGGCCAGCTGGCTGGACTGTTTGTGCAGCCGGCGCAGCCCGCGGCACCTGCGCCTGCCGCCCCGCAGCCGGTCGAACCCGAAGAAGATCAGTAATCCTGTACCCGGCCGGCGACAACCCGTCGCCGGCCGCCAGAAAGGACACAGCACATGGCCCGATTGATGGAACGACTGGGTGGCCTGCTCCTGGCCCTGCTGGTCTGCGGCACTGCCACGGCCACCGGCTTCAGTGAGCAGGATCTGGAGATTGTCCCGGGCGACTTCGCGCTGCCCGCCACCCTGGCGCTGCCCGGCGGCGAAGGTCCCTTCTCCGCCGTGGTGCTGGTGCACGGCTCCGGCCCCAACGACCGCGATGGCACCATCGGCCCCAACCACCCGTTGCGCGACATCGCACAGGGTCTGGCCGAACGGGGGATCGCCACGCTGCGCTATGACAAGCGCACACGGGTGTATCCCATCGCCGCCGCATTCGATCCGGACTTTGACCTGGACCGGGAAAGCACGGTCGACACAGTGGCCGCCGTGGCGCTGTTGAAGGAACTGCCGGGCATCGATCCGGAGCGCGTGTTCGTATTCGGCCACAGCCTGGGGGCGATGCTCACCCCGCGGATCGTTGGGCGCTCGGGCGCTGCCGGAGGGATCCTGTTCGCTGCTGCGGCGCGGCCGCTGCTGGACCTGATGCCGGAACAGGTCCAGCGCTTGGGGGATCTGCGTGGCGCCGATGCGGCGCAAACCCAGGCGTCGGTGGACGCCATCAATGACGCCATTGCCCGCCTGCGCGCAGGCGAAGAGGTGCCGGACATCCAGCAGCGGCTGGGCGCGTCGGCCGCCTATTTCCGCAGCACCGAGGCGCTCGACCCGGTGGCCGAGGCGCGAGCCCTGGATCGGCCGCTGCTGGTGATGCACGGCGGACTGGACATCCAGGTAACCGATACCGACTGGGCAGCCTGGCAAGCGGCGTTCGAAGGCGATGCGCGGGTCACCCTGAAGTATTGGCCGGAGCTCGGGCATCTGGGGATTTCTGCCGACGTGGAAGATCCGCTCGCCACCTACCAGCAACCGGGCCCGGTGAGCCCGGCGCTGATTGATGCGGTGGCCGCGTGGATCAGGGAGCACTGAAGATGGAAAAGACGACCGGCGTGCGCCGGCGACCGGCGAACCTGCTCAACACCGCTGAGGTCGAGGTGTGGCCCGGCGGCCTGCTGCAGGCCCGCGCGAACCACGACGCACGCCTGCTGGCCCGCGCCCGGCGGGTGCTGCGGCGCAAGCGCGACGGCCGTTACCTGGCGGCAGTACTTCCCGATGGGCTGGTACCGCTGCTGCCGCGGTGGAAATGCGAGCCCGGGATCGATGAGGCCCTTCGCGCGCTCCGCGCCCACCCCGGCCACCTGCGCCCCGGCGTCGAGCCAATCGGCACCCTGCCCCTGCATCGCCTGCACGAGCGGCTCGATGCCCTGGGGGTGGATGCGGACGGCTACGCCAGCAATACGGGCTTGGAACTGGTCGCGGAACCCGTCTGGCTGGCTTTCGCCGGCTTCGACCGCTACCGCCGGGCACTATGGCTGCACGTGGAGGCCGCCGGCGCCTGGCTGCGCATGCGCGAAGCGGCGCGGGGCGACGGCGTGGTGCTGGAAGCCATCTCCGGATACCGCAGCCACGATTACCAGCTGGGCATTTTCGCCCGCAAGCGCGCCCGGGGTGAGCAGGTGGAGCAGATCCTGCAGGTCAACGCGGCGCCGGGCTACAGCGAGCACCATTCCGGGCTGGCGCTGGATATCAGCGCGCCGGGCGAGCCGCCAGCCGAGGAGTCATTCGAATCCACCGCGGCCTTTGTCTGGCTGCGCGAGAAGGCGCAAACGCACGGCTTCCACATGAGCTATCCGCGGGGCAATCCACACGGGATCGTCTACGAGCCCTGGCACTGGTGCTTTGCACTGGCCCGGCAGAGCGCGCCTATTCCTGCGAGCGCTTGACCGGCTCCGTCGCCCCGCTGGCCGCGTCGGCGATACGCCACAGATAGAGGCTGGCGCAGGTGCGCCACGGCGCCCAGCATTCGCCACGCTCACGCAGCTGGCGGGGCGTGGGCAGGGAATCCAGGCCGTCGATCACCTGCACGCCCTTGCGCACGCCCAGGTCGTCGACCGGCAGCACGTCGGGCCTCCCCAGGCGGAACATCAGCATCATTTCCACCGTCCAGCGGCCAATGCCGCGGGTCGGCACCAGGGCTTCGATGATCTGCTCCTGATCCATCCAGGCCATGCGGCGGGTGCTGGGAATTTCGCCCCGCGCCTCACGCGCAGCCAGGTCACGCAGCGCCAAGGCCTTGTTGCCGGACACGCCGCAGGCCCGCAGGGCGGCATCGTCGATCCGGCCCAGGGTATCTGTATGCAGCCGCGAGCTGCCGATGGCGGCCTCCACGCGGGCAACGATCGTGGCGGCGGCCTTGCCGCTCAGCTGCTGGTAGAGGATGGCCCGGGCCAGCGCGTCGACCGGGTCGAACGCCTGTTTCCAGCGCCGCTCCGGCTCCAGCGGACCGATCCTGCGCATCCAGGCCCCGAGTGCGGGGTCAATCCGCATCAGTTGGCGGCGGGCCGCCTGCGGATCAAATCCACGCCGGTAGTGGGTCATGGCGGTCAGTCCCGTAGCAGGTCGGCGGCCAGCGTCAGCCAACCCAGGATCATCAAGCTCCCGCCCAGCGGCGCTGCGGCGGTCGGCCAGCCCAGCAGGGCGGCGCCCGCCAGGCTTCCGGAAAACAACAGCGTGCCGGCAAACAGCAACAGCAGCGCAGCCATCCGCAGACGGCGGGCCGGCAGCGGCGCCAACAGGGCCAGCGTCACGCCATGGCCGAATGCGAACAGGCCCGCAGTCTGCAGCCATGCCTGAGCGGCACCGTCGACGCCATGGGAGGCGTAAGCCGCCATCGCCACTGCCAGGCCCGCACACAGGGCGCCCAGCGCCGCCAGGATGGAGCGTCCACCTCCGGCACCCGGCCGGCCTGTCTCTACAGTCATCACGCTCTCCACCTCTCCAAACGCAACACGCCGCACCCTGGGGGCGCGGCGTGTTGGTCAAACACCATGATGCAGTGCGACGCTGGCCGTTACTGCTTCACGGTCCAGTACACCTCGTACTCGCCTTCCGGCGTGAACGAGTCTTCGATGCCGGACTTGTACAGCTCGAACGGACGGCCGGTCACCTCATGACCCTGGGTCATTGCCCAGGCGCGGATCGCGTTGCGCACGTTCTCCAGCTCGGCCATGAAGCCGGTGTAATCACCGCCTGCCAGGACACTCGGCTCGGTACGCATGTACTCCACCGGGCCAAGCAGGTCGAGATCGGCCAGCTCGCCTTCATCGGCCATCGGCTGGACTGCAGCGGTAGCCGCCTCAGCCTCTTCACCGTTGCCCTCTTCCTCGCCGTTTTCGTCCGCGGCGGGGCCGCTGCCTGCGGTACGCACCGGCTGGACGACGTCGAAGTTGTAGGTGTCGCGACCCAGTTCCGTGGTAACGATCCGCATCGGACCGGCCGCTTCCAGGTTGTTGGCAGCCATGGTGCGGTTGATCCACTCCATGTTGCTTTCCATCGAACTCTTGATCTCGGCGGTGCGACGCTCGATCGCACCGGCGCGGACCGCCAGCAGGTTCTCTGCCGGGCGCTCGACCACGCGCAGGTTCTCCAGGGTGCTGCCTTCAACGGCGTAATCCACGTTCGGCACCGAAGAGAGCATGTTGCTCAGCCGGCTCAGGCCCAGGGCCATGCCGTCACCCACGCTGCGGCTGACGTACAGGCCGGCGTAGCGACCGATCAAGTTCCAGCCGTAGTCGACGCTGTAGGTCTGGGTGATCTGGAGGTTGCGGCCGCCGCGACCGGTCGGACGCAGGGCAAAGGTGGTCTGTTTGTTGCTGCCCTGGCGATCATCCTCGATCGCGATCTTCACTTCGCGGCGCGGCACGGACTCGACGATCGTCCAGGTACCGGTACCAACCGTGCGCACATCGGAACGGTAGGACATGGTGGCGCCTTCACCCGCTTCCGGGCCGGAGCGATCCAGACTCATGCCCGGATCGTAAAGCGCCATGGGATGCCACTCATGGAAGCGGCGGAAACTGTTGATCGTGTCGAACACGATGGTCTGACGGCGGTTGGTTTCCACCTGCTCGACCAGCGTGCGGTTGGCGGGCAGCAATACGCCAACCACAACGAACAGCACGGCGACGATCACCAGGGAAATCAGAATTTCGAGCAAACGGGTCATTCAGGGTTCTCCACACCTATATCCAGCCGTGCCGGCTCGCAAGCGGGCAATCCTAACAAGTTGAGAGGTCATGAGCGAGACCGGAATTGCATTTCCGGCACTGATCCGCATCCCCCGGCCACCCTTCACGGCCAAAGCCGGGCCAGGTACGCCGGAACATGCGTGGGCAAGCGCTTCACCGGGCATTACACCAGCCCCAGTTCGAACGCCTTCAGGACCGCACGAGTGCGATCGCGGACCCCCAGCTTGCTCAGTATGTTTGAAACATGGTTTTTGATGGTGCCTTCGGCCACGCCGAGGGAGTTGGCGATCTCCTTGTTGGAAAATCCGCCTGCCATCAGCCGCAGGATCTCGGTCTCACGGTCGGTGAGCGGATCAGGACGGTCGAGGCTGACGAATTCGTTGCGCATGTGTTCCAGGCCCGACAGCAGGCGCTGGGTCATCGCCGGCTGCACCAGCGAGCCGCCGCCGGCCACCGTGCGGATCGCGCCGACCAGCTGCTCCAGGGACACGTCCTTGAGCAGGTAGCCTTTGGCGCCCGCCTTGAGCCCGGCCAGCACCAGCTGGTCGTCGTCGAAGGTGGTCAGGATGATGGTGGGTGGCAGCCGCTTTTCACGTGACAGCATCTGCAGCGCTTCCAAGCCGGACATCACCGGCATGCGCATGTCCATCAGCACCACGTCGGGCGCCGCCTGCGGAATCACTTCCACGGCCTGCTTCCCGTCCGAGGCCTCAGCCACCACTTCAATGCCGTCGTCCAGCGCCAGCAGCGAGCGGATGCCCTGCCGGACCAGGGTCTGGTCGTCCACCAGGCAAACTCGGATCATGGGCTTCTCCGTTGCTTTGATCATGATACGGCCTCAGGGTTCCACACGGTTTCAGGGCTCCGCGGCCGACGAGGATTCGTCCGCCAGCCCGCCCGGCTGGTCGGCCGGGTCGTCAACCGGCAGCTCCAGGTCAAGCCCGAATCCTTCGCCGGGGGCGGTGCGGACCACCATCTTCCCACCGTACGCGGTCAGCCGCTCGCGCATGCCCCGCAGTCCGTTGCCGAAGCCTTCCAGATTGGCGCCGCGCCCGTCGTCCTGCGCCCGCAGCCGGATCCAGCCGCCTGCCACGCTGTAATCCAGTTCCAGCCGCTGCGCCTGGGCGTGGCGCACCGTATTGGTGATGATTTCCTGGGTGCAGCGCAGCAGCACGTGGGACCGTTCTGCGTCATCGATCAGGAATGGATCGGGCATGCGCATTTCCACCGCCAGCCCGGGCACGTTTTCGGCCAGCGGCCTGAGCGTGGCGCTCATGTCGATGGCGCCGTCATCGCGGATCTGGCTGACCGCCTCGCGCACGTCGCTCAGCAGCAGCTTGGCCAGGGTGTGAGCCTGGCCCACATGCTCCTGGGCGGCGCCGGAGGTGAGGTGGTTGGCCACTTCCAGGTTCAGGCTGAGCGCGGTCAGGTGATGGCCGAGCAGGTCATGCAGCTCACGGGCGATGCGGGTGCGCTCGTTCACGCGCACGCTTTCGGCCAGCAGGGCGCGGGTGGCGCGCAGTTCCGAATTCAGCCGTCGCTGCTCATCCCGGGCCTGGGCCTGCTGCCGGGCCACCAGCGCGGTGGTGAACACGAAACTGGAAAAGCCCATGTAGCCAAGCGCCTGCAGCACGCCCACAAGCAGGGGAAAGCCGAGCGGGCCGGTATAGATGGGCAGGACCGCCATGTTGCCCACCACCAGCCAGGCCACACCGATCCGCAGTGGCAGGATCCAGGGCAGCAGCCCGGCCACCACCATCAGCAGGATGCTGCCCAGGGCGGTGCCGGACAGGTAGCTGACCCCGATGGCGCAGCAGGTCAGCAGCAGCAGGCCGAAATGGTCCCAGGCGCCGGGCTTGCGATCGCCCAGGGAGCGGGTGATCCGCCAGTAGGCCGCCCCGAACAGCAGGTACACCACCAGCCAGCGCAGGATCAGCAGCACCGGCTCCCCGCCCAGCTCGTCGAGCGGAAGCGACTGCGGATCGATCAGGAAAATGATCAGCCACAGCCCGACCGCGGCCCATGTAAACAGGCCTGCGTAACGCAGCATCCGGCTGTTGCCAATGCGGACCAGCATGTTTTCCCGCGCATCGCCCAAAGTCAGGGCGCAGGGTTATCGAACGGCCCTGTTCGCGCAAGGCCGGAAAGGCATGGCCGGTCCCATAGCGGCCGGCGGCAGATCGCGGGGCGCGTCCGCCACGTTCGCCGCCCATGGCTGCCTGTGCGATAATTCCTGCGCTGTAGAGCGCCCGCTTCCCGAGGAGCGGATCTCCCCCGGAGTCTGTGAATGTCGACCCTGATCCGCGACGTGTACGAACACGAGCTGGATTCCATCCTTGCCCTGAACAACGCTGCCGGGCCGGCCATCCTGCCGCTGGACGCCGCACGCCTGCGCCACTTTTTCGACACCGCGGATTATTTCCGGGTCGCCGAGAACGACGGCAACGTGGCCGGGTTCCTGGTGGGGTTCGGATCCGGATCGGACCATGACAGCAGCAATTTCTCCTGGTTCGGCGAGCGCCACGCGTCTTTTTTCTATATCGACCGGATCGTGGTGGCCAGCCGCCGCCGCGGTGGTGGCGTGGGCCGCGCCTTTTATGCCGATGTGCAGAGTTTCGCCGAGGCCCGCTGGCCGCTGCTGACCTGTGAAGTGCTGATCGAGCACGACAGCGATCCCGCGCGCCTGTTCCACGGCGCGTTCGGCTTCCAGGAGGAAGGCCAGCACGTGATGCCGAAGATCGACGTACGTGCCTCGATGCTGGTCAAGAAGATGTGCAGCTACCCCTGGATCCGCGAACGCTACGGCGATCGCCTGCCTGACGTACCGTGGCTGCTGCAGCCGCGCCGACACCGGGATGACCCGGCCGAGCGAGCAACTGGAACCTGATGATGGTGAGTGATTTCGAGCCGGCGGGCGAACTGAAGTTCGGCCAGGTCGGTATTGCCAACCTGCGCGTGCGCACCCTGGACGTGGAGCGCCTGGGCGCGGAGATGCGCGAGCGGGTGCAGCGCGCGCCAAAAATGTTTGATCGCGCCGCGCTGGTGATCGATTTCGGCGGCCTGCCGGCGATTCCGGATGCCGCCACTGCCCGCACCCTGCTGGACGCCCTGCGTTCGGCGGGGGCCTTGCCCGTCGCCCTGGCCTGGGGCAGCGGCGACAACGAGGCGCTGGCGGTGCAGCTTGGTATGCCGGTCCTGGCCCGTTTCCGCGCCCAGTACGAGCGCGCAGACGGCTCCACGCCCGCCCCGCCCCAGCCGGCGGCAGCGGCGCCAGAGCCGGCCCCCGCGCCCGCTCCGCAGTCCCAGGCGGCCGCTGGACAGCCGGGCATGATCGTGCCGAACTCGGTGCGCTCGGGTCAGCAGGTGTACGCGGACAATCGCGACCTGACGGTGCTCAATGCGGTCAGCGCAGGTGCGGAAGTCCTGGCCGATGGCTCCATCCACATTTATGGCCCGCTGCGCGGGCGGGCGCTGGCCGGCGCCCAGGGCAATGCGAAGGCGCGCATTTTCTGCCGCGCCTTCCACGCCGAACTGGTGGCTGTGGCCGGCCAGTACAAAGTGCTGGACGATATTTCAAAAGACCTGCACGGCAAGGCCGTACAGGTCTGGCTGGAAGACGAAGAGTTGAAGATCGAGGCGCTTGAATAGCGCCCGATTTCATGATTCGGTGGCCACCAGCCGCCGCATCTGCAGTACCCAGGACAATAACAACCAACGATCCACACGGAGATCACGACATTGGCCGAAATCATCGTAGTCACCTCAGGCAAGGGCGGCGTGGGCAAGACAACCAGCAGCGCCAGCATCGCCAGCGGCCTGGCCCGGCGTGGCCACAAGACCGCGGTGATCGATTTTGACGTCGGCCTGCGCAACCTCGACCTGATCATGGGTTGCGAGCGCCGGGTGGTGTACGACTTCGTCAACGTGGTCCAGGGCGAGGCGTCGCTCAGGCAGGCCATGATCAAGGACAAGCGCTTTGACAACCTGTTTGTGCTGGCTGCATCGCAGACCCGCGACAAGGACGCGCTGACTCGCGAGGGCGTCGAGCGCGTGCTCAAGGAAATGGCGGACGACGGCTTTGATTACATCGTCTGCGACTCCCCGGCCGGCATCGAAAAGGGTGCTTTCCTGGCCATGTACTTCGCCGACAAGGCGATCGTGGTGGTCAACCCGGAAGTGTCCTCGGTACGTGACTCCGACCGCATCATCGGCCTGCTGCAGTCCAAGACCCAGCGTGCCGAAGCCGGCGAATCGGTGGAGGAATACCTGCTGCTGACCCGTTACAGCCCCAGCCGGGTCGAAACCGGCGAAATGCTCTCGATCACCGACGTGGAAGAGGTGCTGGGACTGAAGACGATCGGGGTGATCCCGGAGTCCAGCGACGTGCTCAACGCCTCCAACAAGGGCGAGCCGGTGATCCTGGATATGGAGTCGGGCGCCGGTCAGGCCTACGACGACGCCGTTGCGCGGCTGCTGGGCGAGGACCGGCCGATGCGCTTCACCCAGCTGGAGAAAAAGGGTTTCTTCAGCAAGCTGTTCGGGGGTTGAGCCAATGGGCCTGTTTGATTTCCTGAAGACCAAGAAGAACACCGCTTCGATCGCCAAGGAGCGCCTGCGCATCATCGTTGCGCAGGAGCGCGGTAGTCGTGATGCTCCCGACTACCTGCCGCTGCTGCAGCGCGAGCTGCTGGAAGTGATCCGCAAGTACGTGAGCATCGACGCCGACGCGGTCAAGGTGGACCTGGTGAAGGAAGGCGAGCACGACGTGCTTGATATTTCGGTGGCGCTGCCCGAGGAGGGCACCGGCACCGCCTGAATCCGGCGGCCCCCTTTGATGGGCACTGCCCCGCTCCCTGCTTCCCCCACGGCTGCCGATGATGCATCGGCCGGCCCGGATGTGGTGTGCCTGGGCGATATCGATTTTGCCCATGCCGCTGCCCTGATGGCGCGCCACGGGCTGACCCTGCACATGGTTGAACCGGGCACGTCGATCCCCGGCAGCTATTGGGGGGAGCCGGAAGCGGGGATCATCGCCAGCAATGTGTACGTACGCCCGGACACCCCCGTGCATTCGATGCTGCACGAGGCCTGCCACCTGATCGTGCTGCCTGCCGAGCGTCGCGCCCAGGTGCACACCGACGCCACCGATTCGGTCGCCGAGGAAGACGCCACCTGCTACCTGCAGATCCTGCTGGCCGACCAGCTGCCCGGCGTCGGCCGGGACCGGCTGATGGTCGACATGGACGCCTGGGGCTACAGCTTCCGTCTCGGCAGTACGCGCGCCTGGTTCGAGCGCGACGCCGAAGATGCCCAGGCCTGGTTGGCCGAACGCCAGCTGCTGCCCGCGGCGGCGCCACTTGCGGACCCGACTGCGCTCCCATAGCCTGCCGCTTCCGTCCCACGCGGCCGCGGGCCGCCCAGGAAATCACCGTGACCTATCGCCGCCTGCTCTGCATCACCGCCCTGGCCGCCTGTCTGGCCCTCCCTGCCTGCCAGCGCGACTCTGCCCAGTCGCCCCTCCCGGCCGGGGTGCCGCAGGACGAGACTGCCGACCAGTTCGTCGCCCGGGTCAACGATGAGATGCGCGAGATGTACCGCGAGCTGACCGCATCGCAGTGGCTCTCGTCGACCTATATCAACGAAGACAGCCAGCTGCTGGCCGCCAAGGGCAACGAGCGCTGGCTGACTGCGCTCAACGACTGGATCGAGCAGGCCCGGCGTTTTGAAGGCCAGGAGATGGCGCCGGAAACCGCGCGCGCGATCAGCCTGCTCAAGCTTGGCACGGCCATGCCGGCCCCGCGTGACCCGGAGCGTCTGGCGGAGCTGACCCGCATCGCCACCCGCATGGAGGGCATGTACGGCGCGGGCGCCTATTGCGCGGAGGGCCGCCCCGAAGACTGCCGCCAGCTTGGCCAGTTGGAAGAGGTGCTGCGCACCAGCCGCGATTACGACGCCCAGCTGGATGCCTGGCAGGGCTGGCATTCGATCGCCAAGCCGATGCGCCAGGACTATGTGCGCTTCGTGGAGCTGGTCAATGAGGGCTCGCGCGACATGGGCTACGCCGACGCCGGCGAGATGTGGCGCTCGGGCTATGACATGAGTCCGGTGGAAATGTCGGCCGAGACCGATCGGCTGTGGAACCAGGTCAAGCCGCTGTACGACCAGCTGCACTGCTACGCCCGCACCCGTCTTGAAGCGCAATATCCTGACCGCGGCTCGGTCGACGGGCTGCTGCCCGCGCACCTGATGGGCAACATGTGGCAGCAGGACTGGAGCCACCTGTGGGACATCCTGGCGCCCTACCCCAATGCCGGCAGTCTGGACGTGTCCAGCGCCCTGCAGCGCCAGTACCAGGAAGGCCTGGATGCGCGCATGTCCCGCCTGGATACGCTGCCAACGCCCGCCGAGCGCGTGGAGCTGGAACGCCAGGCGCAGCATGACGTGGCGGTGGGCATGACCCGGCGCGCCGAGGAGTTCTACACCTCGCTGGGCATGCCCGAGCTGCCCGAGCCGTTCTGGGCCAACAGCCAGTTCATCAAACCGCGCGACCGCGACGTGGTCTGCCACGCCAGCGCCTGGCCGATGGACATGGGCGACGACGTGCGCATCAAGATGTGCATCGAGCCGAACGAGGAAAACTTCACCACGATCTACCACGAGCTCGGCCACATCTATTACTTCCTGGCCTACAAGGACCAGCCGCCTCTGTTCCAGAACGGCGCCCACGACGGCTTCCACGAAGCGATCGGCGACGTGATCGTGCTGTCCATGACGCCCGACTACCTGGCCTCGATCGGCCTGGTGGAAGAGCAGGCGCAGGATCAGGCAGCGCTGATCAACTCGCAGATGCGCATGGCCCTGTCGAAGGTGGCGTTCCTGCCCTTCGGGCTGATGATCGACCGCTGGCGCTGGGGCGTATTCGACGGCTCGATCACCCCGGACAGCTACAACCAGGCCTGGTGGGACCTGAAGGCACGCTACCAGGGCGTGGCACCGCCGGAACCGCGCGGGGAAGAGTTCTTCGACCCGGGTGCCAAGTATCACGTGCCGGGCAATACCCCGTACACGCGCTACTTCCTCTCGCACGTGCTGCAGTTCCAGTTCTACAAATCGCTGTGCGAGGCCAGCGGCCACGACGGCCCGCTGCACGAGTGCAACTTCTCCGGCAACCAGGCCGCGGGCGAGCGCTTCTGGAACATGCTGGCGCGCGGCGCCGGCCAGACCTGGCAGCAGACCATGCTCGAAATGACCGCCGGCGAGCAGATGGACAGCGGCGCGATCCTTGAGTATTTCGCCCCGCTGCAGAGCTGGCTGGAAGCGCAGAACGAGGGCCAGGCCTGCGGCTGGCCGGGCGGCAGCTGAGCCAGCAGACCCGGGCCAGCTCGTAGGAGCGCGCCATGCGCGCGAAGCCGCGTGAAGCATCCTGCCCGGCGCGGCATCGGTTACAGCGTCGTAGCCGAGGCAACTCTCCGGTGCCTTATGTCACGCGGCTTCGCGCGCATGGCGCGCTCCTACGGGTGGAAGACGTTTACAGGTGGTCGGTGGGCTCGTAGGCGGCCGGTTCCGCGGGAATCTCCGGCTGCACGCGACCGCGGCGGGTTTCCCAGCGCCAGAAGAACCAGCCGATCACCAGGAACGTGGCCGCCAGGCCGGCCAGGCCGAGCCCGGTCCCGCTGACCAGCGGCGAGAGCAGGCCGGCGACGATGGCGTTGAGCACCAGGCCGGTGAAAGCCTGCAGCGAGGCGGCGGCGCCACGCTGGGCCGGGAACATGTCCAGGATCGCCAGGGTCACGATCGGGAACACCAGGGCAATGCCGAACGCGTTCAGCACCAGCGGCAACACCGCCCAGGGCACGGTGGGCACGTCCACCATGAGGTAATAGAGCATGTTGGCAGCGATGGCGACTGCGCTGCAGGCGAAGCCGATGTTGGCCAGGGTGACCCCGCGAATGCGCCCCGCTGCCCGGCCGGAGACCCACGCGCCCACCATCATCCCGCTGATCATGGGGATGAACAGCCAGCCGAACTGGTTCTCGTCCAGCGACAGGATGTCCATGACAAACGCCGGTGCGGAGACGATGAACAGGAACAGCGCGGAAAAATTGAACGCGCCTCCCGCCGCGAGGCGCTGGAAGCGGGCATTGGCAAAGATCGTGACGTAGTCGCGCAACAGGTGGCGCGGGGCCAGCGAGCGGCGCTCGGCCGGGGGCAGGCTTTCCGGCAGCCAGCGCCATGTGGCCACCAGCAGCACCACCGAAAAGATCACCAGGAACCAGAAAATCGCAGGCCAGCGTGCCCAGCCCAGGATCCAGCCGCCGATGATCGGCGCGATCGCCGGGGCAATGCCGAAGATCATTGATACCTGGCTCAGCAGCCTCTGCGCGTCATCGCCCTGGAACAGATCGCGGATCACCGCACGCCCGACCACCACGCCCACGCCCGCCGACAGCCCCTGCACCGCGCGGAACACCAGCAGCGTGCCCAGGTCATCGGCCATGGCGCATCCGGCCGAGGCCAGTGTGAACACCACCAATCCACCCAGGATCACCCGCCGCCGCCCGAGCGCATCCGACAGCGGCCCGTGGACCACGCTCATCAACGCATAGGCCACCAGATACACGCTGATCGTCTGCTGCATGGCCAGCTTGTCGGCGCGCAGCTCTTCGCCCATCTGCACGAAGGCGGGGAAGATGGTGTCGATGGTGAACGGGCCGAACATGGCCAGCCCGGCCAGCAGCCACGGCAGCCTCCACCGGCCACGTTCATGGATGGGGGCAGCGCTCATGGGCGCCTCCCGCAACAGTCATGCAGGCAGGGAACGGCGGCCGGCGCCGCGAAGCGGCGGGCATGGGGGAGGAATGCAGTCATGGGGGTCGGGGGGACAGCGAGGCCCCGATTCTACCGCCCGCGGCGATACCGGGCAGGCGCAACGCTGCTTCCCGCCGAGGTGCGGCGGATCCGCTGCCGGCCGGCGGCAGATGGCGGGGCGCACGGTATAATCGTCCGTTCGTGGTGGGAGAAGCCGGCACTGCCGGCTGCCGAAGGCGCAACGCCCGTAATCGCTCAGGCCAGATACCACCCGGGCAGCAAAACTCTGGAGAGACCGGCCACAGCCGGCGCCGAAGGGGCACGGGGTGCAGCAGCAAGCACCCCCAAACTCTCAGGCAAAAGGACAGAGGGGCACCCCTACCGGTCAGGTCGGGCCGGCCACCTTGCGTGGGCCGCGCTGACCCCGGATCGCCCACCCTGCCACGCCGGATGTCTGCCATGTCCCCTGCCAAACCCTCCCTTCGCGACCTCGAACACCACGACGCCTTCGTTGAGCGCCACATCGGCCCCAACGACGCGGAAATCGCCCACATGCTCGAGGTGATCGGCCTCGATTCGCTCGACGGACTCACCGAAGCCGTGGTGCCCGAATCGATCCGCAACAACACCCTGGACCTGCCCGCCTCAATGACCGAGGAGGAAGCGCTGGCGAAGATCCGCGCGGTGGCCGACCGGAACAAGGTCTTCCGCAGCTTCATCGGCCAGGGTTATTACGGTACCCACGTGCCCCAGGTGATCCTGCGCAACATCCTCGAGAACCCGGCCTGGTACACCGCCTACACCCCCTACCAGGCGGAGATCTCGCAGGGCCGGATGGAAGCCCTGATCAACTTCCAGACCATGTGTGCCGACCTGACCGGCATGGATATCGCCAACGCCTCGCTGCTTGACGAAGCCACCGCCGCCGCCGAGGCCATGACCCTGGCCAAGCGCGCCGGTCGCTCGAAGTCGAACGTGTACTACGTGTCCGACCGGGTGCACGCGCAGACGCTTGAAGTGCTGCGCACCCGCGCCGAGGGTCTGGGGATCGAGCTGCATGTGGGGCCGGAGGAGAAAGCCGGCGAAGCGGACTGCTTCGCGGTGCTGCTGCAGTACCCGGATACCTTTGGCAAGGTCGGCGATTACCGTGCCCTGGCCAAGGCCGTGCACGCGCGCGGCGGTCTGGTCACCGTGGCGGTCGACCTGCTGGCCCTGACCCTGATCGCCTCCCCCGGCGACTGGGACGCCGACATCGTGGTCGGCAACACCCAGCGCTTTGGCGTGCCGTTCGGCTTTGGCGGCCCCCATGCGGCCTTCATTGCCTGCCGTGACGCGTACAAGCGCAATATCCCCGGCCGCCTGATCGGCGTGTCGCTGGACGTGGAAGGCAACCCTGCCTACCGCCTGACCCTGCAGACCCGCGAGCAGCACATCCGCCGCGAGAAGGCGACCAGCAACATCTGCACCGCGCAGGTGCTGCTGGCAGTGATGGCCGGCATGTACGGCGTTTACCACGGCCCCGATGGCCTCAAGCGCATTGCCGGCCGGACCCACCGCCTGACCGCGATCCTGGCCGCTGCCCTGCGCAAGGCCGGCGTGACGGTGGGCGATGACTTCTTCGACACCCTGCACATCACCGGCGTTGACGCCGCATCGATCCACGCCAAGGCGCGCGCTGCCGGGATCAACCTGCGCGACATCGACGCGGGCAGCATCGGCATCAGCCTGGACGAGACCACAACCCGTGCCGACGTGATCGAACTGGCGGGCCTGTTCGGCGCCAGCATCGATGACATCGACGCGCTGGATGTCGAGACCGGCGACGCCCTGCCGGCGGCGCTGGCGCGCGAGTCGGAGTTCATGCAGCATCCGGTGTTCAACACCCATCACAGCGAGCACGAGCTGCTGCGCTACATGCGCCAGCTTGCAGACAAGGACCTGGCCATGGATCGCACCATGATCCCGCTGGGCTCGTGCACCATGAAGCTCAACGCGACCGCGGAGATGGTGCCGATCACCTGGCCCGAATTCGCCAACATCCATCCGCTCGCACCGGCCGACCAGACCGAAGGCTACAAGGAACTCATTGACGGCCTGGAGCAGATGCTGGCCGAGATCACCGGCTACGACGCGGTCAGCTTCCAGCCCAACTCCGGCGCCCAGGGCGAGTTCGCCGGGCTGATGGCGATCCGGGCGTATCACGCCTCGCGCGGCGAGGAGCAGCGCGACGTGTGCCTGATCCCCGAATCCGCCCACGGCACCAACCCCGCCTCGGCCCAGATGGCCGGGATGCGCGTGGTGGTGGTGAAGTGCGACGAGAACGGCAACGTGGACGTCGATGATCTGCGGGCCAAGGCCGAGAAGCACAAGGAAAAGCTGTCCGCGCTGATGATCACCTACCCGTCCACGCACGGCGTGTTCGAGGAAGCGGTAGTCGAGATCTGCGAGATCATCCACGCCAACGGCGGCCAGGTGTACACCGACGGCGCCAACATGAACGCCATGGTCGGCTTGGCCAAGCCCGGTGCGTGGGGTTCGGACGTGTCCCACCTCAACCTGCACAAGACCTTCTGTATCCCGCACGGCGGCGGCGGCCCGGGCGTTGGCCCGTGCGCGGTGAAGTCGCACCTGGCACCGTTCCTTCCCAAGGCCTTCGGCCCCAATGGCGAGGCAGAAGGGGGCATGGTGTCGGCGGCCACCCACGGTTCGGCCAGCATCCTGCCGATCAGCTGGATGTACGTGGTGATGATGGGCGCGGACGGCCTGCGCAAGGCCAGCCAGGTGGCACTGCTGACCGCCAACTACGTGGCCAAGCGCCTGGCCGACCACTACGAGACGCTTTACGCCGGCCGTGGCGGACTGGTGGCCCACGAGTGCATCCTCGACCTGCGGCCGCTGAAGGACTCCAGCGGCGTGAGCGCGGAGGACGTGGCCAAGCGCCTGATCGACTTCGGCTTCCACGCCCCGACCCTGAGCTTCCCGGTGGCTGGCACGTTGATGGTGGAGCCGACCGAGAGCGAATCGCTGGTTGAGCTGGACCGCTTCATCAACGCCATGATCGAGATCCGCGAGGAGATCCGCGCGGTGGAAGATGGCCGCCTGGACCGCGAGGACAACCCGCTGGTCAATGCCCCGCACACCGCTGTCATGGTCACCGCCAGCGAGTGGACCCGCGGCTATCCGCGTGAGCTGGCGGCATTTCCGCTGGAGTCGCTGCGCAGCCACAAGTACTGGCCACCGGTGGCACGCGTGGACAACGTGTACGGCGACAAGAACGTGATGTGCTCCTGCATCCCGATCGACGCCTACAAGGACGACGAGGAAACCGCCGAGGCCTGAGCCGGCCGCGGCACCGGGCTGGCCGTCTTCAGGGACGGCCAGCCTTTTGTAGGAGCGCGCCATGCGCGCGAAGCCGCGTGACACATGGCATTGCCGCGGGGCGTCGGTTGCCGCGTCACGGCCGGAGCCACCCCGCAATGCCAGTATTCACGCGGCTTCGCGCGCATGGCGCGCTCCTACAGGGGATCGCGGGCTTTAACAGCCGGCAGCGGCAGTCTGCCGGCGTCGGGCGGCGGCTCGCCTGCCAATCCCACAAAATGCTCCAGCAGGCCGAACAGGCTGCGCAGGTCCTGGGCGTTGTGGTGGCCGACGCGGCGGAGCTTTTCGGCGCTGCCACCGCGCAGGTAGGACAGCCACGCGGCCGGCGCCTCGCTGCCGGGCAGGTCGTCTTCGCGCATGACGCCGAGCACCTGGCGCTCGATGGTGGCCAGACGGCAGTTCTCCCACACCCCGCGCCAGCGGCGGCGGGCCGGATGCAACAAGTCGATATGCCCCAGCCCCGGCAACGGGTCCGGCTGCCGGGCCAGGGTGTAGCGGGTGGTCAGCAGCGGCCGGTCGTAGGACTTGCCGTTGTAGGACAGCAGTACCGTGTCATCGGCCAGCCAGCGCGAGAACTCGGCCAGCATCGCCTGCTCCGCGGCCAGCGTGGTCATCAGCAGCTGGCGGATGCGCAGTTCGCCGTTGCGCCAATCGGCGGCACCAATCATGAAGGCGCGGGTGCCGGTACCGCCGGCCAAGCCGGTGGTTTCGGTATCGAAGGCGAGGATGCGCGAGGCGGCCACCGGCTCCATGCGCAGCGCGGACAGATCCAGCACTGCCGCCGGTGGCTTCGCAGGCTGGCGCATCTCGATGCGGCGCAGTCCCGGCGCGATTTCTTCACCATCAAGACTGCGGTCCCGGCTGAGCGGTTGCATGGCGGCATTGCCCGGTCGCAGCCCCATCAGCTTGCGCAGCTGGGCGACCTGCTGGCGGTGCCGCACGCCGCGCGGATCCTGTCCGGCAATACCATGCGACCTGCCGCCCGGGCTTGCAGGCTGCGCTGGAAACCTTGCTGATGAAGACCCCACAGCGACATCCGCTCCCGCCTGCTGCTTCAGCCTGGCCAGCTTTTGCGCCAGCGCGCTCACGCCGTCTCCCCAAGTAGCTCCAGCACCGCCAGTGCGACCTGTCGCGGGGTCATGCCATTGGCATCCTCGTCGGAAGCCAGCACCGGCCCCACGCAGGCCGGGCAGCCTGCCTTGCAGGAACAGTCACGCACAACTTCCAGCGCATGCCGGCGCAGTTCTTCCCGCCGCTCGAACAACGGCAGCGACAGTCCCACCCCGCCCGGATAGTTGTCGTAGATGAAGATCGTGGGAGTGAAGCCGCGTACCTCGCTGACCACCTCCTCGCCGGTTTCGGCGGAGCGCAGCTGACCGCGCCCGCCGCGATCGGCCGACACAAACCAGGCCCCGTCGCCGCTGCCCACCGCCTTCTGCAGGTCCCGGCCTTCGGCCATCACCGAGACCATTGCCACCAGGTGCAGCGCGTAGGCAGCGCCAAGGAATCCGTCCAGCGCCTGCTGGCGGCTGTCGAACTGGCGATCGAGCACGCGCTGCGGCAGCTGCCACCACACCGCGGTGGTGTGCAGCTCCTGGTCGGGCAGGTTGACCGGCCCGTAGCCGATGTTCTCGTGGGTGTGGAAGCGGATCTTCTTGTAGCCCGATACCCGGCGCACCACGTGCACCTCGCCGTGGTGCGCGCTGCCCTGCCCACCCGGCGCGCCGTCGGCCTCATCCAGTACCTTGAGCTTGGTGTAGTCGATGGCGTCGGTGTAGTAGTCCACCCGGGTGCGGCGCACGTAGGCTTTGCGGCCTTCCCAATCCAGGCGCTCGACCTGGAATGGAGCGGACTGGACCATGTGGATCGCGCCCTCGTACAGGGTCAGCGCGGCGGCCGAATAATCGACCTCGGCGATGATGGTCTGGCGCCCGTCTGTACGGTCGACCACGACGAAGTTGCCATCGGCAACGGAGCGCAGGTTCACCGCCTGGGCCGGATAGCTGTCGGCGATCCACTCCCAGCGTCCGCCCTCCTGATGCAGCACGCCGCTTTCGGCCAGCACTTCCAGCCATGGCGCGGCGTCCACCGGACCCAGGCTGTCGCCATCAAGGAATGGCAATTCGAAGGCGGCGCAGCGGATGTGGTCCATCAGGATCAGCGGCTGGTCCGGCTCGATCCGCGCCTGCTCGGGCGTGGCCTCGGCGAAGAACTCCGGATGCCGCACCACGTACTGGTCCAGGGGCTGGCTGCTGGCCACCAGCACGCCGATCGAGGGCTGCTGGCGGCGGCCGGCGCGGCCGAAGCGCTGCCAGGTCTGGGCGATCGAGCCCGGATAGCCGTTGAGCACCACCACATCCAGGCTGCCGATATCCACACCCAGTTCCAGTGCCGAGGTGCTGACGATGCCGTCGACCCGGCCCGAACGCATCTCGCGCTCCACCTCGCGCCGCTCGGTGGGCAGGTAACCACCGCGGTAGGCGCGGATCCGGCGCGACTTGCGCGGATCGCTGTCGAAGACTTCCTTGAGGTACTTGGTCAGCACCTCCACCATCAGCCGGCTCTGGCAGAACACCAGGGTCTTGAGCCCGGAGCGGATCGCCAGCCGGGCAATGCGGTTGGACTGCGAGCGCGCCGAGGCGCGCAGGCCCAGGTCCGGGTTCACCACCGGCGGGTTCCACAGCAGGATGTGCTTGGCGCCGCTGGGCGCGCCGCTTTCAGTGATCGATTCCAGTTCGTCCTCGATCAGCGCGCGGCCGTGTTCGGCGGCATTACCGATGGTGGCCGAGCACAGGATGAACTGTGGCCGCACCCCGTAAAACGCACACACCCGCTTGAGCCGACGGATCACGTTGGCCACGTGCGCGCCGAACACGCCGCGGTAGGTGTGGACCTCGTCGATCACCACGTAGCGCAGGTTCTCGAAGAACTGCGCCCACTTGGTGTGGTGCGGCAGGATCGCCTGGTGGAGCATGTCCGGATTGCTGACCACGATGTCGCCGTTGATGCGGATCGACTGGCGCGCATCACCCGGGGTGTCGCCATCGAAGGTGGCCGCGCGCAGGCCGAGATTGCCTGCGGCGTTGAGCTCCAGCAGCTCGGCCACCTGGTCCTGGGCCAGCGCCTTGGTCGGGAACAGGTACAGCGCCTTGGCGCCCTGCTCCATGGCCCCCGCAATGACCGGCAGCGTGTAGCACAGCGACTTGCCCGAAGCGGTGGGCGTGGCCACCACCAGATGGCGTCCCTCACGCGCCGCCTTCCAGGCCTGGGCCTGGTGCGAATACAGCGATTTGATGCCGCGCGCGCGCAGGGCCTCGGCCAGCGCCGCGGGCAGGTCCGGCGGCAGCGGGCGGATGTCGGCGGGATGGGCGGGGATGGTGAAGTGGCCGGTGATGCGGTCGCCGTAACGGTCGGCGAGGCGCTGGGCCAATTGCGTGCTGGTCGGGGCAGGCGCGGAAAACGGGCGGTCGTGGATGATGGCGTTCATGGCCGAAGGACAGAAGAGGAGCCAGCCACTCTCCGGCCGTGGCGTCTCAATGGGTGAGACGCGAACCCGGCGCGTGCTCAGCTGCCGCGGCGGGGCCGCCCGGACCGTATGCCTGAGCGCACTGAAACGTGCTCATGCCCCGGCACATGCCAGCGCCAGGGAAACTCCACCGCCCTGCTGATGCCGATCCGCGGGCCGACGGCCGGCCGCGGAGGCGGCGGCATGCCGTCGGACACGAGCCACATTCCTTGGCCGCCAGTGACCAGGTCGGCTCCGTCCAGCTCGCCGTTGATACCCATCGCCTGCGACAGCTTGCCTGGTCCACTGGCCAGGTCACGATCGCGGCGCGCCGCCAGGCGCACCTCGCGCATCAGGTCCATGCCGCGCAGCGGCTCCAGCGCGCGCAGCAGCACCCCCACGCCCTCGCCCGCTTCACCGCACACGGCATTCGAGCCCCAATGCATGCCATAGGTGAAGTACACATAGAGATGCCCGGGCTCGCCAAACATCGTGGCATTGCGCGCCGTCTTGCCGCGGTACGAATGCGCTGCCGGGTCATCTCCGCCCCCGTAGGCTTCCGTCTCCACGATCCGCCCGGCGCGGCCGTCATCGCGTACCAGGATCTTGTTGAGCAGCTCCGGCGCCACCTCCACCGGATGGCGTCGGTAGAAGTCGCGCGGCAGCGGCTGCCAGCCGTCAGGCAGCCCCTTCATCGAACCGGACTCCGTCGCACCACCATCGGTCATCCTGCCGGCGACCCCTCAGCTCCCTTCGGAAAGCAGCTCGACGCAGTCGATGGTGCCGTTGGACCCCCGTTCCGCGCCTTGAGCATGTCCTTCCTCCAGAGGTGAGCCCCGAGTATAGGCACGGCAGTTACCATAAAGGGTCCTGTCCCACCCTTCCCCCAAGGATCCAGAGCCGATGTCGAAACCCGCCGCCGCCGCGGTGAAAGCGCCCGAACACACGCCCCTGATGCGCCAGTTTTTCAGCGTCAAGGCCGAGCATCAGGACGTGCTGCTGTTCTTCCGCATGGGCGATTTCTACGAACTGTTTTTTGAGGATGCGCGCAAGGCGGCGCGGCTGCTGGATATCACCCTGACCCAGCGCGGCAACTCGGCGGGGCAGCCGATCCCGATGGCCGGCGTGCCCCACCACGCGGCGGAAGGCTATCTGGCGCGGCTGGTGGCATTGGGCGAGTCGGTGGCGATCTGCGAGCAGATCGGCGATCCGGCCACCAGCAAGGGACTGGTCGAACGCCAGGTGGTGCGCATCGTCACCCCGGGCACGGTGACTGACGAAGCACTGCTCAACGAGCGCCGCGACACCCTGCTGCTGGCTGTCGCGCGCTCCAAGCAGGGCTACGGCCTGGCATGGGCGGACCTGGCCGGCGGACGTTTCCTGGCCAACGAGGTCGCCAACGAGGATCAGCTGGAAGCCGAACTGGCGCGCCTGGATCCCGCGGAAGTCCTGATGCCCGACGAGGACGGCTGGCCGGATTTCCTCCGTGGGCTCAGCGGCCTGCGTGCCCGTCCGCCGTGGTTGTTCGACGCCGACAGCGGCCGCCGCCAGCTGCTGAAGTTCTTCAACCTGCACGACCTGACCGGCTTCGGCCTCGAGGACCGCCCACTGGCGATTGCCGCTGCGGGCGCCCTGCTCGGCTACGTGGAGGAAACCCAGAAACAGCAACTACCGCACCTGACCTCGATCGCGGTGGAAACCGGCGATGGTGCGATTGCCATGAACGCCGCCACCCGCCGGCATCTGGAGCTGGATACCCGGGTAGATGGCGACACCCGCAACACCATGCTCGGCGTGCTGGACACCACGGTGACGCCGATGGGCGGCCGCCTGCTGCGTCGCTGGCTGCACCGGCCGCTGCGCGAGCAGCGCACGCTGGAGCAGCGCCACCACGCGGTGCAGACGCTGATCGACAACGGCACCGAAGCTGATCTACGCGAAGGGTTCCGCGCGCTGGGCGACCTGGAGCGGATCCTGTCGCGGATCGCGCTGCGCTCGGCGCGCCCGCGGGACCTGTCCACCCTGCGCGACGGCCTGGCGATGCTGCCCGATGTGCGCGAAACGCTGGCGGCGCTGGATTCGCCGCGGCTGCAGGCGCTGGGCGACGGGCTTGGCGAGCACGCGGCCGAGGCCCACCTGCTGGCCACCGCGCTGGTGGAGCAGCCACCGGTGCTGGCACGCGACGGAGGCGTGTTCGCCGAAGGCCACGACGCCGAGCTGGATGAGCTGCGCGCCCTGTCCGCCAACGCCGACCAGTTTCTGGTCGACCTGGAGGCGCGCGAGCGCGCGGCCAGCGGCATTTCCAACCTCAAGCTCGGCTACAACCGGGTGCACGGCTACTTCATCGAGATCAGCAAGGCGCAGGCAGCCAAGGCGCCAACCCACTACACCCGCCGGCAGACCCTGACCAACGCCGAGCGCTACATCACCGAGGAGCTCAAGCAGTTCGAAGACAAGGTGCTCAGCGCGCGCGAACGGGCGCAGGCCCGCGAGCGCCTGCTGTACGAGACGCTGCTGGACGCGCTCAACCAGCGCCTGGAGCCGCTCAAGCGCTGCGCCGCGGCGCTGAGCGAACTGGACGTGCTGGCCGCGTTTGCCGAGCGCGCACAGGCGCTGGACTGGTCGCGCCCCGAACTGACCGATGAACCTGGGCTGCTGATCGAACGCGGCCGCCACCCGGTGGTGGAAGCGGTACGCGAGGAGCCTTTCGAGCCCAACGACCTGGAGCTGCATCCCGAACGACGGATGCTGGTGATCACCGGCCCCAACATGGGCGGCAAGAGCACCTACATGCGCCAGAACGCGCTGATCGTACTGCTGGCCCACATCGGCAGCTTCGTGCCGGCGGCGCGTGCACGGCTCGGCCCCGTCGACCGCGTCCTGACCCGCATCGGCGCCGGCGACGACCTCGCCAAGGGCCAATCCACCTTCATGGTGGAAATGGCCGAGACCAGCTACATCCTCCACCACGCCACCGAGCATTCCCTGGTGCTGATGGACGAGATCGGCCGTGGCACCTCGACCTACGACGGCCTGGCCCTGGCCGAAGCCTGTGCCCGGCACCTGGCCGCCGCCAATCGCAGCATGACCCTGTTCGCCACCCACTATTTCGAGCTGACAGCACTCGCGGCGCCGGGCAGCGGGATCGCCAACGTGCATCTGGATGCGGTGGAACATACCGATAGAAGCGGGACCGACACGCTGGTGTTCATGCACACGGTCAAAGACGGTCCGGCCAACCGCAGCTTCGGCCTGCAGGTGGCGGCACTGGCCGGCCTGCCCCGCGCCACGGTGGCCGATGCCCGCGCGCGCCTGGCCGAACTGGAACAGCGCGGCAACGATACCCAGGCCGGCGGCATGCGTCCGCAGGCGCTGGATGAGCCGCGCCAGATCGGCTTGTTCGCGCCCTCATCCGCCGCCCTTGATGCGCTGGCGGCGCTGGATCCGGACGAGCTCACGCCCAAGCAGGCGCTGGAAGCGCTCTACCGGCTCAAGGCGCTCAAATGACCGGCGATGTGCCAGTGCAGGTACGGGTGGATGCGCTGCTGACCGGCATCGCCCGGCCCTATACGCGGCCCGGGAGCATGAGCGCGATCGACAAACGCCCCGTGGACGGCATGGTGATGATCGACGAAGCGGGGCTGGCCGGCGACCAGCAGGGCGACCGCCGCGTGCACGGCATCCACGGGCCGGCCGAAACCTGTCGCTCATCACGTTTCGGCGTCTGGCGACGTACCATGGCGGCTCCATTCCTGTCGGAGCCGACCATGGCCGAATCCCTGACCCAGCAGTTGCTCGCCCAGCTCCAGGGCTCCCCCATGCAGCAGATGTCCGGCCAGCTCGGCATCGACGAAAAGCAGACGGGCCAGGCGGTGGCCGCTGCCCTGCCCCTGCTGCTGGGCGCGCTGGGGAAAAATGCCAGCCAGCCGCAGGGCGCGCAGGCGCTGCTGGGTGCGCTGCAGAAGGACCATGCGGGCAGCGGCAGCAACATCGCCGGCCTGCTGGGCCAGGTGCTGGGCGGCGACAACGGGCGCCAGACCGATGGCGCCGGCATCCTCGGCCACATCCTGGGCGGCAACCAGTCGCGTGCCGAAACCGGGCTGGCCCAGGTAGCCGGGCTGGACAGCAACAAGGCCGGCCAACTGATGAAGATCCTCGCTCCCCTGGTGATGGCATTCCTGGCCCGCCAGGCGACCCAGCAGGGCAAGGCCGATCCGCAGGCGCTCGGCGCATTGCTCGGTCAGGAGCAGCAGCAGATCCGCCAGCAGTCGGGGGGTGCCGCGGATCTGCTTGGCGCCGTCCTGGACCAGGATGGCGACGGCAAGCTGGGCGTGGGCGATCTGCTCAAGATCGGCGGCAGCCTGTTCGGCAAGCGATGAGCGCCGGATAGGCGATTCCTATGAATCCCTCACTATAGATAGGGCCTATCAACTCCTTCATATCTATCGACTTCCCTTTTTTCTGGTGCCCAGTAAGGTAAGTGAACACCTTTCTCCGGAGCGCCTTGCATGTCCAACCCGTCCGACAAGTCCAAGCCGACTTACCTGACCACCCAGTTCGGCGCCCCGGTGCCCGACAACCAGAACAGCCTCACGGCCGGCCCGCGCGGCCCGCTGCTGGCTCAGGATGTGTGGTTGCACGAAAAACTGGGCAATTTCGCCCGCGAGGTGATCCCCGAGCGGCGCATGCACGCCAAGGGCTCGGGCGCCTTCGGCACCTTCACCGTCACCAACGACATCACCGCGTACACCCGCGCGAAAATCTTTGAATCGGTCGGCAAGAAGACCGAGATGTTCAGCCGCTTCACCACGGTGGCCGGCGAGCGCGGCGCAGCCGACGCCGAGCGCGACATCCGCGGCTTCGCGCTGAAGTTCTACACCGAGGAAGGCAACTGGGACATGGTGGGCAACAACACCCCCGTGTTCTTCATCCGTGACCCGCGCAAGTTCCCCGACCTCAACAAGGCGGTCAAGCGCGACCCGCGCACCAACATGCGCTCGGCCACCAACAACTGGGACTGGTGGAGCCTGCTGCCCGAGGCCCTGCACCAGGTCACGATCGTGATGAGCGACCGCGGCATCCCGGCCAGCTACCGCAACATGCACGGCTTCGGTTCGCACACTTACAGCTTCTGGAACGAGGCCGGCGAGCGCTACTGGGTCAAGTTCCACTTCCGCACCCAGCAGGGCATCAAGAACCTCACCGATGCCGAGGCGGCGGAAGTCGTCGGCAACGACCGCGAGAGCAACCAGCGCGACCTGTACGAAGCCATTGAGCGCGGCGACTTCCCCAAGTGGAAGATGTACATCCAGGTGATGCCGGAAGAGGACGCGGAGAAGGTGCCGTATCACCCCTTCGACCTGACCAAGGTATGGCCGAAGGGCGACTACCCGCTGATCGAGGTGGGTGAGTTCGAGCTCAACCGCAATCCGGAGAACTTCTACGCCGACGTGGAGCAGAGCGCGTTCGCCCCCAGCAACCTGGTACCGGGCATCAGCGTATCGCCGGACAAGATGCTGCAGTCGCGCCTGTTCAACTACGCCGACGCGCAGCGCTACCGGCTGGGAGTGAACTACCACCAGATTCCAGTCAATGCCGCACGCTGCCCGGTGCACAGCAACCACCGCGATGGCCAGGGCCGGATGGACGGCAACTACGGCAGCCTGCCCCACTACGAGCCCAACAGCTTCAATCAGTGGCAGGAACAGCCGCAGTTCCGCGAGCCGCCGCTGAAGATCAACGGCAATGCGGACTGGTGGGATTTCCGTGAGGACGATTCGGACTACTACAAGCAGCCGGGCGATCTGTTCCGGCTGATGACGCCGGAGCAGCAGCAGGCGCTGTTCGACAACACCGCCCGCGCCATGGGCGATGCGCCGGACTTCATCAAGCGGCGCCACGTGGGCAACTGCACCAAGGCCGACCCGGCCTACGGTGCGGGGGTGGAAGAAGCCCTGCGCAAGCTCGGGGCGTTTGCGGGTGAGGACTCGCCCAACAGCATCGACTGATCACGCCTGATGGCAAAAAGGCCGCGATCCCCCGGGATCGCGGCCTTTTTCGTGGTGCGAGGTATTTTCCGTCAGCTGGCGTCGATATCGCCCAGGGCACGGATCAACCTGCGGGCACGCTTGTCCGGGCGCTGTTCCGGAGGTCGATAGCCGGCGCGCTCGGCGCGCACCCGGGCCAAGCGTTCGAGCCGGTCCCGACGTGACTCTTCGGATTCAACATAGAGCGTCTGCGCCACCTTGGCCGGACCACGGGTGTCTGACAGATCCGCCACCTGGATCTGGAATATTTCCTCGCCCCGCTCCACCCGCAGCATGTCTCCCACGCGCACCGCGCGCGCGGGCTTGTTGGCGCGCTGGCCGCTGATTTCCACCTTGCCGGTCTCGATCGCCTGCTTGGACAGCGCACGGGTCTTGAAGAACCGCGCCGCCCACAGCCAGATGTCGAGGCGGACGGATTGCAGGGGTTCGTTCACAATCGTGCAGCCATCATGGGCTTCTCTCTTTGCCGCCGATCGTCCCGGCGCAGGATTCCATCGTAAGACCGCTCCTGCCTGCGCCGGACCGACCGCCCAACGCCAAAAGGCCCGCTTACGCGGGCCTCTGGCAATCCTCCGGACCGCCGTTGCCGGCGGCGGGAGACTTTTATTCTGCAGCGGATTCCGCAGCAGCCGCTTCTGCAGCTGCAGCGTCGGCGGCGGCCTTTTCATCAGCAGCGGCCTTGGCAGCCCTGATGTCCTCACGTGCGCGCTCGTTACGGGCGCGGGCACGGGCGGACAGGTCTTCCTTGATGCGCGCCTTGCGGCCTTCCAGGCCACGCAGGTAGTAAAGCTTGCTGGCGCGGACGGCGCCGCGGCGCTTGACTTCAACCGAGTCGATCAGGGCGCTGTGGCTCTGGAAGACGCGCTCCACTCCGAAGCCGTGGGAGATCTTGCGCACGGTGAAGGAGGAGTTCAGACCTGCATGCTTGCGGGCAATGACCACGCCCTCATAGGCCTGGATGCGCTCGCGGTTGCCTTCCTTGACCTTGACGTTGACGACGACAGTGTCGCCGGGGCCGAAGTCGGGAAGCTTGCTCTGGACCTGCGCGGTCTCAAAGTCCTGCAGGAGGGTGCTGATGGACGATTTGGTGTTCATGGCAATGGCCTGTTGGTGTAGTTGTAGGCGTGGTGCACGTGGACGCACGCTCTTGGCATGGATTGCAAAACAAAACAGCCCGCTATTATAGCCCGATATCAGGGTGACAGATCAAATCGGGTATTCAGCGGCTGCCGGGTGAGCCGGGCGCCTCCCGGGAGGCGAGGAAACGGCGGTCCGCGTCGTCGAGGCTTGCGGACTCGAGCAGGTCCGGACGCCGTTCCAGGGTGCGCAGCAGGGCCTGCTGGCGCCGCCACTTGTCGATTTCCGCATGGTTGCCCGACAGCAGCACCGGCGGCACCTCGCCCAGATCGTGGTTGACCGGCTTGGTGTAATGCGGCCAATCCAGCAGCCCCGTCTCGAAACTGTCCTGCTCGGCGGAGTCGGCGTCACTGAGCGCGCCCGGCTGCAGCCGGGCCACGGCGTCCACCACTACCGCGGCGGCCAGCTCGCCACCGGACAGCACGTAGTCCCCGATCGAGAGTTCTTCGTCCACCTCTGTCCGCACCAAGCGCTCATCAACCCCTTCGTAGCGCCCACACAGCAGCATCAGGCGCTTGCGTCCGGCCAGCTCCCGCACGCCCGCCTGGTCCAGGCGGCGCCCCTGGGGGCTGAGGTAGACCAGCTTCACCGGCTCCGGATCCGCGGCGCGGGCGGCAGCGATGGCCGCGCGCAGCGGGTCGATCATCATCACCATGCCCGGCCCGCCGCCGAACGGGCGGTCATCCACCCGGCGGTAGTTGCCTTCCGCATAGTCGCGCGGGTTCCAGCCGTGCAACGTCAGCAGCGCCCGCTCCACCGCCCGCCCGGTTACGCCGAAGCCGGCGCAGGTCTGGATGAAGTCCGGGAACAGGCTGATGACGTCGATGCGCATGCTCAGAAGTCCGGGTCCCAATCGACCACCATGCGCCTGGCGTCCATATCGATGCTGGTGATGAAATCCGGGCGTACGAACGGAATCATGCGCTCGCGCCCATCGGCGCCATCGCGCACCACCACCACGTCATTGGCGCCGGTGGCGAACAGGTGCGAGACCATGCCAAGGGCCACGCCGTCGACGGTTTCCACTGCCATGCCTTCAAGGTCGACCCAGTAGAACTCGTCTTCAGAAGGCGGCGGCAGCGCCGAGCGCGGCACATGGACTTCGCTGTCGCGCAGGGCTTGCGCGGCATCCCTGTCCTCCACCCCCGGAATGCGGATCACCAGGCCTTTCGCGGTCTCACGGCCACGCACGCCGGACAGCTCGCGCTCAACCCCCTGCGCATCGCGCAGGATCCACGGCTGGTAACGGAGCACCTGCGCCAGCGGCTCGGTATGCGACTCGAACTTGAGTTCTCCGCGCACGCCAAAGGCGCCGACAACCCTGCCCAGCAGGATTCGACGTTCGGAATCATTCATATGAGGAAACGGCCGCGCGCGTGGCGCGGCCGGGGAGTCAGGCCGCGGCCTGCTCGGTCTGCTCGGGCTGCGGAGCCTTCTTCGCTTCCTTGTACAGCGAGCGCACCTTGTCGCTCATCTGCGCGCCCTGGCCGACCCAGTGCTCGACCCGTGCGGTGTCCAGCACCACGCGCGGCTCGGCGCCGGCGGCGACGGGGTTGTAGTAACCCAGACGCTCGATGTTGCGGCCGTCACGAGCGCTGCGCGAATCGGTGACGATGATGTGGTAGAACGGACGCTTCTTGGCGCCGCCACGGGTCAGTCGGATCTTGACCATTTCGGGAGTTTCCTGTGTTGCCCAGTCGCCAGGACGGCGAGGTAAGCGGGCAATTGTAATCCATCGCCAGGCCGCAGGAAAGTGGCCGCGGCGGAATATGGTTCAGGCCCGCCACATGGCCCCTCCTCGGGGGCGCAATGGCAAAGTCAGGCGATCCGCGGTCGCCCTGCCCTCAGAGCGGGTCGCGGGGGACGGCGGCAAGCAACCGGCGCAGCAAGGCACCGACCCGGGCATCGCCGGGGAACGCGTGGCCGTCAATGGCGGCGATGTCGCCGATACCCGATGAGTTGAGCGCAAAGGCCGCGCAGAAACCGCCCAGCGAACCCGTGTCCAAAGCTTCGCACCGCTGCGGCAGTCCGGCCTGATCCAGCGCCGTGCGCAGGAGCTGTCGGGTGACCCCGGCCAGGGCCGGGGCGTCGGGCCAGACCACGGCCTCGCCGTCCCAGAAGACGACGTTCCAGAACGTGCCCTCGCTGATGCGGCCGTCAGCCGCCAGCAGCAAGGCGTCGTCGAACCCGGCCTCCCGGGCCTGCGCGCGCGCTTTGAGCTGGAAATCCAGCGCCAGATGTTTCACGCAAGGAACAGCGCGCAGGCCGGGATGCGTGCGCACCCGCAGCGGTGAGGCGGGCGGCTCACGCGGCGGCTCGATGTCCACTTCGATGCGGAGTTGCGGGTCGCGGCCGTCCGGCTCGCCGTCGCTGTGGCAGTCCGGATGCGGCGGCAGCACCCTGACCCTGACAGTGCAGTCGCCCGTCTCCTGCCCGGCGACCGCAAGTGCCTCGCGGATACGCCTTCTCAACACAGACCTGCCGGGGCTGGCGCCGTACAGGCTGCGCGAAGCCGTCAGCAGCCGCGCCAGGTGCAGGTCCCGCCCCTGAACGAGGCCACCCCTTACCTGCATGGTGGTGAAGTGGCCGGCTTTGGCGGCCTCCCCGCGCATCAGCGGAACGGCATGCCGCCGCGACCGCCCATCATGCCCTGCAGGCCGCGCATCATGCCCTTCATGCCGCCGCGGGCCATCTTGCCCATCATCTTTTCCATCTGCTGGTACTGCTTCATCATCCGGTTCACATCGGCCGGGGTCACCCCGGCACCAGCGGCGATGCGCTTGCGGCGTGAGCCGTTGAGCAGCGTCGGATTGCGGCGCTCTTTCTTCGTCATCGAGTTGATGATGGCGATCATCTGCGGGACTTCCTTGCCCTGCTGCACCTGCTGCTTGACGTGGTCCGGGATGTTGCCCATGCCCGGCAGCTTGTCCATCAGGCCGGAGATGCCGCCCATGTTCTGCATCTGGCCGAGCTGCTCGCGCATGTCGTTGAGATCAAACTTGCGGCCCTTGGCCACTTTCTCCGCCAAGCGGGTGGCGGCGTCCTTGTCGACCTGCTGCTCGACCTGCTCGACCAGACTGAGCACGTCACCCATGTCGAGGATGCGGCTGGCCACGCGCTCCGGGTGGAACACATCCAGGCCATCGGTCTTTTCGCCGGTACCGATGAACTTGATCGGCTTGCCGGTGATGTAACGCACGCTCAGCGCGGCACCACCGCGGGCATCACCGTCGGTCTTGGTCAGCACCACGCCGGTCAGCGGCAGCGCCTCGCTGAAGGCCTTGGCGGTGTTGGCCGCGTCCTGGCCGGTCATGGCGTCGACCACGAACAGCGTCTCGACCGGATCCACCGCGGCGTGCAGGACCTTGATCTCGGCCATCATGGCTTCGTCGATCGCCAGACGGCCGGCGGTATCGACGATCAGCACGTCCACATAGGACTTGCGCGCATCATCGATTGCCGCGCGGACGATGGCTTCCGGCTTCTGTCCGGCATCGGACGGGAAGAACTGCACGTCGACCTGTTCGGCCAGGGTCTTGAGCTGTTCGATGGCGGCCGGACGGTACACGTCGGCGCTGACCACCATCACCTTCTTTTTATGTCGTTCCTTGAGGTGCTTTGCGAGCTTGCCAACCGTCGTGGTCTTGCCCGCGCCCTGCAGGCCGGCCATCAGGATCACCGCCGGCGGCTGCACGCTCAGGTCCAGTCCGCTGGCCTGCGAACCCATCACCGCGGTCAGTTCGTCGCGCACCACCTTGATCAGGGCCTGGCCCGGCGTCAGCGACTTCAGCACCTCCTGGCCGACCGCGCGCACCTTGATCCGCTCGATCAGGGCCTGCACCACCGGCAGGGCCACGTCGGCCTCCAGCAGGGCGATGCGGACCTCGCGGGTGGCCTCGCGGATGTTCTCCTCGGTCAGCCGGCCGCGCCCGCGCAGGCGCTCCATGGTGCCGGACAGGCGCTGGGTCAGGGATTCGAACATCGGGAATCAGCTCTCGGAACGGGCCGGCGATTATAGCCCGCCGCCCTTCCCGGCCCATGCCTCCGCGCCCCAGACCGGCCGGCATGTGAGAAACTGCCCCGATGACATCCGTTCTCATTGCCGTGGGGCTGTACCTGCTCGCCTCTGGACTGCTGACCCGCAGGGTGGCGCATGGACATCAGCCAGGCACCTCCGGCTGGGGTCCACCGGCGGTGGCCGCAGTGGTGATGCACGCGATTTACCACGTGCTCACCTGGCGCGAAGTCGGCGGCGCGGACATGCACTTCTTCTCGGCGCTGTCGCTGGTGGGACTGGGCATGGCGACCCTGACCGTGATGGTGGGCCTGCGCGGGCGCCTGGGCGCCCTGGGCGTGATCGTGTTTCCGCTGTCCGCGGTGTCGGTGATCCTCTACGCCAATACGCCCCATGTCGGCAACGCGGCGCTGGACTGGCGGCTGCAGCTGCACGCCTGGTTTGCCCTGCTGGCCTACGCCACCCTGGCAGTGGCAGCACTGCTGGCGGTGCTGCTGTGGGCCCAGGAGCGGGGGCTGCGCCGGCGTGAATTCCGCAACTGGCTGCGCGCCCTGCCGCCCCTGACCGCGCTGGAATTCCTGCTGTTCCGCACCATCCTGGCGGGCTTCGTGTTGCTGAGCGCCACGCTGCTCACCGGCATCCTGTTCGTGCACGACTTCTTCGCCCAGCACCTGATCCACAAAAGCGTGCTCAGCATCCTGTCGTGGCTGGTCTTCGGCGCGCTGCTCGTCGGCCGCTGGCGCTATGGCTGGCGCGGCTCGCGTGCAATCGGCTGGACGCTGACCGCGATGGCGCTGCTGGTGCTGGCGTTTTTTGGCAGCAAGTTTGTGCTGGAGCTGGTGCTGCAGCGCGGCTGAAACGCGTTACCAGCCGTTGACGCGCGGCCAGAGCGCTTCGATCGCGGTGCTGCCATTGACCACGTGGTAACGGTCGTAGGCGGCGGCGGTAATGCAGGCGTGATTGGGCAGGATCAGCAGGCGTCGCCCGATGGGAAAGCCGGCGTGCTCGATCGCACTGCGGCTGCGGATGATGCCGTGTTCCTGCGATACCCCGTGCACATACAGTCCATCCATGATGACGCCGGTCTGTGCATCGGCGACCAGGCCGTAGCCGCAGTCGCCTGCTTCACCCAGCGCATGGGTGCTGATGTCCTTGCTCAGAGCCAGGGCGCCCGCGTCGACCACGATCTGGCCACGCCCGGGATGGTTGCCGATCACCGTGGTCAACACGCCCAGGGCAATATCCTCGCGGCGACAACTGCCGATGCCGGCCTGGAACAGGTCGAAGAACACGTAGACGCCGGCGCGCACTTCGGTCACGCCCTGCAGGTCACGTGCGTGCACCACTGACGGAGTGGAACCCAGGCTGACGATGTCGCAGGCGTGCCCGGCTTCCCGCAGCCTGGCGGCCGCGGCCGTCACCGCCAGCCGCTCCTGTTCGGCCACTGCTGCATGCGCCTCGGCGCTGCGAGCCGCGTAGGAATGCCCGCCGTGGGTGAACACCCCGGCCAGCTTGGCAGCGCCGCCCAGCGCGGCGGCGATATCCAGCAGTTGCGGCGCGTCCGTGGCGATGCCGGAGCGACCATCACCGCTGTCGATTTCGATCAGAACCTCCATGCCCACGCCCAGGCGTTCAGCACCCAAGCTGATCGCCCGCGCGGCTTCGAACGAATCCGCGGCCAGCAGGAGCCGCACCCCACCCTGGCGCAGCGCGGCCACCCGCTCCAGCTTCTGCGGCGCGATCGCCACCGCGTAGAAGATGTTGGTGAAGCCTTCGCCGGCGAAATATTCGGCTTCGCGCAGCGTCGATACGGTCACCGGGTCGCCCAGGTCGGCCATCCGGCGGGCGACGTCGGCGCTTTTGCAGGTCTTCAGGTGCGGTCGCAGGGTGACGCCGAGCTCCGTGGCGCGATCACGCATGCTGCGGATGTTCGCTTCCATGCGTGCGCGATCGAGGACCAGCGTCGGCGTATCAAGCTGTTCGAGAGTGTCTGCCTGCATGCTGCCCACGCCTGTGATCACGGAACAGCGAGCATAGCGCGCATCCCCGCTGGCGCCGGCCCGGGCCGTTCACGCGACTTCCAATGCCTCGGACAGCCGCTCCACGGCGATCACCTCCAGCCCCTTGAATGCACCCGATTTGGGCGCATTGCCCTTGGGCACGATCGCGCGCTTGAATCCGTGGGTGGCGGCTTCA
This sequence comes from Luteimonas sp. A277, assembly GCF_054052045.1. The sequence continues at coordinate 58,667 of NZ_JBSVRG010000011.1, forward strand.
CGCAGCCGCTCCTCGCCGTTGGGCACCGGACGGATTTCACCCGACAGGCCCACCTCGCCGAACGCCACGGTCTTGTCCGCGAGCGGCTGGTCGCGCAGCGACGACAGCACTGCCAGCAGCACCGGCAGGTCCACCGCCGTTTCCTGCACGCGGATACCGCCGACCACGTTGACGAACACGTCCTGGTCGCCCACCCCAACCCCGCCGTGGCGGTGCAGCACCGCCAGCAGCATGGCCATGCGGTTCTGCTCCATGCCCACCGCCACCCGGCGCGGGTTGGACAGCGGCGAGGAATCCACCAGCGCCTGCACCTCCACCAGCAGCGGACGGGTGCCTTCGCGGGTGACCATCACGCAGCTGCCGGGCTGTTGCGAGGCGCCGGACAGGAAGATCGCCGAGGGGTTGGACACCTCTTTCAGCCCCTTGTCGCCCATGGCGAACACGCCCAGTTCGTTGACCGCGCCGAAGCGGTTCTTGAACGCGCGCAGCACCCGGAACCGGCTGCCGCTCTCCCCTTCGAAATACAGCACCGCATCCACCATGTGCTCAAGCACGCGCGGGCCGGCAATGCCGCCCTCCTTGGTCACGTGGCCGACCAGGAACACGGCCGCACCGGTTTCCTTGGCGTAGCGCACCAGGCGCGCGGCCGATTCACGCACCTGACTGACCGAGCCCGGGGCCGCGGTGAGGGTTTCCGTCCACAGGGTCTGCACGGAATCGGCCACGATGAGCTTGGGCTTCATTTCCGCGGCGTGGCGCAGGATCGCTTCGACCCCGGTCTCGGCAAGTGCCATCACGCCGTCCAGATCCAATCCCAGGCGCGCCCCGCGCCCGGCCACCTGGGCCAGCGATTCCTCACCAGTGACGTAGAGCGAGGGCAGCACCGGGGCCAACCGGGCCACCGCCTGCAGCAGCAGCGTCGACTTGCCAATGCCCGGATCGCCGCCCACCAGCACCACCGCCCCTTCGACCAGGCCACCACCCAGCACCCGGTCCAGCTCACCAATGCCAGTGGATACACGCGCATCTTCGCTGTGGCGCACGTCCTTGAGCGCGGTGACTTTGGGCGCATCCACCTTGCCGGCCCAGCCGCTGCGTCGGGACGCAGGGCCGGCCTTGCCGGCGGCCGGCTCCACCACGAATTCGCTGAGCGTGTTCCAGGCCCTGCATTCCCCGCACTGGCCCTGCCACTTGGAGTGGTCGGCGCCGCACTCGGTGCAGACGTAGGCGATCTTGGCCTTGGAGGCGGAACGCGCGGACTTGGCAGCTGGCTGGGACATGGACTGGACCGGATTGGACTGGCGACCACTTTAGCCGGCCCGGGTCGCAGCCGGAGAGATCGCGCCACTGCCCTGGCGCCACGGGAAAGGGCTGGGCGGCCCCGGGAAAGCAGAAACCCCGCAAATCATCGATTCACGGGGCTTCTGTGCAGCGTATGGTGCCGTTGAGAGGAGTCGAACCCCCGACCTACTGATTACGAATCAGTTGCTCTACCGACTGAGCTACAACGGCGTTGGGGATGGAATTCTATCTGGTGTCCGCTCAGTCCACCAGCTGTACGCGCAGTTCCCTGGGCAGGGCGAACACCATGTTCTCCGGCTCGCCATCCAGTTCACGCACGCCGCTGGCGCCCAGCTCACGCAGGCGGTCAAGCACGCCCTGCACCAGCACGTCCGGGGCGGAGGCACCGGCGGTAACGCCAACGTGGCTTCGGCCTTCCAGCCAGCGCGGCTCGATCTCCTCCGCACCGTCGATCAGATGGGATTCCACGCCGTCGCGCTCGGCCAGCTCGCGCAGGCGGTTGGAGTTGGAGCTGTTGGGCGAACCTACCACCAGCACCAGGTCACAGACCCGGGCCAGCTCGCGCACCGCGTCCTGGCGATTCTGGGTGGCGTAGCAGATGTCGTCCTTCTTCGGCCCCTGAATGGTGGGGAAGCGCGCCTGCAGGGCCTCGATGATCTCGCGGGTATCGTCCACCGACAGCGTGGTCTGGGTGGTGTAGGCGAGATTCCCAGGCTGGATCGGCTCCAGTCCCGCAACGTCTTCCAGGGCTTCGACCAGATAGATCTCGCCGGTGCCGGCCTCACGCTGCCACTGACCCATGGTGCCTTCCACTTCCGGGTGGCCGGCATGGCCGATCAGCACCACGTCGCGGCCCGCGCGGCAGTTGCGCGCTACTTCGAAGTGGACCTTGGTGACCAGCGGGCAGGTGGCATCGAACACTTTCAGGCCCCTGCGGTCGGCCTCGGCGCGCACCGCCTGGGACACGCCGTGGGCGCTGAAGATCACCGTATTGCCGTCCGGCACCTCGTCCAGTTCCTCGACGAAGATCGCGCCGCGCTGCTTGAGGTCATCGACCACGTAGCGGTTGTGCACCACTTCATGGCGCACGTAGATCGGCGCGCCCAGGGTCTCGATGGCGCGCTTGACGATCTCGATGGCGCGGTCGACGCCCGCGCAAAAGCCGCGGGGGTTGGCAAGGACGATATCCATGGGCCAATTCTACCTGTCGCCGCAACGGGTTACCTGCACCAGCCCTGTAGGAGCGTCTCATAGACGCGAAGCCGCGTGACGTCTGCAATCCCGCACCCTCCCGGACGCCAAGTTGCCCCCGGCCCGACTGCGTGGGTGCCGGAGCCAGTTCCCTGACGAAGCAGCGGAACACAGCTGGATTCACGCGGCTTCGCGCGCATGGCGCGCTCCTACCAGGAGCGGTGCGCTCGTGCCGGGGGCGGGGCACTGCTACTGGGGTGTAGGTTTTTTGGCGCCGAGGATGCCGAACAGGGCGATGCCGATGGCGCCACCCACGATGGCCGCATCAGCCACGTTGAACGACGGCCAGTAGTAGTCACCCCAGTACCACTGGATGAAATCCACCACGTGGCCATGCAGCTGGCGGTCGATGACGTTGCCAATCGCGCCGCCGATCACCAGCGCGAACGGCAGCGCGGTTTTCCAGTCGCCGCGCGGAGTGCGCGCCATCCACCACGCCAGCATGGCGCTGATGCCGAAGGCCAGCACGGTGAAGAACCATTTCTGCCACCCGCCCTGCCCGGCCAGGAAGCTGAACGCCGCCCCGGTGTTGTAGGTGCGGTACCAGTTCCAGAAGCCTTCGATGACAGGGATCGGGGTGTATTCGGGCAGGCTGGTGAGCACCCACCACTTGGTCAGCTGGTCAAGCACCAGCACCAGCACCGACACCAGCAGCCACGGCAACGCGTTGGGTTTGACCACCGGACTCATGACTCCCCCCGTAGGAGCGCGCCATGCGCGCGAAGCCGCGTGACGGTGGGCATTGGCATCAGAACCATTGGCGGTCCTCGCCGGGACCTTCGATATTGGACACGCAGCGGCCGCAGATCTGCGGGTGCTCCTCATGGGTGCCGACGTCGGCGCGGTAGTGCCAGCAACGTCCGCACTTGGGCTTTGCAGAGGCCTTGGCAACGATACCGGGCTCGGCCTTGTCGCCGCCGGTCTCGATCGCCACATCACCGCTGATCAGCAGGAAGCGGAGCTCATCGGCCAGCGGCTCCAGCCAATCGCGGGTGGCCTCATCGCAGCGCAGGGTGATCTCCGCCTGCAGCGCGGCGCCGATCTCGCCGCTGGCACGCATCGGCTCGAGCACCGCCGCGACCCGCTCGCGCAGGTCCAGCAACCGGTCGAACTCCTCCGCCGACAGGGCCGCATCGGCCGACATCGGCGCCAGGCCTTCATACCAGGTGGCAAACAGCACGTTCTCCGGACGCGGACCGGTATCGGTCACCGCCGGCAGGTGCTGCCACATTTCTTCGGCAGTGAAGGCCAGGATCGGCGCGATCCAGCGCACGAAGGCCTCGGTGATCCGGTACATGGCGCTCTGCGCGCTGCGCCGGCCGCGCGAATCCTCGCCCATGGTGTACAGGCGGTCCTTGGTCACGTCCAGGTACAGCGAGCCGAGATCGACGCTGCAGAAATTGGACAGCGCCTGCACGATCTCGGGGAAGTCATAGCGCGCGTAGGCGGCGGTGATCTTCTCCTGCAGCAGGTAGGCGCGATGCACGATCCAGCGGTCCAGCGCCACCATGTCGTCCAGCGGACGCAGGTGTTCGGACGGATCGAAGCCGTTGAGGTTGCCCAGCAGGAAGCGGGCGGTATTGCGGATCCGGCGGTAGGCGTCGGAGCCACGCTTGAGGATCTCATCGGACACCGACATCTCGTGGCGGTAGTCGGCCGCGGCGATCCACAGCCGCAGCACGTCGGCGCCCATCGCGTCCATCACCTTCTGCGGGGCAATCACGTTGCCCAGCGACTTGGACATCTTGCGGCCGCTCGCGTCCACGGTGAAGCCGTGGGTGAGCACCTGGCGATACGGCGCCACCCCGTCCATGGCTACGCCGCTGAGCAGGGAGGACTGAAACCAGCCGCGGTGCTGGTCGGAACCTTCCAGGTACAGATCGGCGGGCTTGCGCAGGCCGTCTTCCGGGCGCTGCGCGAGCACGCAGGCATGGCTCACGCCGGAATCGAACCACACGTCGAGGATGTCGGTGACCTTCTCGTAGCGGGCGCCCTCTTCCGCGCCCAGCAGTTCCGCCGGATCAAGCGCGTACCAGGCGTCCACGCCCTCGCGCTCCACCCGTTCGGCCACCTTGCGCATCAGTTCGGCCGAATCCGGATGCGGCTCGCTGGTTTCGCGGTCGACAAACAGGGCGATCGGAACGCCCCAGTAGCGCTGGCGCGAGATGGTCCAGTCCGGTCGATCACCGACCATGCCGGCGATGCGCGCGCGGCCCCAGTCGGGTACCCACTGCACGTCCTCGATCGCGGCCAGCGCGTCGCGGCGCAGGTTGGCCTGGTCCATGGAGATGAACCACTGCGGCGTGGCCCGGAACGCCACCGGCGTCTTGTGCCGCCAGCAGTGCGGATAGCTGTGCTTGAGGTCCTGGTGGGCCAGCAGGCTGCCGCCCTCGCGCAGGCCCTCGACGATCAGCGGATTGGCCTTCCAGATGTGCAGGCCGGCGATGACCGTCCCCGCGACCGGCGCGGTCGCGTCCAGATACACCCCGCGGGCGTCAACCGGATTGAGCTCGGCGGCGCCGTAGCGGGCGTTGATGCCGTATTGCTGGCCGACCGCAAAGTCCTCCTGGCCGTGGCCGGGGGCGGTGTGCACGGCACCGGTGCCGTCCTCGGCCGAGACGTGCTCGCCCAGGATCAGCGGGATGTCGCGCTGCGCATAAAACGGATGCTGCAGCGGCATGTTTTCCAGCGCCTGGCCCTTGGCATGGCCGAGCACCTGCATCGATTCGACGCCGTAACGCTTCAGCGCACCCTCGGCCAGCGCCTCAGCCAGCACCAGCAGCTGCGGCTGGCCGTCACGCTCCGGGCCTTCCACAAGCACGTAGTCCAGATCCGCACCCAGGGAAACCGCCAGCGAAGCCGGCAGGGTCCAAGGCGTGGTGGTCCAGATCGGCACCGCCACCAGGGTACCGGCACCGATGCTGGCGCCAAAAGCGGCGGCGACAGCGGCGGGGTCTTGCGCCAGGTAGGCCACATCGATGGCCGGAGAGACGCGGTCGGCGTACTCGATTTCCGCCTCGGCCAGCGCCGACTGGCAGTCGAAGCACCAGTGCACGGGCTTGAAGCCGCGCACCACGTGGCCGCGCTCATGGATCCGCGCCAGCGCGCGCAGCATGTCCGCCTCATAGCGGAAATCCATGCTGCGGTAGGGGTTGTCCCAGTCACCAATCACGCCCAGGCGCTTGAAGTCCTGGCGCTGCAGCTCGATCTGTTCGCCGGCGTATTCGCGGCACTTCTGGCGGAAGGCGGCGGCGTCGAGCTTCTGGCCCACCTTGCCGAATTTCTTCTCTACTGCGTGTTCGATCGGCAGGCCGTGGCAGTCCCAGCCGGGCACATACGGCGCGTCGAAGCCGGACAGCAGCTTCGACTTGACGATCATGTCCTTGAGCACCTTGTTGACCGCGTGGCCGATGTGGATCACGCCGTTGGCATACGGCGGGCCGTCATGCAGGACCCAGGTGGGCCGCCCCTTGGCGTGGCTGCGGATCTGGCCGTACAGGCCCTCCTCTTCCCAGCGGGCCAGCGTCTGCGGCTCGCGCCTGGGCAGGTCCCCGCGCATCGGGAACTCCGTGGCCGGGAGCAGGATGGTGGATTTGTAGCGATTGGGATCGGGACTCACGCGCAGGCCTGTCGGGAAGGTGTGGATTGCAGGATCTGGCGCGCCTGGACGGCGTCGCGATCCATCTGCGCGACCAGGGTCGGCAGGTCGGGGAAATTTTCCTCGTCGCGCAGCCTGGCGACGAATTCAACTTCAATGCGGCGCCCGTACAGGTCGCCCTCGAAATCGAACAGGTGGGCTTCCAGCAGCGGCTCCACGCCGCCAACGGTGGGCCGGGTGCCAAAGCTGGAGACCGCAGGCCAGGAGCGGCCGTCATCGCCCACCCCGTGGACCCGGGTGGCGTAGATGCCGCGCAGCGCCGGCACCTTGCCGCCGAAGCGGAGGTTGGCGGTGGGAAAGCCCAGCGTGCGCCCCAGCTGGCGACCGTGCACCACGCGCCCGGAAATGGCATAGGGCCGGCCCAGCATGCGCGTCACGGTATCGAAATCGCCCGCGGCCAGGGCGGCGCGGATGCGGGTGCTTGAAACCCGCTCTCCGTCCAGCAGCACCGGCGCGATCTCGCCGGCCTGGAAGCCATGTTCGGCCCCTTCCCGGCGCAGGGTCTCGAGATCGCCACTGCGACGGTGGCCAAAGCGGAAGTCCGGCCCTACCCACACTTCGGATGCACGCAACCGTTTCACCAGCACCCGGCGCACGAAATCCTCCGCGGACATGGCGGTGAACGGCCCGTTGAAGCGCAGCAGTCCCACCACGTCCACGCCAAGGCGCCAGAGACCCTCCACCTTGGCCCGCGGCAGCATCACCCGCGCGGGCGGCTCGGCCGGGGCGAAGTACTCACGCGGCAGCGGCTCGAAGCCCAGCGCCACGGCCGGCACGCCGAGCACACGGGCACGCGCCACCGCATGGCCCACCAGCGCCCGATGGCCAAGATGCAGCCCGTCGAAAGCACCAATGCAGACCACGCTGCCGTACGGGCACAGGAGCCCGCCGTCGACGTCGCGAAAAAGCCTGTTCATAGGAACCGGGCAGTATACCGGTGCACCCGCTACAACCGCAGATGCCGCGGCCGCAGGCCGCAGGCGAACATCGCCGCCCCATAGGTGACAGCGCCGGCAGCCACGATCAGCAGCAGCCAGCCCACCCGCAGCTGCCACCCGTCCATTGCTGCCCATTCCCCCACCCACCCCCGCAGCGCCAGCACCGCCACGGCCATGGCCACGCACGCCAGCAGCAACCGCAGTGCAAACGCGCCCCAGCCCGGCAGCGGACGGTACAGCCCCGCCCGGCGCAGGTAGCGCCACAGCAGCAGCGCGTTGATGATCCCCGCCAGCGCCGTGGCCAGCGCGATCCCGCCGTGCGCGCCCTGCACTCCGTTCAGCCACAGCGGCGTGGTGATCGCCACCGTCAGGCCAACATTGGCCGCCACCGTCCATATCGCGGCGCGCATCGGAGTCCTGGTGTCCTGGCGGGAAAAGAACGCTGGCGAGAGCACCTTGCTGAGCATGAACGCCGGCACGCCCAGGCTCATCGCCGACAGGCTGATCGCCGCCATCCGCGCATCGAACGGGCTGAACTGACCGTAGTTGTAGACCGTGGCCACGATCGGCTCGGCCAGCAGCAGTAGCCCCAGCCCTGCCGGCACCCCGGCCAGCAGGGCCATCCGCAACCCCCAGTCCAGGGAATGGTTGTAGCCCTCCGGATCCCCGGCCGCGTGGCGTCGCGACAGGTGCGGCAGGATCACCGTGCCCAGCGCCACGCCGAACAGGCCCAGCGGGAATTCCACCAGCCGGTCGGAGTAGTACAGCCACTCCACGCTGCCGGCGGCGAGCAGCGACGCGAACGCGGTGCCCACGATCAGGTTCACCTGGGCCACCGAGGAGGAGAACAGGGTGGGCAGCATCAGCCGTCCCACCTTGCGCACGTCGGCGTGGCCGAAACCCAGCCGCAGCCGCGGCCGCAGTCCCAGCCGCCCCAGCGCCGGCCACAGCAGGGCCAGCTGCAGGAAGCCGGCGATCAGCACGCCCCAGGCCAGGCCATGGGGCGGCACGCTGAACCTGGGCGCCAGCCACAGCATGGCGGCGATCATGGTCAGGTTGTGCAGCACCGGGGTAAACGCCGGCAGGGCGAAACGGCCAAACGTGTTCAGCACCGAAGCCGCCAGCGACATCATCGAGATGAACAGCAGGTACGGGAAGGTGATGCGCAGCATCTGCCCGGTCTGGTGCAGCAGCTCGGGATCGTCCAGCCAGCCGGGCGCGAACAGCCGTGCCAGCCACGGGGCCAGCATCACCCCGATCCCGCACACCACCAGAACCACGGCGCACAGGGCACCCGCCATGTGGTCGATGAAATCCTTCAGCGCGGCCCGGTCACCCTTCTCGCGGATCTCGTTGAGCACCGGCACGAAGGCCATCGCCATCGACCCTTCGGCGAAGATCCGGCGCAGGAAGTTCGGAATCCGGTAAGCCACGATGAAGGCGCCGATAGCGCCACCGGTGCCGAACAGGGTGGCCTGGAGCATGTCGCGGGCGAAGCCGGCGATCCGCGACAGCAGGGTCATGGCGCTGAACACGGCGGTCGACCGCAACAGGCCTGCACCCCTGGATTGGCGGGCCGGCGCGGCCGGTGCCGGGTCGGGCACGCTCATGCCAGCACCCTGCCCTGACGGGCGGTGTTGACCCAAGCCACTGAATCCTCCATAATTTCCTGCTCGCTTGTCTTTTCAATCGGGTCGTCAATCACGGCCCCGCCTTCGGGCTGCGTCATTGGACGCGCCTGACCACCCAAAGTTTCCAGGATTCCACCGTGGCCAACATCAAATCTTCCAAGAAGCGCGCCAAGCAGGCCGTCGGGCGCAACCAGCGCAACGGCAGCCAGCGCTCGCAGCTCCGCACCGCCGTGAAGAAGGTGATCAAGGCGCTTGACGCCAATGACGCCGCGGCCGCGCAGGAGGCGTTCAAGTCCGCCCAGCCGCTGCTCGACCGCTTCGGCGCTCGCGGCCTGATCCACCGTAACAAGGCTGCCCGTCACAAGAGCCGCCTGAGCGCCCGCATCAAAGCGCTGCAGAGCGCCGCTTGAGGCAAAGCGCACCGCATGACTGAAAAGCCCGGCTCCGGCCGGGCTTTTTCGTGTGCGCCATTCTTGACTACGACACTCCTGGCCGCTGTTGGCGGCGGGCGTCTCAGCCCGCATCCTGCGCCTCAATCCGCGCCTGCTCATCAAGCCGGTCGAGCTCGGTCTGGATCTTGAGCATCACCTCGCGGGTGCCCTCGTGGGCCAGTCCGGACACCAGGAACCAGGGCTGATCCCAGCCGAGCCCGGCAATCACCCGGGTCGCCTCGGCCTGGGCGTCCGCCGGATCCATCAGGTCGGCCTTGTTGATCAGCAGCCAGCGCGGCTTGTCCAGCAGCCCGGCGTCGAACTTCTCCAGTTCGCGCTCAATCGCCCTCACCTGATCGACCGGATCGCCACCGTCCAGCGGCTGGATCTCCACCAGGTGCAACAGCAGCCGGGTGCGCTGGATATGACGTAGGAACAGCGCGCCCAGTCCGGCACCATCGGCGGCACCCTCGATCAGGCCCGGGATGTCGGCCACTACGAAGCTGCGGTGCGGCTCCACGCTGACCACGCCGAGGTTTGGATACAGGGTGGTGAAGGGATAGTCCGCCACCTTGGGCGTGGCCGCGGAAACGGCGCGGACCAGGGTGCTCTTGCCGGCATTGGGGAAGCCCAGCAGGCCGACATCGGCCAGCAGCTTCAGCTCCAGCCTCAGCACGCGCTCTTCGCCCGGATCGCCGAGTGTCGACCGGCGCGGCGCACGGTTGATGGAGCTTTTGAAATGGATGTTGCCCAGCCCGCCCTTGCCGCCGCGGGCCACCAGCAGGCGCTCGGCATCCGCGGTCATGTCGCCGATCACCTCGTCGGTATCCACGTTGGTGACCACGGTGCCCACCGGCACGGTGATGACGAGATCGTCGCCACCCTTGCCGTACTTCTGCTGGCCCATGCCGCCTTCGCCCTTGCGCGCATGGAAGCGCGTCTGGTGGCGGAAGTCGACCAGGGTGTTGAGGCTTTCATCGGCCACCAGCCACACGCTGCCACCGGCGCCTCCATCACCGCCATCCGGCCCGCCCTTGGGAATGTACTTCTCGCGCCGGAAGCTCACGCAGCCGTTGCCACCCTTTCCGGCGGCTACGGTGATTTCAACTTCGTCGACGAGTTTCATTGGCTGGGTTCGTGGTTGCTGATGGAAGTGGTGGAAAAAGCATGGGTGATGCCTGAACGAGTTTAACTGCTAGTTGCCGCCGGAACCTCACCCGCCAACAGGCCGCCCGGCAAACAAAACCCGGGGAAAAGAAAAGCCCCGCGAGGTGCGGGGCTTTCGCTTGCACGGTTTGCGCAGAGCCCTCAGGCGTCCGCGATCACGCTCACCGTGCGGCGCTTCTTGGCGCCCTTGGTCGTGAACTCCACCTTGCCGTCGACCAGCGCGAACAGGGTGTGGTCACGGCCCAGGCCGACGCCGCTGCCCGGATGGAACCGGGTGCCGCGCTGGCGGACGATGATGTTACCGGCCTCGATGGCCTGGCCACCGTACATCTTCACGCCGAGGAATTTCGGGTTGGAGTCGCGGCCGTTGCGCGAGGAACCTACGCCTTTTTTCTGTGCCATGCCTGCTTCTCCTTACTTGCCGTCGCCGGAAGGACTGATTCCGGTGATCTCGATTTCGGTGTAGTACTGGCGATGTCCCTTCCGCTTCATGCTGTGCTTGCGGCGGCGGAACTTGATGATCCTGATCTTTTCTCCACGACCGTGGGACACGACCTTGGCGGTGACGGCTGCGCCGTTCAGCACATCGCCAACCTTGATGCCATCGCTGTCGCCCAGCATCAGGATGTTGTCGAAGGTGATCTCATTGCCCTCTTCGACCTCGAGCTTTTCTACGCGGAGCGTTTCGCCCTGCGCCACGCGGTACTGCTTACCGCCGGTGACCATGACTGCGTACATGTGGAGCCTCTCGTGATGTTCGATTCTGTAGTTATTATTTGATCTGCCCAGCCTCTTGCGGGCGGACAGAAGCGGAATTGTAGGGGATGCGGTGATTTCGGGTCAACAACGGGCCCATTCGCCGCAACCCGCGGACAGCTCCCCGTCAGGCTGCCCGCGGGGGTGGGCATTACGCCGTTTGCCCCCATATCCATGGCTCGGTAGGCTGATTGATTGCCTTTCGACCCTCCCCCACCCGCCCGGCCACCCGCCGGGACAACTCCGGACTTCCCCGATGGCGTTGGACTACATCCGCATCCGCGGTGCCCGCACCCACAATCTGAAGAACGTCGACATCGAGCTGCCGCGCGACAAGCTGATCGTGATCACCGGCCTGTCCGGCTCCGGCAAATCGTCGCTGGCTTTCGACACCATCTACGCCGAAGGCCAGCGCCGCTACGTCGAGTCGCTGTCAGCGTATGCGCGTCAGTTCCTTAGTGTCATGGAAAAGCCGGACATCGACCATATCGAGGGCCTGAGCCCGGCGATCTCGATCGAGCAGAAGTCCACTTCGCACAACCCGCGCTCCACCGTGGGCACGATCACCGAGATCTATGACTACCTGCGCCTGCTCTACGCGCGGGTGGGCCTGCCGCGCTGCCCCGACCACCATTATCCACTGGAGGCGCAGACCGTCAGCCAGATGGTTGACCAGGTCATGGCGCTGGGCGACACCGACGGCGGCGCGGAGCGGCGCTGGATGCTGCTCGCCCCGGTGGTGCGCGGACGCAAGGGCGAACACGCCCAGGTGTTCGAACAGCTGCGCGCGCAGGGTTACGTCCGCGTGCGGGTGGACGGTGTGGTGTACGAGATCGATGCAGTGCCGACGCTGGCACTGCGCCAGAAGCACACCATCGAGGCGGTGATCGACCGCTTCCGGGTGCGCGAGGACATCCCGCAGCGCCTGGCCGAATCGTTCGAGACCGCGCTGCGGCTGGGCGACGGCATGGCCGAGGTGCGCCCGCTGGACGACGACGGCGCCGAGCCGATGCTGTTCTCCTCCCGCTACAGCTGCCCGGTCTGCGACTACGCCCTGCCGGAGCTGGAACCCAGGCTGTTCTCGTTCAACTCGCCCGTGGGCGCCTGCCCCGGCTGCGACGGCCTGGGCATAAGCGAATTCTTTGATCCGGACCGGGTAGTGGTGCATCCGGAGCTGGGCCTGGCAGCCGGCGCGGTGCGCGGCTGGGACCGGCGCAACCACTACTACTTCCAGCTCATCGCCTCGCTGGCCAGGCACTACGGCTTCAGCGTGGACACGCCCTGGAACGAGCTCACTGAAGAAGCCCGGCAGGCGGTGTTGCACGGCAGCGGTGAGGAAAAAATCAGCTTCACCTACATCACCGAGGGCGGCAGCCGCAGCCAGCGCAGCCACCGTTTCGAGGGGATCCTGCCCAACCTGGAGCGCCGCTACCGCGAGACCGAGTCGGCGGCCGTGCGGGAAGAGCTGGCCAAATACATCAGCGAGCGCGCCTGCCCCACCTGTGAAGGCGCGCGCCTGAACCGCTCGGCCCGCAACGTGCTGGTGGCCGAGCGTCCGCTGTCGGACCTGGTGGTGCTGCCGATCGGCGATGCGCTGGCGTTCTTCAGCGAACTGCGCCTGCCCGGCTGGCGCGGCGAAGTGGCCGACAAGATCCTCAAGGAAATTCGCGAGCGGCTGAACTTCCTGGTCGACGTGGGCCTGGATTACCTGAGCCTGGAGCGCAAGGCGGACACCCTGTCCGGCGGCGAGGCCCAGCGGATCCGCCTGGCATCGCAGATCGGCGCCGGGCTGGTGGGGGTGATGTACGTGCTCGACGAGCCTTCCATCGGTCTGCACCAGCGCGACAACGCGCGCCTACTCGACACCCTGGTACGGCTGCGCGACCTTGGCAACACGGTGATCGTGGTGGAGCACGATGAGGACGCCATCCGCCAGGCCGACCACATCGTCGACATCGGCCCCGGGGCCGGCGTGCACGGCGGCGAGGTGGTGGCCCAGGGCAGCTTCGAGGACATCCTGGCCGAACCGCGCTCGCTGACCGGGCAATACCTGTCCGGCGCGCGCAGCATCCAGATCCCCGCGCGACGCCACAAGGCCAACCCGAAGATGCAGCTGCACCTGCGCGGCGCGACCGGCAACAACCTCAAGGGCGTGGACCTGGCTATCGCTTCGGGGCTGTTCACCGCCATCACCGGCGTGTCGGGCTCGGGCAAATCGACCCTGATCAACGACACCCTGTACAAGCTGGCCGCCAACGAGATCAACGGCGCATCGCACAAGCCCTCGTCCTACCGGGAGGTCGAGAACCTGGACCTGTTCGACAAGGTCGTGGACATCGACCAGTCGCCGATCGGCCGCACGCCGCGCTCCAACCCGGCCACCTATACCGGCCTGTTCACCCCGCTGCGCGAGCTGTTCGCGCAGGTGCCGGAGGCGCGCGCGCGCGGCTACTCGCCGGGGAGGTTCTCGTTCAACGTGCGCGGCGGCCGCTGCGAAGCCTGCCAGGGCGACGGCCTGATCAAGGTGGAGATGCACTTCCTGCCCGACGTGTACGTGCCCTGCGACGTGTGCGAAGGCAAGCGCTACAACCGCGAGACCCTCGACATTCTCTACAAGGGCCACAGCATCCACGACGTGCTGAACCTGACGATCGAGGCCGCGCTGGAGCTGTTCACCCCGGTGCCGGCGATCGCGCGCAGGCTGGAAACCCTGATGGACGTGGGCTTGGGCTATATCCGCCTGGGCCAGCCGGCGACCACGCTTTCCGGCGGCGAGGCGCAGCGGGTGAAGCTGTCCAAAGAGCTCTCGCGCCGCGATACCGGCCGCACCCTGTACATCCTCGATGAACCCACCACGGGCCTGCACTTCCACGACATCGAGCACCTGCTGGCGGTGCTGCACAAGCTGCGCGACGACGGCAACACGGTGGTGGTGATCGAACACAACCTGGACGTGATCAAGACCGCCGACCGGGTGATCGACCTGGGCCCGGAAGGCGGCCATCGCGGCGGCATGATCATCGCCCAGGGCACCCCGGAGGAAGTGGCCGCGGTGCCGGAATCGTATACCGGCCAGTTCCTGGCGAAGATGCTGGGCGACGCGGCGCCTGGCACGGCTCCCGCCGCCAAACCGGACCCCAAGCGCTTCGCGCGGCCGGTGTCGAAGAAACGCGCTGCCAGCAAGCGCGCCAGCAGCTGAGGACCGCATGAGCAACGTTCCCCCGAACCATCCCGGCGCCCGGGCCCCGCTGTTCCAGATGCCGCTGAGCGTGCGCTGGCGCGACCTGGACGCTTTCAACCACGTCAACAACTCCAACTTCCTCACTTACCTGGAAGAAGCCCGGATCCGCTGGTTCGAGTCCCTGGACGAGGAGTGGGTGACCGAAACCACCGCGCCGCTGCTGGCCGCGGTGCAGATCAACTACCGCACGCCGATCCCGTACCCGTCCGAGCCGCTGGTGCAGCTGTACTGCGAGCGACTGGGCAATACCAGCGTCACCATCGGCCATCGTATTGTCAGCGCGGACGGCGCCACGCTGTATGCGGACGGCCATGTAGTGATGGTGTGGGTGGAACGCGCCTCCGGCCGTCCCACCCCGCTTCCCGGTGCCGTGCGACGCGCTGCCGCGGGACCCGGCGGAGCGTGAATCCTCCGCGCGGTGGATAATCCGCGGCCTACCCGCAAAGAGGCATCCGCATGAGCGAGCTGGTCCAGACCATTTCCCACGGCCGCGTCCACGAGCTGCGGCTGGCCCGGCCGCCGGTCAACGCCATCAACCCGGCACTGTGCCAGGCCCTGCGCGAGGCCATGGACGCGGCGATCGGCAACGGCGCCGAAGGTCTGGTGCTCTCCGGCGGCCCGAAGGTGTTTTCCGCCGGACTGGATGTTCCGCTGTTGCTGTCGATCCAGGACGACGGCCCTGCGCTCCATGAGGCCTGGAACGACTTCTTCGATGCCGCCCGTGCGCTCGCCTCCTGCCCGGTGCCGGTCGCGGCGGCCATCGCCGGCCATGCCCCGGCCGGCGGCTGCGTGCTGGCCCTGTGCTGCGACTGGCGGGTAATGGCGCAAGGCCCGTTCGCCATCGGCCTGAATGAAACCCAGGTGGGGATCGCCATTCCGCCGGGCATCATGCACCTGATGCAGCGCACGGTGGGCGCGCGCCAGGCCGAAGCCCTGCTGCTGGCCGGTGCGATGGTGGAATCCACGCGCGCGTTCGAGATCGGCCTGGTCGACGAGCTGGCGGAAATGGACAACGTGCTGGCACGCGCCGTTGAACGCATCGAGCTGCTGCTCAGCCTGCCGCGCGAACCGATGCTGGCCACCCGCAAGCTTCTGCGCGCCGACCTGGTCGAAGCTGTGGCGCCGCAAAGCATGCAGCTGGAACAGTGCCTGGAATCCTGGCGCTCACCCGACACTCAGCAGGCGCTGCGGGCGATGGTGGCACGGATCGGAAAAGGCTGAGATCGGTCCGCTCGGGCCGCTACAAGTCGGCCCGCTACGGACCAACGGCCACCGGACGGCTGCCCGCTTCGATCCACCCGCTCCACGAGCCGGTGTACAGCCGGGCGCCGGGCAGGCCCGCATGGGCCATGGCCAGCAGGTGGTGGCAGGCGGTGACGCCGGAACCGCACATCACCGCAACCTGTTCGGCTTCGCGCCCGTCCATGAGTGCCAGGAAATCCTCGCGTAGCTGGCCCGGCTCGCGCAGGTGCCCGTCCGCCCCCATGTTTTCAGTGAAGGGTCGATTGGTGGCCCCGGGCACGTGCCCGCCCACCCGGTCGATGGGCTCGATCTCGCCGCGGAAGCGTTCCGCGGCACGCGCATCCAGCAACAATCCACCGGCCTCCAGATGCGCCTGCACCTGGTCCGCGCCCAGCAGCTGCGATGGATCGAATTCGGCCACATAGCGCGCCGGGGCGGGATTACGCAGCGCCGTTTCCACCGGCAGGCCCAATCCGCGCCAGCGCGCCCAGCCACCGTCAAGCACCGCCACCCGCGCATGACCCAGCGCGCGCAGCAGGAACCACAGCCGCGCCGCGAACGCACCGTCGCCGCCGTCATAGGCCACCACCTGGTGATGCGTGGTGATGCCCCAGGCGCCCAGCCGCGCGCACAGCTGCGAGGCCGGTGGCCACGGATGGCGCCCCGCTCCCCGGCCGGGAGCGGCAGGAGCAGACAGATCGCGGTCCATATGGGCGTGGACCGCTCCGGGCACGTGGCCCCGGGCGAACTCGGTGACGCCATGCTCCGGATCGGCCAATGAATGGCGGCAGTCGACCACCACAATGTCCTCGTCGTCCAGCACGCTGGCAAGGACTTCCGCCTGTACCAGGGTGGTCCATTGGAGATTCATGCGCCTTCCTCCTTCGCCACGCGCGACAGCCGCTCGCGCAGGTTGTAAATGATAGACGCGGTCACCCCCCAGATGCGGTGTGGCGCCTGGCCGGGCCCGTGGCGGAACTCCAGCAGCGGGCGCCGACGCCCGGCGTATTCAACCTCGAGCCGGCGCAGATTGCCCGGAGCAAGCAGGAATCCGAGTTCGACCTCGAACACCTCGGCTACCTCGCCCGGATCCGGAACCGGCACGAAGGCGGCATCAATGGTGGCCACGGCAGGCATCACCCGGTAGCCGCTGATGGTGACGACCGGATCCAGCCAGCCCAGCGGCCGCGCCTGGCCGGGATGCAGGCCGATTTCCTCGCGCGCCTCGCGCAGCGCCGCAGCCAATGCATCGCGATCAGCCGGTTCGATGCCGCCACCGGGAAAACTGACCTGGCCAGGGTGATGCCTGAGCATTTCGGTGCGCCTGGTCAGCACCACCCGGGGCCCATCCTCGCGCAGCACCAGTCCGACCAGCACCGCCGCCTCGCGGTGGACATGGCCAGGGGGCAGAAAATCCGCCACTTCGTCGCTGTTCCAGGCCTCGCTGGCTGGGGGCGACTGCAGCGGGTGCAGTGCCCGTGCCAGGGCCGGCAGCGACGGATACGGGGTCACGTTCGCCGTGCTTCCCTTTCCGGAAGCACCGTTTCCATCAGATAAAGGCGTTCGTCATCGCCCAGCTGGCTCCACAGGGCGATTTCAGTGGCCGTGCGGTGACAGCCCAGGCAGCTGCCCGCTTCATCAAGCGTGCATACGCCGATACAGGGGCTGAGGACAGCGCGGAATGGAACGTTCATGAGCTCGCACGACACAGGCGGCGCGCGGGCGCCGCAATGAAAAACGCCGTGCCGGCTTGCACCGGCACGGCTGTTTGCCTATCGGGCCGCATCCGTTCGCGCGAAGCACGCGCGGACGGCGGCGGCCGCAGCATGGATCAGTTGACGCTGACCAGCTGCACTTCGAACACCACGACCTGGTTCGGGCCGATCGGGGACTGCGGGGTATCACCGTAAGCCAGGCTCGACGGCATCACCACTTCCCAGCGCGATCCGGCCTGCATCATGCCAATGGCTTCACGCAGGCCCGCCAGCGGAATTTCGCTCACGCGGGCATCGATCGGGCCGCTTTCGCCATCCGGCCGCGGGGCGGTGGTGTCGATGAAGGTCGGTCCTTCCGGCAGGCTGGCCTTGTAGTGCACCTGCACCTGGCTGTCGGCCGCAGGCGTGGCGCCGCTGCCGTTCTCGATCACCCGGTACTGCAGGCCGCTGGGCAGCACCTGCACGCCGGACTGGCTGCGATGCTGGGCCAGGAAGGCGTCGCTCTTGGTCTTGTTCTCAGCCGCGGCCTGGTTGAAAGCCTCCTGGGCCCGGGTCATCTGCCGCTGCTGCATGTTCTCCACGGCGGTACGCAGCTGCTCGACGGAGACCGTGGGATCGCGGCGTGCGTAGCCATCGCGCAGCGCCTGGATGACGGTGTCGACATTGATCTGCTCGCCACTCTCCACCAGGTTCCGGCCCAGGTCGTAACCCAGCGCGTAGCTGAGCTGGCCCTGTTCGGTAGAGGTGTCCTGGGCCGAGGCGGTGCCAGCGGCAAGGGTCAGGGCCGCAACGGTGACGGCCAGAAAGCGCAACTTCATGCAGTGGTTCTCCAGAGTTTCCGGTGTTTCAGGGATGGGATCCAGCCCGCGCTGGCGGCGGACCACCTGCGGTCGAACGCGCTAGGATAGCGGCCCGGGTACTTAACTGTCACTGAGGACAGCGACTGGGACTTGCAAAATGTCTGCAAAGTTCCGTTGTCCTCGGGCGCTTAACAATTTCCAAACCAAGGTGCTCATGAGCCATTCACCATTGCAGATCGAGGACCACGAGGGCATCCGCGTGGTTACCGTCAACCGACCCGACAGACTCAACGCGCTGAACGCGGCCACCCTGGACGCACTCCACGACGCGTTCGAAGACGTCGCCAACGATCCCGATATCCGCGTTGCCGTGCTGACGGGCGCGGGTCCCAAGGCGTTCGTGGCCGGGGCCGATATCGCCGAAATGTCCCAACTGACCCCGACCCAGGCGCGGGATTTCTCCCAGCGCGGCCAGCGCACCATGCGCCGGATCGAAACCCTGCCCAAGCCGGTGATCGCCATGATCAACGGCTTCGCCCTGGGCGGCGGCCTGGAACTGGCCATGGCCTGCCATCTACGGGTGGCAGCAGACACGGCAAAGATGGGCCAGCCGGAGATCAACCTCGGCCTGGTACCCGGCTTTGGCGGCACCCAGCGCCTGCTGCGCCTGGCTGGACGCGCCGCCACGCTGGAGCTGTGCCTGGTCGGCGCCCCGGTGGATGCGGCGCGCGCATTGCAGCTGGGCGTCGTCAACCGGGTGCTGCCGGCCGCGGAGCTGGAAGACGGCACCATGGCCCTGGCCCGGCAGCTGGCCAAGGCCGCACCGCTGGCCCTGCGCGGCATCCTGGACTGCGTAAACACCGGTGGGGAATGCGGGATCACCGAAGGGCTGGAATTCGAAACCGCCCAGTTCGGCCTGGTGTTCTCCACCGATGACATGCGCGAAGGCACCCGCGCATTCCTGGAAAAGCGCAAGCCGGAGTTCAGCGGCAAGTGAGCAGCGAAGCGCAGGCCCGGCGACTGCTGGACCTGCTTGACCACGACGAACTGGACGCGGCCATTGATGCCGGCCTGGCCAACTTCGAGGCTGCGGACTGCGCCCTGCCGCCCGCGGACCAGGAGCGGCTGCAGGCTGCACGCGAGCGGCGGCTGCAGGCCTGGGCCGCACGTGCGCGCCACCAGGCCCGCAACGCACGGCTGGCCCGGCGTGCCGAGACCCTGCGCCAGCGCCGGGCAGCTGCGGCACCGTCCATCAACAGGCCCGGACTGCCAGCGACGGCGGCCGCCGCACTGGAGCGGGCACGCCAGCGTGCGCGGGGCACCGGCAATTGAGTACGGTGGTGGACGCGCCGCGCCGACGCCGCGGCCGACAGATGACACGCGCCGAAATCGGGGAAATGTTCGCGCGCCTGCGTGAGCTCAATCCGAATCCCGAGACCGAACTGGAATATTCCACGCCGTTCGAGCTTCTGATCGCGGTCCTGCTGTCCGCCCAGGCCACCGACGTGGGCGTCAACAAGGCCACCCGGCGCCTGTATCCGGTCGCCAACACGCCGCAGGCCATGCTGGATTTGGGCGAGGAGGAGGTGCGGCGCCACATCGCCACCATCGGCCTGTTCAACACCAAGGCCAAAAACGTGATGGCCACCTGCCGGATCCTGGTGGAACGGCACGGCGGCGAGGTGCCGCGCGATCGCGCCGCGCTGGAAGCCCTGCCGGGCGTCGGCCGCAAGACCGCCAACGTGGTGCTCAACACCGCCTTCGGCGAGCCGACCATGGCGGTGGACACCCATATCTTCCGCGTCTCCAACCGCACCGGCCTGGCCCCCGGCAAGGACGTGCGCGCGGTCGAGGATGCACTGCTGAAGCGGGTGCCGGCCGAGTATCTGCTGGACGCGCACCACTGGCTGATCCTGCACGGCCGCTACGTGTGCAAGGCGCGCAAGCCCGACTGTCCGGTCTGCGTGATCCGCGACCTGTGCCGCTATCCCGACAAGACCCCCGGCGAGCCGGCCTGACCCGTCACGACTGCTGCGGGAGGGATGCGCGGGTTACTTGTGGGCCCGCTCCCGCAGCCATTTGGTTGCCACCCACTTTTCACCCTCAAGCACCGGCGCTCCCGCGTGCAGGGTGCCGGTCATCGGGTGCGGCCGGTCGTAGCTGAAGAACACCGCGTTGCCCTTGACCGCGCCGGCTTCGAAGCGCGCATCGGGGAAGGTGGTCGCGCCGCCGCGGGCAGGCGTATTGAGATACATCACCACCGACGCCACGCGCTGGCCGCCACGAGCCAGGATGCCGCCTACGCCGGGCCGGTCGGGATCGAAATAGTCGTAGTGCGGCCTGTATTCCGCGCCGACGCCATAGCGCAGCACCTGCATGGCCTCGCCGTTTTCCACCGGCCATTCGAGCAGCGCGGCGATCCGGGCCTCGATCCGCGCGACCAGGGCATTCTCGTCGCGGCGCAGGAACATGCCCTGGCTGGTGCGCGCCACGTGCACCTCGTCGGCGCCGGTATCCAGGTTCACCGTCGACGAGCGCGCGAGCCGATCACGCGAGAGGTCAACCAGCGCGTCGCACTCCTGATCCGATAGCAAACCGCCGAACACGATCAGCTGCGGGTGCACCAGGTGTGCCAGCACCTGCACCTGCCGATCACCGGCGTGCACAACCGATGCCCCGTTCCACGACAGCGGTGCGGGCACCGGGACTGGAACCGGAAGCTCACTGTCACGGGCGTGATCCTCAAGGTGCCGGCGCAGCACCGCCTCGACGGCGTCGATTGCGACCTGTTCCTGCCAGCCGCGGGCCAGCATCGGCGCTACCACCGCCTCGGGTGGATGGCCGGCGCGCACCTGGCCCAGGATCCAGGCCTCGAGTTCAGGATCGATCTGCTGTCCCACGCGGTTCCCCTGCACAGTTCGTCGCCGGTCCGGCACGACGGCCCCGCGAGGCTATCGGCCGTCAATGACGGCGGCATGACATCACGGGAACGGGCTCACGGCCGGAGCGGGCGCGCTGTCAAGAGCCGGGCGATGTCATCCCCGCGTCCCGAAATTGTCATCGGCCACCGCTAAAACAGCGCTGTCTTTTGCTCCGCCGGGGAAGGCGGAGGCACGAACGCTGGCTGTCAGCGCCGCCCCTCCCGTACCACCACGTCCCTTCATCCAACCGCCTTACCGAATGATCTCGGAGAGATTCACGATGGCTGCGAACAATTACCGGACCCTGATGATGACCTTTGGCGCGGCGCTCGCCCTGAGTGCCTGCGGCAACGGCGCCGATCGCGTTGCATCCCCTGGCGAAGGCGCGTTTCCTCCGCCCCCGCCCACCGCCCCGCCACCGCCGGCCCCGCCGCCGCCGAGCCAGCCCCCGCCGAGCGGTGGCCCGGCCGATGACTGCCCGACCGGCTTTTCCAACGTCGGCACCGTGGCCGACGGCTCGCTGCGGGCCTGCCGCCTGCCGCAGCTGATCACCGGCAACCTGGTGGTGCCCAAGCGCGACGGCACGGTGTACGCCATCTCCGGCGCGGTGCAGGTGGGCCAGGACCAGGGCGGCGATGCCGCCAACCCCAACCCGGTGCCGCGCGGCTCGCTCACCATCGAGCCCGGTGTGACCGTATACGCGTCATCCGGCAACGACTACCTGATCGTCAACCGCGGCTCGGAAATCCATGCCGAGGGCACCGCGGACGAGCCGGTGATCTTCACCGCCCGCGCGGATGTGGAAGGCGAGACCACCGCCGACACCATCGGCCTGTGGGGCGGCCTGATCCTGGCCGGCCGCGCGCCGATCAACGCCTGCCCGGGCGACACCGTGTCGGGCACGCCGCAGTGCCAGAGCCAGGTCGAGGGCACCAATGCCTTCTACGGCGGCAACGCACCCAACGACAGCAGCGGCCGCATCCGCTACGTGCAGGTCAAGTACTCGGGCTTCGAGATTTCGCCCAACAACGAGCTGCAGGGCATCACCGCCGCCGGCGCCGGCGCCGGCACCGTGCTCGAGTACTTCCACATCCACAACAGCTCCGACGACGGCATCGAAATCTTCGGCGGCACCATGAACGCCCGCTACCTGGTGGTGACCGGCGCCGACGACGATTCGATCGACACCGACACCGGCTGGGACGGCGGCATCCAGTTCGGCATCGTGATCCAGCGTGCCGGCGGCGGCGACCGCATGAACGAGTGGAGCAGCATCAACCGCACCCCGTACTCGCAGCCGCGCGTGGCCAACATCACATACATCGGCCGTCCCGGCGGCGGCGCCGCGATCCACCTCAACCAGGGCACCCAGGCCTCGTTCTACAACACCGTGGTGACCCGCCCGGCGGGTGGCAGCGGCTCGGGTGAGCGCTGCCTGGAGATCCGTGACGCCAACACCGCCGGCACCTTCCACTCGGTGCACTTCTCATGCCCGGTGGCGTTCGAGGACCAGCGCGCGCAGGACGCCTTCGAAGCCGGCAGCAACAACGTGGTCGGCACCTCCAGTCTGGTGAACGGCTTCATCAACGGCCCGGAGGAAAGCGCGGTACCGGCCTACCAGAACCTGAGCGCGGAACACGCGTTCTTTGAGGACGTGGGTTACATCGGCGGCGTGCGCGACGCCAACGACACCTGGTGGCAGGGCTGGACCTGCGGATTGACGGCCGATTCCCCGGGCTGCTGACCGGAAACGACCGACACGGCACGGGGCGGCGGCAACGCCGCCCCGTTGCAATCACCACCAGGACCGTCCCGTTCGCAGAGGCCAACCAATGAACCGCATTTCCAACCGAAACCGGCTGGTCCGGCGCCATCTTCCGCTGGCGATTTCCGCGCTGCTCGCTCCATGCGCGGCACTGGCCGGCGACCCGGCCGCAGATACGCTGCCGTCGGCCACCCAGCTCGATGCCGTGCAGGTGCGCGGCGAATACATTCCCGAACCGATGCTGATGACCTCCGAGGTGGCCTCGTTCGTCACCCGCGAGGACTTCGAGCGCACCGGCGACAGCGACGCCGCCGCCGCACTGGCCCGCGTCACCGGCCTGAGCCTGGTGCGCGGCAAGTTCGTGTACGTGCGCGGCCTGGGCGAGCGCTATTCCTCGGCGCTGTTCAACGGCTCGCCGCTGCCCAGCCCCGAGCCGCTGCAAAGGGTGGTGCCGCTGGACCTGTTCCCGAGCGAAGTGCTCGAGAGCGTCACCGTGCAGAAGACCTACTCCGCCCGCTATCCCGGCGAGTTCGGCGGCGGCGTGATCGACCTGCAGTCGCTGGCGGTGCCGGAGCAGCCGTTCTTCAACCTGTCCATCGGGACCGGCGGCAACAGCGTCACCACCTTCGAGAAGGGTCTGACCCATTTCGGCTCGGACGATGATTTCTGGGGCTACGACGACGGCACCCGCAAGGTCCCACGCGAGCTTGCCGACGCCATGGCGACCGGTCGCCGCGTGGACCTGGGCGAGTTCGGCCGCGAGGACATCCGCCGCATCGGCCGCAGCCTGCAGAATGCCAACATCCGCGTGCTGCAGGAAAAGGACAGCATCGACCCGGACCTGAGCTTCGGCGGCAGCGCCGGCTGGTCGATGGACATGGGCAACGACGCCCGCCTGGGCTTCATTGCGGTGGGCGGCTTCGACAACGAGTGGCGCACCCGCTTCGGCGTCCAGCAGGATCCGGTGTTCATCGATGACGTGGTCCAGTACAACTCCAGCTACGATTTCCTCTCCACCACCAACAACGCCAAGGTCAACGTGCTGCTGGGCGCAGGTTGGGAGAGTCCGCGCCACCGGGTGGCGCTGACCTCGCTGTACGTGCACGACACGCTCAAGGAAACCCGCAGCCGCGCCGGCCACGACAACCTCGCCGGCTTCGACGCCCGTGACGATTACACCGAGTGGTTCGAACGCGAGTTGATCAACAACCAGGTCAGCGGCAGCCACAGCTTCGGCGAGTTCGACGACCTGAAGATCGAATGGCGCGGAGCGGTGGCCCGGGCCACCCGCGACGCCCCCTACGAGACCGGCATCCGCTACGAGAACATCGACGGTTACTGGTCGCATGACGGGTCGCGGGTGCAGAACTACCTGCGCTTCAGCAATGTCAAAGACGAAGTCGCCAGCGGCGGCGTCGACGTGACCTGGCGCCTGCCGGTCGAACGCGACATCACCCTGACCGGCGGCTTTGCGTACTCGGACAACGACCGCAACGCCGAAAACCGCGAGTTCCGCTTCCTGGCGCTGGATGGCCCGTTGCCGCACTACAACCGCTTTCAGCGGCCGGACTACCTGTTCTCCGACTACAACCTGAGCAACGATCTGCTGCGCCTGCGCGAGGTCACCGGCAACTCCGGCGACGCCGCCTACGACGCCACGCTCAAGGTCAAGGCCGGGTACCTGCAGACCGAGGCGGAGATCAACCCGTTCGTGCGCGCCACCGTGGGCGTGCGCTACGAGGACGCGACCCAGGCAGTGCATACCTACAACATCTTCACCGGCGAGCGGCAGGGCGGCGTGGAGCCACTGCGCAACAGCTACGTGCTACCGGCGGCGACGGTGACCTGGAACTTTTCGGACAACCAGCAGATCCGCTTCGGCGCATCCAAGACCATTGCCCGGCCGCAGTTCCGCGAGCTGTCGCCGCTGCAGTACCTGGACCCGGACATCGACCGCACTTTCTATGGCAACCCGTACCTCGTCGACAGCGAGCTGGTGAACCTGGACGCCCGCTACGAGTGGTTCTTCGGCTCCGGCGAATACGTCACCCTGGGCGCGTTCTACAAGGACATCGACCGCCCGATCGAAAGCAACGTCAACGACGCCCCGGGCGGCGGCATCCTGCAGAGCTTCCTCAACGCGCCGTCGGCCACGCTGTTCGGGTTCGAGGCGGAAGTGAAGAAGTACGTCGACCTGCCCATCCAGGCCAACTGGTGGGGCGACAAGCGCCTGTACCTGGCGGCCAACTACACCTGGTCGGACTCGGAAGTCGAGGTCAAGGATGGCGATACCGTGCATCCGTACGGCTTCTCCACTTCGCAGGACGCCACCCTGTTCGTGCGCGACGGCAGCCAGTTGCAGGGCCAGTCCAGCCATATCGGCAACCTGCAGCTGGGCATCGAGAGCGAGACCTCGGGGACCCAGGCCACCCTGATCGCCAATTACGTGGGTGAGCGGGTCAGCGCCCGCGGCCGTCCCGGCCAGCCCGACTACATGGAAAACCCGGGCACCTCGCTGGATCTCGTGCTTCGCCAGAAGTTCAACCTGGGCGGCCACGCGATGAGCCTGGGCTTGAGCGCCCGCAACATCCTGGAAGCCGATTTCCGCGAGTACCAGCAGGCCGGCGGCAACAAGGTGGACGTGTACCGGTACGAGCCGGGCGTGTCCTACACCCTGAGTCTGTCAGCGTCGTTCTGACCGGCTGCTGCGCCCAACCACCCGGCGATCCTGGCCGGGTGGATGGGTGTCCCGGGGCAAATATGGCAGTTGACGCGGAACTGTCATTGACCGGTCGCATCCTGTGCGGACTCCTGGAACCTGGCCGCGCCACCGCGGACGCCCGTGCCCCGATTCCCCGCGTCATTGCAGTCGTTGGCTCAAGCTGATCGCAGCGCCCTGCTGCGATCAGCCGTTGAAGTTGTCCTGGTGCTGCTGCTTGCCGCCCAGGCCGCGCGCCTGATCTGGCTGCTGGTCACTCCGTCGGGGCCGGTGGGCGACTGGCCTGCGAGCGATGCAGGACTCACCGTCGGGCCGGTCCCTGCCCTTGCGCTCGCCTTCGACCCTTTCCATCCCGGTTCGGGCAGCGGCCCGTCAGCGGCCAATACCAGCGGCTATCGCCTGCACGCGGTGCGCGTTGCCGGCGCCTCCGGCTCGGCAATCCTGTCGACCGCCAGCGGCGGCGACCAGGCCGCCTTCCAGGTTGGCGATGAAATCACCCCGGGCGTGACATTGGCGAGTGTCGGGGCGGGCCACGCCGTGTTGCATACCGGCAGCGGTGACCAGCGGCTGGAACTGGAGTCGGCTGCATCCACCCTGCCTTCCCGGGCCGCGCCGGCCACCGGCAACCTGCCCTCGGCGGCGCCTCCAGCCGCAAACCGGGAAAGCGTCGCAGTCGACCCGGCGGCGCTGCTTGCCCAGGCCGGCCTGCGTGCCCGCACCGAAGGCGGCCGGATCACCGGCTACACCCTGATCCCCCGCGGCGGCGGCGAGCTGCTGCGCCAGGCCGGCCTGCAGGCCGGCGACGTGCTGGTGGCCGTTGATGGCAACCAGCTCAATCCCGAACGGCTGGCCGAGCTGGAATCCCAGCTTGCCGGCCGCGACGAGGTCCGCCTGACCGTGCAGCGCGACGGCCAGTTGCAGACCCTGACCCTGCGGACGACATCACCTTGAATCTTCGAATCGCCCCGTGGCTGCTTGCAGCCGTCTTCGCTGCGTCCGCGCCGGCAACGCTGCGTGCGCAGGAGACAACGCTGCCGGCCCCGGCGCTGAGCGTGCAGAACGCGGATATCCGAGCCTTCATCCAGGACGTGGCCCGGGCCACCGGAACCACCTTCCTGGTCGATCCGCGGGTGCAGGGCACGATCACCCTGTCCAACGAGGAGCCGCTGACCGAGCCCGAACTGCTCGGGATCCTGGTGGCCACGCTGCGCGCCAACGGTTTGATCGCGGTTCCGGCGGGCGACGGCGTGTACCGGGTGGTCCCCGACGACACCGCCGCGCAGCAGCCGGGCGCGGTGTCCGCGGGGGGCGCTGGATTCTCCACCGAGGTCTTCACCCTGCGCCATGTCGATGCGGGCTCGGCGGTGGATACCGTGCGCCCGCTGGTGGGCCGCGGCGGCGTGGTGCTGGCCACGCCCCAGGGCAACAGCCTGCTGGTGGCCGACTATGTCGACAACCTGCGCCGCCTGCGCGGGCTGATCCGGCAGATCGACCAGGACCGCTCGCGGGTGGAAGCGGTAAGCCTGCGCAACAGTTCGGCGCGCGAAATCGCCAGCGTGGTCAACGGCCTGTACGGCGGTCAGGGCCGCGGCGGCGTGCTGACGGTGCTGCCGGTGGAGAGCAGCAATGCCGTGATGCTGCGCGGCGACGCCGAGCTGGTGGACACGGTACGGCGGGTGGTCGAGGACCTGGACCGACGCGCCGAGAGCAGCGGCGACGTGCGCGTGATCCGGCTCCAGCACGCCAGCGCCGAGGACCTGCTGCCGGTGCTGCAGCAGGTCCTCGGCACCCCGGAAGACACCGCAGCGGCGTCGGCCCAGCGGGGCGGGAGCGGCATGACGCCTTCGCGCCAGCTGTCCATGCCTGCAACCGATGCCGGCACGACGGGAATGATGGATACCGCGATGGCCCTTGGCCGCGATGCCCAGGGCCACAGCGGGCCGCTGGCCGCCTCGGTGATGCTGGCGCCCGGCCGCCGCGCCACCATCGCCCGCTACCCGGGCGCCAACGCGATCATCATCAACGCCGATCCGGAGACCCAGCGCATGCTGGTCGACGTGATCACCCAACTGGACACGCGCCGCGAGCAGGTGCTGGTGGAAGCGCTGGTGGTGGAGATTTCCGACGCCGCCGCGCGCAAGCTCGGT
Organism: Luteimonas sp. A277; assembly: GCF_054052045.1. Next base: position 86,351 of record NZ_JBSVRG010000011.1, read on the forward strand.
GCCCAGCTGATGGTGGCCGGCCGCGACGGCAATATCCCTCTTGGCTACACGAACTTCCCGGGCAGCGCGCCGGGCGTGGGCGAACTGGCGGCAGGCGCAGCGGCGGCCCGCGCTGGCGACCTCGACTCGTCGGCGGTCAACAACGCGGTGCGCTCTCTGCTTGGCTACAACGGCGGCCTGATGGGCCTGGCCGGCGAGACCGGCAGCGCGGTGTTCGGGCTGATCATCGACGCGGTGAAGAGCGATACCGCCTCCAACCTGCTGTCCACGCCGTCGATCCTGACCCTGGACAACGAGGAGGCGCGGATCCTGGTTGGCCAGGAAGTGCCGATCACCACCGGCGAGGTGCTGGGCGATTCCAACAGCAACCCGTTCCGCACCATCCAGCGCCAGGACGTGGGCGTGCAGCTGGTGGTGCGGCCGCAGATCAACGCGGGCGGCGGCATCACCCTGGCCCTGCGCCAGGAGGTGTCCTCGATCGCCGGACCGGTCAGCGAGGACTTCAACGAACTGATCCTGAGCAAGCGCCAGATCGATACCCGGGTGCTGGCCGACGACGGTTCGATCGTGGTGCTGGGCGGCCTGCTGGACCAGGCCGACCGCAACACGGTCAACAAGGTGCCGGTGCTGGGCGATATCCCCGGCCTGGGTGCGCTGTTCCGCAGCACCGCGCGCGAACGCAACCAGACCAACCTGATGGTGTTCATCCGCCCCACCATCGTCCGTGACGCCGCCCAGGCACAGGCGATCACCGCGCCACGCTACGACTACATGCGGGCCCGGCAACTGGGCGGCGGCGGCACTGCCGCCGACGGCCGCGCGCTGCTGGACGCGCTGATCCAGGACTACTTCGGCACCACCGCACCGGTGATGCCACCCGCGCCCCTGCCTGCCCCGACCGCGCCCGACACATCGGCGCAGGAACAGCCGCTGCCGTGACCCCCACGGTGACGCCGCCGCTGCCCTACGCTTTCGCCCACCGCCATGGACTGGTGGTGCTGTCCCAGGGCGATCCCGTGCAGCTCGGGTTGCGCGCAGGCAGCCCGCCGGATGGCCTGGTCGAGGCGCGGCGTGCACTGGGCCGGGCGCTGGACGTCCAGGTGCTGCCGGCGCCGGAGTTCGACCGCCGCCTGTCGGAGGCCTACGCCGTCGACGGTCTGGCCGGCGCCGACGGGCTGGAACAGGCGGCCGACCTGGACGCGCTGGCGGGCGACCTGCCCGCCGCGGCGGATCTGCTCGACACCAGCGACGATGCGCCGGTGATCCGGCTGATCAACGGGCTGATCGCCGAGGCCGCGCGCAACGGCGCATCGGACGTGCACATCGAACCGTTCGAGAGCGTGCTGCGGGTCCGCTTCCGCATCGACGGCATGATGCGCGAGGCGCTCAACCTGGCACCGCGGGTGGCGCCGATGCTGGTGTCGCGGGTCAAGGTGATGGCGCGACTCGACATCGCCGAGCGTCGGCTGCCGCAGGATGGTCGGATCTCGCTGGCGATGGGCAGCAAGGCGCTGGACGTGCGCGTATCCACATTGCCCGCACGCCACGGCGAACGGGTGGTGATGCGCATCCTGGACAAGGACCAGGGCGCACGCGGGCTGGACCAGTTGGGGATGCCGCCGCCGGTACGGGCCGCATTCACCGCCGCGCTGGCCCAGCCCAACGGCATCGTGCTGGTGACCGGCCCCACCGGTTCTGGCAAGACCACCACGCTGTACGCCGGTCTGCAGCGGCTCAACGATGGCAGCCGCAACATCCTCACCGTTGAGGACCCGGTTGAATACGCCGTGGAAGGCGTCGGCCAGACCCAGGTGAACGCAAGGGTGGGCATGAGCTTTGCCGCGGGCCTGCGCGCGATCCTGCGCCAGGATCCGGACGTGGTGATGGTGGGTGAGATCCGCGATCCGGAAACCGCGCAGATCGCGGTCCAGGCCAGCTTGACCGGCCATCTGGTGCTCTCCACCGTGCATACCAACGACGCGCTGGGCGCGATCACCCGCCTGCGCGACATGGGCACCGAATCGTTCCTGCTCGCCAGCACCGTGCGCGTGGTGCTGGCACAGCGGCTGATCCGGCGGCTGTGCCAGCACTGCCGCCAGCCGCGCGTGGCCGACGCGCTGAGCGCGCGGCTGATGGGGGCCGACTACGGCGGTCCGCTATTCGCGGCCACGGGTTGCCCACACTGCCAGCACACCGGCTTTGCCGGGCGCCTGGGCGTGTACGAGGCGGTGGCCATCGATGGCCGCCTGCGCGCCTTGATCGCCGCCGGGGCCGACGAGGATGCGCTGGCGCGTGAGGCCGCGGTATCCGGCGACTGGCTGGGCGATTCGGCCCGAGCCTGCGTTGCCGCCGGTGACACCACGCCCGAGGAAGCGCTGCGCGTGGTCCGCCAGGACGGGGACCGGGCGTGAGCGTGGTTGCATTCGACTATGAGGCGCTGGATACCCAAGGTCGCAGCCGCAGCGGCACCGTGTCTGCCGGCAGCGAACACGAGGCCCGCGAGCGGCTGGCTGGACGCCGTCTGGTGCCGGTGCGGCTGTCGCCTGCAGCCCCCGCTGCGTCGGCGGGCCGGGGACGCTTCACCGCGCGCGACCTGGCGCTGGTGACACGCCAGCTGGCAACCCTGGCAACAGTGGCGCCGATGGAGGAAGCGTTGCGCACCATCGGCACCCAGGCCGAACGGGCGGGCACGCGCCGGGTGTTGCTGGCAACCCATGCCGCCGTGGTGGAGGGCTTCCGGCTGTCGGAAGCGATGGCGCGCCAGGGCAAGGCTTTCCCGCCGCTGTATCGGGCGATGGTGGCCGCTGGCGAAGGCACGGGCGCGCTGCCGGAAATACTCGAGCGCCTCGCCGCGCTGCTTGAGCACCAGCAGCAGGTCCGCGGCAGGCTGCTGGCCGCCCTGGTCTATCCCGCCGCATTGGCGGCCACCGCCCTGCTGGTGGTGATTGCGCTGATGACCTTCGTGGTGCCGCGCGTGGTCGAGCAGTTCGATTCCATGGGCCGCGCCCTACCCTGGCTGACGCGGGCGGTGATCGGGGTGTCGGAGGTAATGACCGGCTGGGGCTTGGCGCTGCTGGCAGCGTTTGCCCTGGCCGCAGTGGCCTTCGCGGCGCTGCTGCGCCGGCCCGGGCCACGACTGCGTTTTGACGCCGCCCTGCTGCGTGCGCCGTTCCTGGGCCGGTTGCTGCGCGACCTGCACGCCGCGCGCCTGGCCCGCACCCTGGCGATCATGCTCGCCAGTGGACTGCCGGTGATGGAGGGTTTGCGGATCACCGCGCGCACGGTGGGCAACCGCGTGCTGCACGACGCCACCGAAGGCATGGCCGAAGCGATCCGGGAAGGCGCCAGCCTGTCCTCGGCGATGCGCCGGGCCGGCGTGTTCCCTCCCACCCTGCTGTACATGGCCACCAGCGGCGAGGACAGCGGCCGGCTGGCGCCGATGCTCGAGCGCGCCGCCGATTACCTGGAGCGCGAGTTCGCCACCTTCACCTCGACCGCGATGAGCCTGCTCGAGCCGGCGATCATCGTTGCCATGGGCGCGCTGGTGGCGCTGATCGTGCTGTCGATCCTGCTGCCGATCCTTCAGTTCAACACCCTGGTGCTCGGCTGAGCACACCGTCCGGAGTCGTCCCATGCCCCCCATCCCCCGTACTTTCCGCCGCCGCCGTAACGCCACCGGCTTCACCCTGGTCGAACTGATGGTGGTGGTGGTGATCATCGGCCTGCTGGCCACGGTAGTGATGATCAACGTGATGCCCAGCCAGGACCGGGCCATGGCCGAAAAGGCGCGCGCCGATATTTCGGTGCTCGAACAGGCGACCGAAACCTACCGCCTGGAGAACCTGTCCTATCCGCCGCAGGTGGACGGCCTGCAGGCCCTGCTGCGGGCTCCGGCCGGCCTGGCCCGCCCGGAACGCTACCGCCAGGGGGGCTACATCCGGCGCCTGCCCGAGGACCCGTGGGGCAACCCCTACCAGTACCGCTATCCCGGCGCGCGAGGCGGCGCCTTTGACGTGTTCTCCTTCGGTGCCGACGGCAGCGAGGGGGGCGAGGGCGACGCGGCCGACATTGGCAACTGGAACTAGCAAGCCGTGACCGGGCCGCTGCACGCACGTCATCCCCTTTCGTCACCAAGGGTGCGCACGCGGGGCTGTGCCGGTTTCACCCTGGTCGAGCTGATGGTGGTCCTGGCGATCGTGGGCCTGCTCGGCTCGGTAGTGCTGCTGACGGCACCCTCGCCGGAAGCCACGCTGCGGCGCGAGGCCGACATGCTGGCAGCGCGGCTGATGCGCGCCCAGCAGGAGGCAATCCTGTCCACGCGCGCCGTGCGGGTGGAAGTGGACCCGGCCGGATACCGCTTCCACGTTGCGCGCAGCGGCGGCTGGCAACCACTGGGCGAGACCCCGTTCGATCCGGTCGCCTGGCCGACCGGTGTGGCGCCGGCGCTGCCGGACGATGGCGGGGCGATGTGGTTCATGTTCGATCCCATCGGCACCGCCGAACCGCTGGCACTGGACCTGGCCGACGGCCGTGGCGCCCTGCGGGTGCAGGTGGATGCCGGCGGCGCGATACAGGTACTGGAGGCGCGCTGACGATGGGGCGTGCCAACTGCCCGCGCCGCATGCACGGCTTTACCCTGCTGGAGCTGCTGGTGGCGCTGGCGGTGTTCTCGCTGGTGGTGCTGGCCCTGCTCAACCTGGCGGGCGAAAGCACCCGCACCGCGGTGATCGTGGAAGAGCGGGTGCTGGCCGGCATCGTGGCCGGAAACCGCGCGGTCGAGGCGGCGGTTGAGCCGCTGGACACGCTGGCCGCGCACACCGGGGGCGAGGAGCACCTGGGCGACCGCGACTGGCGCTGGACCCGCTCCCTCGGCGGTACCGACGATGAGGCCCTGGTGCGCATCGACATCACGGTCCATGCCACTGGCAGCGATCGTGTCGCCGCGGAAACCGTGCTGTTCCGGAGCGTCCGCTGATGCACGCGCGTGGCTTCACCCTGGTCGAGATGCTGGTCGCGCTGGCGGTGTTCGCGCTGCTGGCCGCCGGCGGGGTCACGGTGATGGCCTGGGCCAGCACCAGCCAGGGCATCGCCGGCGCGCGGATGGCTCGCGTGGGCGAACTGCAGCGCGCGCGGGCAATGCTTCACGCCGATCTCTCACAGGCAGCGCCGCGTCGCACCCGCAATGCCGCTGGTGGCGGCTCAGTGCAGGCCTTCACCGGCAGTGCGGACCCGCAAGGCCCCGTGCTGTTCGCATTCACCCGGCGTGGCTGGCAGAACCCGCAGGGCGCGCCGCGGGCCTCGCTGCAGTACGTGGAGTACCGCCTGCACGATGGCCGGCTGGAGCGCAGCGCGCGGCCGATGCTCGACGGGGCCCGTCTGGATCCTCCGCAGACCGTGATCGACGGCGTACGCGCGGCCCGGGTGCACTACCGCTACCAGGGCCAATGGCTGGATGGCTGGCCCGGTGGCATTGACCAGGTGCCCGAGGCACTGCGCCTGGAGCTGGAATTGGAAGGCCTGGGCCGGATCGGACAAGCGTTCCTGATGCCGGGGCAATGGCCATGAGCCAGCGTCGCCAGCGCGGGCTGGCCCTGCTCACCGTGCTGCTGCTGGTGGCGGTGATGGCGGTGCTGGTGATGGCCATGCTCGACGACATCCGCTTCGGCCTGCGCCGCGTTGGCAATGCCCAGGCCGTCGCCCAGGCGCAATGGCACGCCCTGGGAGCGGAGGCGCTGGCGATGGCGCAGATCGAACGGCTGGCACTGCGCGATCCCGGGATAACCACGCTGGAGGGCGGCTGGAACGGCCGCGCCTTCCTGTTTCCGCTCGACGACGGGGTGATCCGCGCCACCCTCAGCGATGCCAGCGCATGCTTCAACCTCAACAGCGTGGTCCAGGGCGCCGGCGAGATGCTCAGCCGGCGCGAGGCCGGCGTGCTCCAATACGTCGCGCTGCTGGAGGCGCTCGGCTTCAACGCCGGCCAGGCGCAGGCGCTGGCCGACGCGCTGGCCGACTGGATCGACAGCGACCAGCAGCGCCAGGGCCTGGGCCACGAGGACGCCGGCTATGCCCGGGGCCGCGATGGCTACCGCACCGGCGACACGCTGCTGGCCGAACCCAGCGAGCTGCGTGCCATCCACGGCTATACCCCGGCGGTATACGCACGCCTGCGACCGCACCTGTGTGCGTTGCCAAGCACCGCCTTGGCACCCGTCAATCCGAACACCCTGCAGGACCACGACGCTCCGGTGCTGTCCATGCTCACCGGTGGCCTGGTCGAAGTGGAGCGCGCACGCCGGGTGATCGCCTCGCGCCCGGTTGGCGGCTGGCGCAGTCATGACGAATTCTGGGACACGCCAGGCATGGCGGAGGCGGTGCCGGACGATGCCGTGCTCACCCAGGTGCAGCTGCGCAGTCGCTACTTCCGCCTGCACGCCGAGGTCGACAGCGGTCCTGCCCAGGTCGTTCTCACCGCCCTCATCGACGCCCCCCCGGACTCTCCTGCCCGCCTGCTGTCCCGACGCTGGAGCCCTGAAGAATGAATCCACCCGAACGCACGACCCGCGTGGTCCTGCTTCCATCCACTGTCACTGCCCCGGCACCCTGCCTGACGGTCGGCCCCGACGGCCAGGTCCTGTCCCGCGAACTGCTCGCCGCCGGAGACAGCCAATCCGCGCCGGCATCAATGCCTCGATCGCGGGTGGTGCTGGTGGTACCCGGTACGGATGCACCGGCTCAGTGGCTGACAGTGCCTGCACACAGCCCGGCGCAGGTGCGCGCAGCCGCGCGGGCGCAGCTGCAGGGCCAACTGGCGGCGGACCGATCACAGACACACCTGGCAATCGCCCTCTCCAGCCAACCGGATTCGCCCCGTGCGGTGGTGGCGGTGAACAGCGCGGTGATGGACGACTGGCTGGCCCGTGCCGCCGCGCTCGGCCTGCGGCCCGATGCCGTGCTGCCGGACCATCTGGCCCTCCCGCCGCCCCGGGACCCGGACGAGGCGACCGTTGCGATATGCAACGGTGACTGGCTGGTGCGCACCGCCACCCGGTCGTTCCGCACCGAAGCACCGCTGGCCGCGATGATCCTGGGCGAACGCCCCCACGCACCGCCCGTCGATACCGCGGCGCTCGAAGGCCTGCTGGCGCGTGGCGCCCTGTCCGCCCCCCTGGACCTGCTGCAGGACCGATACGCGCGGGAGGATGCGAACGTTACGGGCACGCGCGCATGGCGGCGGGCCGCCGTGCTTGCCGCGGTGCTGCTGGCTTCGCTACCGCTGCTGTGGGCAGCGGAAACCGCCCGCCACCTGCTGTCGGCACGCACACTGGAGGCCCACAGCGCCAGTCTGGTGGCCGCCGCCCTGCCCACCGCCCCGGCGGGTCTCGCGCCGCTGGCTGCCGCTCGCTCCGCACTGGCCCGTGCGCACGCCCATGACGGTTTCCCCCGCGCATTCGGCACGCTGTCGGCCGGACTGCAACGGCTCGAAGGCGCGGCGATCGAACGCCTGGCCTGGCAGGCCGGGGCGCCGCTGCACGCCACCGTCGTCCACCAGACCCCGGAGGAGCTGGAAATCCTGGCCGGGGTCGCAACCGAGGGCGGCATGGAAGTGACATCCGCCGGAACCCGGCGCGCGGATGGACGCCTGCACAGCGGGATCGAACTGGAGCCAACCCGATGAACCTCTCCCTGGGGAAAGCGGAACCCAATGCCCGCGCCCGGCTGGTCGACTGGTGGCACGGCCGGGCGCGCCGTGAGCAGTGGATGCTCTCGCTGATGTGTGCGGCGATTGCCGTATTCATCGGCTGGTACGGGGTGCTGGCCCCGCTGCTGGTCGCGCGTGACCGGGCTGCGGAGCGCCATGCATCGGCAATCCAGGACCGGGTCGAGATCGAACAAACCCTGGCGCGGGTCGCGGCGGCATCGCAGGACCGGCCCGCTCCACCCCCGGTCGACCGCTTCCACGCGCTGGTCGCCGACAGCGCCGGCGCGGCCGGCATCGGCCTCGAGCGCCAGGAACCGTCGCCGGACGGCGGTGTGGAGGTCGGCATCGATGCCGTCCCTGCAAACGCACTGTTCGCCTGGCTGGATACGCTGCGGCTTGAGCACGGCATCGCACCGGAGGCGGTTGATATCGAGCGCCGCGAAGGACGGTTGCGCGCGCGCCTGCGGTTCGGGCCGCCGGCGTGAGACTACGCACCCTGCTGCTGGTGTTCGCCCTCGCGCTGCCGGTACTGCTGGCCGCGGGCTTCCCGCTGCGGCTGGCGTTGGAGCTGGTGGATGGGGAGGCGGCCCTGTCCGCCCGCAGCGCCACGGGAAGCGTCTGGAACGGCCGCCTCCATGCGGCCAGCATCGGCCACGTAGCGCTGGGCGATGCCAGGATCCGCCTGTCCCCGCTGTGGCTGGTGACGGGCAGCGGTACGGTCGCACTGGACACGTCCGCCGCGACCCTGCGGCTGCAGCACGGGCGCCGTCGCGGTCTGGCCGCGGCGGCGGGCAAGCTGTCCCTGCCGGCTACAGCGCTGCTGCCCGGGGCCGGGCTGGAACTGCAGGCCGAGCAGCTGCAGCTGCTTTTTTCCGGCGATTCATGTCATCAGGCGAGCGGACAGCTGGGCATCATCGCCTCCCGGCCCGACGGCACCACTCTGGCCGTGCTGCACGGCGCTCCCACCTGCGAAGGTCGCAGCGCGGTCTTCAGGCTGGCCGCCCAATCCGGCGAAGGCCCGCTGGCCCGGATGCACCTGACCGCACGGATCGATCCCGATGGCCGCTGGGACATGGAAGCCCGGCTGCCGGTGGTCGACGATCCCGCCGCAGGCTCGGTACTGGAAGCAATGGGCTTCCAGCCCGGCCCCGGAGGCTGGTCGCGGCTGGAACGGGGCAACCTTTACCAGACCACGTCCCCGCCAGCGAGCGGGTCTGCAGATCGTTCCGTTCCTCCAATGTGACGGTTTCATTTCATGCGGGCGTCAGGAGGGAGACAGTAAACTGCACGGTCTTTCTCCTGACGGTTTGCCCCCATGCGCTCTTCCCGTACCTTCTGTGCTTCCGTGGCCCTGGCCGCGTGCGTGGCCGCAGCCCCGCAGGCGCGCGCCATTGACTGGGGCACCGCCGGCCCGTTCGAGATCGCCTTCGAGGGCATGCTGCAGGTGGATGGCTACCGCTACCGGGGCGACTGGAACCACCTGGGCGACGACACCGATTTCCGCCGCGCCGAGCTGGTGCTCAAGGGCCAAGGCCCGGGCGGGTTCGATTGGGTGGTGGGTTATGACGCCCACGGGGACAATTGGCTGGACGTCAACGGCCGGCTCCGCTTTGCCGAAGACAGCCAGTACCTGCGCGTGGGCCAGTTCAAACAGCCGGTGGGCCTGGAGGAACTGAGCTCTGCCAGCACCAATGACTTCATTTCCAAGGCCGCTGCGACCAACGTGTTCGCCGTATCCCGGCGGCTGGGTGCGGGCTGGGGCCTGGACCGCGGAAACTGGAGCGTTGCCGGCAGCTGGTTTGATCGTGAAATGAGCCGCGGCGGGACTGCAGGCCAGGGCGTTGCCGCCCGGGGTACGTGGGCACCGCTGCTTGGAGATGGCGAAGCCCTGCACCTGGGGCTGTCCGCGGCCAGGTTCGATGCGCCGGACAGCGGAAGCAGGCTGCGGGCACGACCCCAGGCCGACCTGGCTGACCAGCGGCTGATTGATACCGGCCTGATGGGGGATGCCCAGCGGCAGCTGACGATTGGCGCCGAAGCCGCGTGGTTCCGCGGCCCGGTGAAGCTGCAGGCCGAGTGGTTCGAGTCGCGCGTTGAGCGGCGCCTTGAGCCCGACTTCGACGCCAGCGGCGGCTACGTCTCGGCGCTGTGGAATGTGACCGGTGAGCGCTGGACCTATCGCGACGGCGTGATCCGCACCCCGACCGATGGCGATGGCCAGGCCGGCCTGTGGCAGCTGGGGCTGCGCTGGGATCGCGTTGATCTGGACGACTATCGCGTACTGTCCGGCTCGACCGGCGTCGAGGGGATCGCTGGTGGCAGCATGGACGCCCTGACCGTCGGCGTGAACTGGTACTGGAGCGAACGGCTGAAGGTTGCGTTCAACTACGTGCTGGCCGATACCAGCCGCCGTGACGCCGCCACCGGAAGCATCCTTGACGTGGAGCCGGAGATCGCCAGCGCACGGGTGCAGCTGCACTGGTGATCGCTACCTGAAATCGGCGTCATCTTGCGGTCACCTGACCGCAATACGGGCGACACCGCGCACGGACACTCTGGGCATAACTGGAGAGTCCGATGCACTACACCATCGTTACCGAAACCTGGCCTCCCGAAGTCAACGGCGTGGCCCTGACCGTTCGCAGCCTGCAGCAAGGCCTGCGCCGTCGCGGTCATCGCGTGGATGTGGTCCGCCCCCGCCAGCATCCTGGCCACACGCCTGACGCGAACGAGATGCTGGTCCGCGGGGTGCCCCTGCCCCACTATCCCGGGCTGAAATTCGGCCTGGCATCGGCACGCCGACTGCGCCAGGCCTGGTCCAAGGACCGCCCCGACGCCATCTACATTGCCACCGAAGGACCGCTCGGCTGGAGCGCACTGCGCGCAGCGCGACGCCTGTCGATCCCGGTGGCCTCGGCAGTGCATACCCGCTTCGACCTGTACATGCGCGATTACGGCCTGGGCTGGATGGAACGTCCGGCGCTGGGATGGATGCGGCGTTTCCACAACCGCTGCGACTCCACCCTGGTCCCTACCCGCGAGCTGGAGCAGTTCCTGCAGCAGGCGGGCTTTGATCGGGTGCGCAGGCTTGCGCGGGCGGTAGACAGCACCCGTTTCGATCCGGAACTGCGCGACCAGTCCCTGCGCCAGGCCTGGGGCGTGGGCCGCGAGGAAGCCGCGGTGATCCACGTGGGCCGGATCGCCCCGGAAAAAAACCTGGAACTGGCCGTGCGGGCCTTCCGCGAGCTGCAGTCGCATCGCCCGCAGGCGCGCATGGTGTGGGTGGGCGAAGGCCCGCAGCGGGCGGCCATCCAGCGCGACAACCCGGATTTCATCTTCTGCGGGATCCAGCGCGGGGCCGACCTGGCGCGCCATTTCGCCAGTGCCGACCTGTTCCTGTTTCCCAGCGTCTCGGAAACCTTCGGCAACGTCACCCTGGAAGCCATGGCCAGCGGTATCCCCACCGTGGCCTTCAATTACGGCGCAGCGGGAGAGCACCTTGCCAATGGCGTCCACGGCGCCTGCGTGGACAGTGAAGCGGAGTTCATCCAGGCCGCCGTCCGCATCGGCAGCGACCGTCCGTTGCGTGAGGCCATGGGCGTGCGGGCACGGCAATCGGTAGCAGCCCTGCGTCCGCAGCGGGTGGCCGCGGAGTTTGATGCCCTGCTGCGCGAGATCGCCATGAAGGAGCGTGAAGATGCAACCGTTGCCACTGCGTAGCCGGCTTCTGGCCAGCGATTCGGGATGGTGCCTGGCCGCCAACCGCATGGCCGCCCGGCGGGCCGTGCGGGCTTACTTCCGCACCGTCAGCCGGCTGGGCGATGGCGTGTTCTGGTACGTGTTGATGGCCGCCATGATCCTGCTCGATGGCATGGAAGGCCTGCAGGCATCGCTGCATCTTGCGGCAACGGGCGCGGTGGCTCTCAGCCTGTACAAGTGGCTCAAGCGCTGGACCCGGCGGCCCCGGCCATTCGCCTCCGACGTGCGCATCCGCGCCTGGACAGCGCCCCTGGACGAGTTCAGCTTCCCTTCCGGTCATACCCTGCACGCGGTCACCTTCACCCTGGTGGCGCTGGCCTACTACCCGCCGTTGGGCTGGGTGCTGCTGCCATTTACCGTCAGCGTGGCCGCGTCACGGGTGTTCCTGGGCCTGCATTACCCCAGCGATGTGCTGGCCGCCACTGCCATCGCCTGCGCCCTGGCCGGCCTGTCGATCCGGCTCGCACCGGGGGTCAGCCTGCTCGGCTGGGGATAAGCGCAGCACTGCCCGTGCGCCGGCCGCAAATCGATACCATGGACGGATGAATTACCGCCACGCTTTCCATGCCGGCAACCATGCCGATGTACTCAAGCACGTCGTGCTGCTGGCGCTTTGCGACGCGCTGACCGTGAAGCCCGCACCCTGTTTCGCCCTGGACACCCACGCCGGCCGCGGCCTCTATCAGCTAGACGGCAGCCAAGCCGTCCGCACCGGCGAATCGGCCGCAGGCGTGACCAGACTCGGTGACGGAGCCGGCGCGCCGGCTCCCGTGCGCCGTTACCTGGAGGCGGTACAGGCCTGCCGCCAGCAACATGGCGTATCCGCCTACCCGGGCTCCCCCTGGCTGCTGGCGCACGCCCTGCGCGAGCAGGATGCCATCGCCAGCTGCGAGCTCCATCCGGAAGAGGCCCAGGCCCTGCGCGATGTTTTCCGCGGCGAGCCGCGCGTGTCAGTGCACGAGCGCGATGGCTATGCGGCCATGGGCGCGCTGTTGCCGCCGCGCATCGACCAGGTCCGCTTTGCCCGCGGCCTGGTCCTGATCGACCCTCCTTATGAGCGCCAGCTGGTTGAATTCGACATTGCGCTGGCGGCGCTTACAGAGGGCCTGCGCCGCTGGCCGCAGGCCTGCTATGCGCTGTGGTATCCGATCAAGCTGCGCCGCAGCCTGAATCCCTTCCTGCGCGCGGCGGCCGCGCTGGAGGCGAAATCCGCACTGACGTGCGAACTGCTGGTGCGCAGCGACGACTCACCGCTGCGCATGAACGGCAGCGGCATGTTGCTGCTCAACCCGCCGTGGCAGCTGGACCAGGCCCTGGCACCGGCCCTGGCCCATCTGCGCACCCGCCTGGGCGAACCGGGCGCGAGCCATTCGGTGCGCTGGCTGCGCACGCCACCGTAAAGGCACGCCATCGCACCATCTCCACACCGCTTGGCGTAGATGTCGATGCGCTGTTCAGATAGCAGCGGCGACACTGGATCACCCACCCTTGGCAGCAATGGAAGCATATGGCCGCCAGAAACCGACTCCCCCCATGGCACGATGAAGTCCGGCTCGCCAATGGCCGCGAGCTGCTGATCCGCCCCATCCGGCCCGATGACGCGGTGCCGATCCGGGCCGGGTTCAGCCTGCTCCAGCCCGACCGCATCCGCCACCGGTTCCTGCAGGAAATGCGGGAACTGACCCCTGAACTCGCCGAGCGCCTGACCCGCCCGGATCCGCGCTATGCCTTCGTCCTGGTTGCCGCGGAGAACCTGCCCCCGGGCGAAGCCCTTGTGGGCGCGGTGGCCCGCGTTGCGGCCCAGCCCGGCAGCCGTGACGCCGAATTCGCGATCCTGGTGGCGCAGTACATCGCCGGCATGGGCATTGGCCGGCAGCTGATGCTGCGCCTGGTGCGCTGGGCCAAGGGCAAGAAGCTGCTGCGCCTTTACGGCAGGGTGCCCGAGGAGAACGAGCCGATGCTGGCACTGGCCGAATCGCTCGGGTTCCAGCGCGAAGGCGTGCCCCAGGACGGCCTGGTGCGGGTGGTCCTGGATCTCGAGGCCGAGTCCTGAGGCAGTTTCGGGCCCGGACCGCTGACCAGCCGTAGCGCCGGCGGTCTACAATAGGCGGTTCGATGAAATCCCCTACTTCTTCCGCCCCTCCGCTGCCCCGCCGCGGCCAGCAGCGCGCCTGGTGGCGTGCCCCGTCCTCGCCCTCCGCCCTGGCCTGGGCGCTGGCCAGCGCTGCGCGCGCCCACGACCGGCCGCTGCTCTCGGTGGCCCGCGACAGCCAGCACACCCACCAGTTGGAAGGCGATCTGCGCACCCTGCTGGGTGAAGACGACACGCTGCCCGTGCTGCCGTTCCCCGACTGGGAAACGCTGCCCTACGACCAGTTCAGCCCGCACCCGGACATCATCAGCCAGCGCCTGGCTGCGCTGCACCGGCTGCCCACGCTGGAACGCGGCATCGTGGTGGTGACCGTCTCCACGCTGATGCAGCGGCTGCCGCCGCTGGGCTACGTGATCGGCCAGACCTTCGATCTCAAGGTCGGCCAGGAACTGGACCTGGACGCGGAAAAGCGGCGCCTGGAATCCGCCGGCTACCGGCACGTGCCCCAGGTGATGGACCCGGGTGATTTCTCGGTGCGTGGCGGTCTGCTGGACGTTTTCCCCATGGGCGCGGCCACGCCGTACCGGATCGAGCTGCTGGACACCGAGATCGAATCGATCCGCCGCTTCGAGCCCGAGAGCCAGCGCTCGCTGGACAAGGTGGACGCGATCCACATGCTCCCCGGCCGCGAAGTGCCGCTGGACGAAGCTGCGCGCGGGCTGGCCATGGATGCGCTGGTCGAGCGCTTCGATCTGGACCAGCGCCGCAGCGCCCTGTTCCAGGACCTCAAGGCCGGGCTTGCTCCGGCCGGGGTGGAGTATTACCTGCCGCTGTTCTTCGCCCCGCCACGCGAACGGTTCGGCGCGACGGCCACGCAGCGGTCCACTGCGACCCTGTTCGATTACCTGGCTGCAGATGCGATGCCGGTGATCTCCCCGGGCGCGCTGGAGGCCGCCGACCGCTTCCACGACCAGGTTGCCGAGCGCTATGAACAGCGCCGCCACGATGTGGAGCGTCCGCTGCTGCCGCCCGACGAGCTGTGGCTGTCGGCCGAAGCCCTGCGCGAGCGCCTCAACCGCGGCGAAGTGGTGGAGATTGCCGATCCGGCCCACCCGCGCCATGGCGACGCCATCCCGCTGGGCGACCAGCCCGCGCCCGACCTTCCGCTGACCGTCCGCAACCAGGAACCGGCCGCAGCGCTCAAGTCCTTCCTGGCCAGCTATCCCGGCGCCGTGCTGATTGCCGCCGACAGCGCCGGGCGGCGCGAGGCCCTGCTGGAAATGCTGCAGCCGGCGGACCTCTCGCCCGTGGTGCTGGCCGACTTCCCTTCTTTCCTGCAGCAGCCCCCGCCGCCGGGCACGCCCGCGATCGCGGTGGCAGCGCTGGAGGATGGTTTCGCGCTGGACGAGCCGCGTTTCACCGTGCTCACCGAGCGCCAGCTGTTCCCCGAGCGGGCCACGCAGCCGCGCCGCACACGCCGCGTCGGGCGTGACCCGGAATCGATCGTCCGCGAGCTGGGCGAGCTGAGCGAAGGCGCACCCATCGTCCACGAAGACCACGGCGTGGGTCGCTATCGCGGCCTGGTGGTGCTGGAAGCCGGCGGCAGTCCTGCCGAATTCCTGGAAATCGAATACGCCAAGGGCGACCGCCTGTACGTGCCGGTCGCGCAGCTGCACCTGATCAACCGCTACTCCGGCGCCTCGCCGGAGACCGCGCCACTGCATTCGCTGGGCGGCGAGGCCTGGACCAAAGCCAAGAAGAAGGCCGCGGAAAAGGTTCGCGACGTCGCTGCCGAGCTGCTGGAGATCCAGGCCAAGCGCATGGCCCGTCGCGGCCTGGCGCTGGACCTGGACCGCGCCGAGTACGAGCCGTTCGCGGCCGCGTTCCCGTTCGAGGAAACCCCGGACCAGCACGCGGCCATCGAGGCGGTGATCGGTGACCTGGCCTCGAGCCAGCCCATGGACCGGGTGGTGTGCGGCGACGTCGGCTTCGGCAAGACTGAGGTGGCCGTACGCGCCGCCTTCGTGGCCGCCAACGCAGGCAAGCAGGTGGCGGTGCTGGTGCCCACCACCCTGCTGGCCGAACAGCACTTCCGCAACTTCGCCGACCGCTTCGCCGACTGGCCGATCCGGGTGGAAGTGCTGTCACGATTCAAGAGCACCAAGCAGATCAAGGCGGAGCTGGAGAAGCTGGAACGCGGGGAAATCGACATCATCGTCGGCACTCACCGGCTGCTGCAGAAGGACGTGAAGTTCAAGGATCTCGGCCTGGTGATCGTGGACGAGGAGCAGCGCTTCGGCGTGCGCCAGAAGGAAGCACTCAAGGCCCTGCGCGCCAACGTGCACCTGCTCACCCTCACCGCCACCCCGATCCCGCGCACGCTCAACATGGCCATGGCCGGCATGCGCGACCTGTCGATCATCGCCACGCCGCCGGCACATCGCATGGCGGTGCAGACGTTCGTCGGCGAGTGGGACGGCGCGCTCTTGCGCGAGGCTTTCCAGCGCGAGCTCTCGCGCGGTGGCCAGGTGTACTTCCTGCACAACGACGTGGAAAGCATCGGCCGCATGCAGCGCGAACTGGCCGAGATGGTGCCCGATGCCCGGATCGGCATCGCCCACGGCCAGATGCCCGAGCGCGAGCTGGAAAAGGTGATGCTGGATTTCAACCGCCAGCGCTTCAACGTGCTGCTGTGCACCACCATCATCGAATCCGGCATCGACATTCCCAATGCCAACACCATCATCATCAACCGCGCCGACCGCTTTGGCCTGGCCCAGCTGCACCAGCTGCGCGGACGCGTGGGCCGCTCCCACCACCGCTCCTATGCCTACCTGCTGGTGCCGGACAAGCGTTCGATCAGCGCGGATGCAAAGAAGCGCCTGGACGCGATCGCATCGATGGGCGAGCTCGGCGCCGGCTTCACCCTGGCCACGCACGATCTTGAGATCCGCGGCGCCGGAGAGCTGCTGGGCGAGGACCAGAGCGGGCAGATGGCCGAGGTCGGCTTCAGCCTGTACACCGAGCTGCTGGAGCGCGCGGTGCGCTCGATCAAGCAGGGCAAGCTGCCCGACGCCGACGAGCCGCCCGATCGCGGCGCCGAGGTGGAGCTGCACTCGCCCGCGCTGATCCCCGAGGACTACCTGCCCGATGTGCATACCCGGCTGACCCTGTACAAGCGCATCAGCAGCGCCGCCGACACCGGAGCGCTGCGCGAGCTGCAGGTGGAGATGATCGACCGCTTCGGCCTGCTGCCCGTCCAGGCCAAGACCCTGTTCACCGTGGCCGAGCTGAAGCTGCAGGCCACCGCGCTCGGCATCCGCAAGCTCGACGTGGGATCCAGCGGCGGCCGGGTGGAGTTCGTGGAAAAGCCGAAGGTCGACCCGATGGCGGTGATCCGCCTGATCCAGGGCCAGCCCAAGCACTACCGCATGGACGGGCCAGACAAGCTGCGGATCAAGCTGGATCTGCCGGATCCCGAAGACCGGCTCAAGGCTGCGCGCGGGTTGCTGATCGCGCTGTCACCGGCCTGACATGCCTGCCTGGCCCGCCGCGTGGCGGGCCACCAGCGCGCGCACCCAGGCCTGCGGCTCACTGCGGCCAGCCGTATCCAGCACGAACTCCTGCCCTTTAGGCACGCTGCGCAGCACGCAGCGCCCTTCCGCCACGCTCCATCGCGCCGGGTTGGCGTGATAGGTGAGTGGGGTGAGTCCGGCGCCGGGATGGAACCATTCCGGCAGCGCCCACACGCTGCGGCTGGCACCCGCGGCCGTCAGCCGCAGCGCGTCGGTGTAGTGGGTAAAGCACCCGCCGCCCTGCCCCTGCACTGCAAAAGCGGAGCGTTCCGGAGCGACGTAAAGCACGTTGCCGGCACCGCGGTAATGCTGCGGATTGGCCACATGCGGATGATCGGCAATCCACGGATGCCGATGCAGGCACTGCTCGCGTTCGCGCACGATCGGAAGCACTTCCTCCACCTCCAGCCAGCCATGGAGCAGGTGCAGATCCGGCGCGCCGGGTACGTACCGCCAGCGCCCTGCATGCCGCTCCGTCTGCCGGAACCAGCCGAAAAACAGGAACACGGCACCCGGACCTACCCCCTGCCGCTCAAGGTGTGACTGCGCCGCCCCATTCTGGCCCAGCGCCGGACGCCAGCCCGGCAGCCGCAGGTCCGGGCGGCGGTCGAGATCGGGATCCAGATGCACCCGCGTGCGGCGTGAATGACGCCCACCGGACAGGTCACGCAGCAGCGGACCCAGCGGGACTCCTTCGGTGTTGAGGTCGCCCAGGCGGAACGCATCCTGTGATGCCGGGATCGGCAGCGGCAGCAGCCGCCCGTCCGGCAGGATCGGGCTGGCCATGCCGCCGTAGCCGGAGTCGAAGCCTTTGCGCGACAGGATCAGCCTGTGCATGTCCGACATGCCTGCCTTTCCGTTTCACGGCGACCGGTGGCAGGCCGGGTAACGGCGGCGCCACCGGTCATCGCTTTCGATTCAGGCGAACGGATCCTGCAGCACCATGGTGTGGGCACGATCCGGGCCGGTGCTGACAATGGAGATCGGACAGCCGGCCAGTTCTTCCAGCGCCCGCAGGTAGGCGCGCGCGGCAGGAGGAAGTTCGTCCCAGTCGGTGACGCCGTGGGTGTTCTCGCTCCAGCCCGGGAACTCCAGGTACACCGGCTCGCATTCGTCCCAGCCCTGGCCATCGAGCGGGGCGTATTCGGTTTCCTTGCCGCGATAGCGGTAGGCGATGCACATCTTCAGCCGCTCGAAGCCATCCAGCACGTCCAGCTTGGTGATGCACAGCCCGGTGATGCCGTTGATCGCCACCGCGCGCTTGAGCGCCACGATGTCGATCCAGCCGCAGCGACGCGGGCGCCCGGTGGTGGCGCCGTATTCCTGGCCGCGGTCGCGCAGGCGCTGGCCGGCCTCGTCCTCCAGCTCGGTGGGAAACGGTCCGCCACCGACGCGGGTGGCGTAGGCCTTGCAGATGCCCAGCACGTAGTCGATCGAATCCGCTCCCACGCCGGTGCCGGCCAGCGCAGCACCAACGGTGGTGTTGGAGCTGGTGACGTAGGGATAGGTGCCGTGGTCGATGTCCAGCAGCGAACCCTGCGCGCCTTCGAACAGCACCCGCTTGCCCTGCTTGCGCAGGTCATGGAGGATCCCGGCCACGTCGGACTTCATCGGCTCCACGTACTCGCCGAAAGCCAGCGCTTCGTCGTAGGTCTCCTGGAAATCGATCGCTTCCTGGCCCAGGTACTTGGTCAACACGAAGTTGTGATAATCCAGCGCGCTGCGCAGCAGCTCGGCCAGCTGGTCCGGGTAGTGCAGGTCGGCTACGCGGATGCCGCGACGGGCCACCTTGTCTTCATAGGCCGGGCCAATGCCGCGGCCGGTGGTGCCGATCGCCTTGCCGCCGGCGGCCTTCTCACGCGCCTGGTCCAGGACAATGTGGTACGGCATGATCAGCGGCGTGGCCGGGCTGATCTTCAGCCGCGAGCGCACCTCCACCCCCGCCGCCTCCAGCTCGCCGATCTCCTTCATCAGCGCAGCCGGGCTGAGCACTACGCCGTTGCCGATCAGGCACAGCGCATCTTCACGCAGGATGCCGGAGGGGATCAGATGCAGCACGGTCTTCTTGCCACCGATCACCAGGGTATGGCCGGCGTTGTGCCCGCCCTGGAAGCGGACCACCCCACCGATGTCCTGCGTCAGCAGATCGACGATCTTGCCCTTGCCTTCATCGCCCCACTGGGCGCCCAGAACCACTACTGACTGACCCACGGCACACTCCTGCAAACACGGAAAAAGCCGGCAGGCGAAGTGCCCGACCGGCTTTAATGGATTATCCGCGAATCAGCAGCCCCCCGCCAGTAGGAGCGCCGCCATGCGCGCGAAGCCGTGTGAATACGGACAGCGGGCGTGGCGTCGGTTGCGACGCGGCTTCCGAAGCCACGTGGCATCGCCTGGATTCACGCGGCTTCGCGCGCATGGCGCGCTCCTACAGGGAGCCGCGCAGCAGGTAGAGGGCAAGCAGGCCGGCCGCCAATAGCACGCCGCCGATGGTCCGGATCTGGCGGTCCGGCATCATCAGCAGCTGATGCGCCGCCCGCTTCCAGCTGCCTGGGGCGGCGAACAGAAACAGCCCTTCAAGCACCGCCACCAGGCACAGCGCCGCCCAGAGCTCGCTCATCTGTCGCTGCGCATGTACTGCAGGAACGGATCGTCGCGCTCCAGCACGATCACCGCGTTGCCGTCCGCGAACGCGGCCCGGTACGCCTCCAAGCTGCGCTGGAAGGCATAGAAGGATGGATCGCGCATGGCGGCCTGACCGAAGATGCGGGTCGCTTCCGCATCGCCCTCACCGCGCAGGGTCTGGGCGTCGCGCTCGGCCTCGGCCAGGATCACTGCCTGGTCGCGGTCGGCCTGGGCGCGGATCTCGCGGGCCTGCTCCTCACCTTCGGCGCGCAGCCTCGAGGCCACCTGCTTGCGCTCGGCGCTCATGCGGTTGTAGACCTGCTGGATCACGTCGCTGTCGGTCGGCAGGTCGATCCGCTTGAGGCGGATGTCGATGATCTGCATGCCCAGGGTGCTCGCACCGTCGTTGATCGAGGTCAGCTGCTTGGCGATCACCTCCGCCCGGTCACCAGACACCAGCTGGGTCAGGGTGCGGGCGTTGATCTCGTTGCGCAGCGAGTCCTTGATGATCGGCGCCAGCCGGTCTTCGGCGACGGCCATGTCACCGGCGGTGGCGCGGTAGAAATCGGCCACGTCGGAGATGTAGCCGATGGCTACGAAGTCCACCTCCACGTCCTTGCGCTCCGAGGTCAGGTAACGCTCGGGCGAGAAGTCGACCGCGTTGAAACGGCGGTCGTACACGTGCGCGGACTGCATCAGCGGAATCTTGAAGTGCAGGCCCGGACCGATGTCCGTGCGCACTACGCGACCCAGCTGCAGCACCAGGCCCACCTGGCCTTCGCGGACGATGTAAACCGAACCCATCACTCCGACCACCAGCAGTGCGGCCAGCACGGGAATCAATGCCTTGAACCTCATCGCGAGCCTCCTTCACGGGTCGGGCGGGGAGTGCGCGAACTGCGCGTGGGCTGATCCTGGGTCGAACCGCCGGCGCTGGCCGGCGGCATTTCGATCGGCACCATCGGTGGCGACGAGCCACTGCGGGCCTCGCCATCCATCGGTACGTAGATCAGCTGGCGGCCATCACCGCCGACCACGGTGCGGTTGTCAGCCAGCACTTCCTGCACCGTCTCCAGCCACAGGCGCTTGCGAGTAACGTCCGGCGCGTTCGCGTACTCGTCGCGCAGCAGGGTGAAACGGGTCGCGTCACCGGTGGCACGTGCGATCGAAGCGGTCTTGTAGCCCTCCGCCACGGTACGGGTACGGGCCGCGGCGCCTCGCGCTTCCGGCACCACCTTGGCCGCGTAGGCACGCGCCTCGTTGATCAGGCTTTCCTGCACCTGCTGGGCGCTGTTGACCTCATCGAACGCCGGCTTGACCTGGTCCGGCGGACGCGCGTCCTGCAGGTTCAGTTCGGTGACGATCAAGCCGGTGCGGTAGATATCCAGCGAATCCTGCAGCTGCTTGGCAGCCACTGCGGAAAGCGGACCACGGGCACCCAGCACGGTATCCAGGTCGGCACGGCCCACCTGCTCGCGCACCACGCCCTGTGCCACCTGTTCCAGAACCCGGGTCGCATCCCTCGTACCGAACAGGAACAGCTCCGGATCGCCAACCCGGTACTGCACGTTCAAGGACACCACCACGATGTTCTCGTCGCGGGTCAGCACCGGCACGGTGTTGGTAAAGGTACGGATGCCGGTGGCATCGACCTTGATCACACGCTCGATCGGCCACGGCAGCTTCAGGCTCGGGCCCGGCTGGATGATCCGTACGGCCTGGCCGAAGCGCAGCACCACGCCGCGCTGGCGTTCTGCCACCAGCACCACGGAAGTGAGCACCAGCCACGCGACAAGGGCGAGCACCAGCCAACGCAGCGGATGGCCGCCACCGCCGCCAAACAGATTGCGCAGCTGGTCGATGAGGCCGTCGAGACCGCCACCGCCGCCGCGTCCGCCGCCACCGGGCTTCCAGGGGCTGCGGCCATTGCCGCCTCCACCGCTGCGGTTGTTATTGCCGGGAATGTTCCAGGGCATGCCTGCTCCAGTAAAGAAATTTCACGCCGCCACGGCAGGGCCGCCGACGCGGGACCGCACATTCTACAAGGATGGGATGGCTCTGCCCCACCCACGGTTGATTTATCCCGTTTGCTCCACCAGCGCCTGCAGCGGCGCGCCCCCGGCCTCGGCCGCCAAGCGGGCGGCATCAGCGTGGGGCAGGTCCACCTGCAGACGCCAGCCCTGCTCGTCATGGGACTCGCCGCGCACGGCGTCCAGCTCGTGCAGGCGGGCGCGCAGGCGACCGGCACTGGAGGGCAGCTCCAGCTCGCCCATGACGCGGCGAAGCCCGAGATTCCCGGCCAGCGCGGAACGCAGCAGATCCAGGCCATCGTGATCACGGGCCGAGATCCACACCCGCTCGCGCTGCGGCTGGTCTGTGCCAGCGGCCGCATGCGGCTGGTCATGTCGCGGCGTCGCGCCATCGATGCGATCGATCTTGTTGAATACCAGCAGCTGCGGGATGTCGCCGGCGCCAATGTCTTCGAGCACCGCATCCACCTGGCCGATGCGCTCGTCGCGCAGCGGATCGGCCGCATCCACCAAGTGCAGCAACAGGTCGGCTTCGCGGGCCTCGTCCAGGGTCGAGCGGAACGCCGCCACCAGTTCATGCGGCAGGTCGCTCACGAAGCCGACGGTATCGGCCAGCACGACGTTGCCCCCGGGCAGGGTGATCCTGCGCACGGTCGGGTCCAGGGTGGCGAACAACTTGTCCGCAGCGTAGGCATCGGCACCGGTCAGGGCGTTGAACAGGGTTGATTTGCCGGCGTTGGTATAGCCCACCAGGGCCACCCTGGGCAGCTCGCTGCGCAGCCGTGCGCGGCGCATCTGGCCTCGCTGCACCTGTACCTTTTCCAGGCGCTTCTGCAACGCATCCACACGCTTCTGCAGCAATCGGCGATCGGTTTCCAGCTGGGTTTCACCCGGTCCGCGCAGGCCGATCGCGCCACCACGCTGGCTGTCCAGATGGGTCCAGCCTCGCACCAGGCGGCTGGCCATATGCCGCAGCTGAGCCAGCTCCACCTGCAGCTTGCCCTCATGGCTGCGGGCGCGCTGGGCGAAGATGTCCAGGATCAGGCCGGTCCGATCAACCACCCGGCACTGCAGGGCCTTCTCCAGGTTGCGCTCCTGAATCGGAGTAAGCGGGTGGTTGACCAGGATCAGGTCAGCCCCGGTAGCCGCCACGGCAGCCTTCATTTCCTCCAGCTTGCCGCTGCCGACGAGGGTGGCAGGATTGGGCCGTTCGACACGTGCGGCCAGCACGGCGGCCACGCTGGCGCCCGCAGAGCGGGCCAGCTCGGAAAATTCTTCCAGCGCTGCCTCGGTGGCCGAGCCACCGATCTGCGGCTGGATCAACAGGGCGTGCTCGCCCTTGTCACTGCGTTCAAACAAGCGGCGTGCGCTCCTGACGGGGTATGTCAGCAGATGTGGGGCCGCGGACGCCGGATGTCAAGCGGGGCGCCTGCGCGGCGCCCCGTGGAATTACTGCTCAGCCGGCCCGCGCTCAGCCGCCACCTCGGCGCCGCCAGCCTCCGATGTGGCCTGCACATGCCCCCCGCCCGGTCCCACGCGCACGTTGCGCGCCGGCACCACGGTGGAGATGGCGTGCTTGTAGACCATCTGGCTGACCGTGTTGCGCAGCAACACCACGAATTGATCGAACGATTCAATGGTCCCCTGCAGCTTGATGCCGTTGACCAGGTAAATCGAAACCGGCACGCGCTCGCGCCGCAAGGCATTCAGGAAAGGATCCTGCAAAGACTGTCCCTTGGACATGGAATATCCCCAGCTTGGTTATTGTTGTAAGCGGCCGAGGCCGCGCACCGCCTCGATCCCCTTGGCGGTGACGGCCGATGGTACACAAATCACCGCCCCAGAAACCGGGACACGGTGCCACGCAGCGCCGCTGCCTGCGACTGCGGATCAAACCAGAGCGCGTCCAGTTCGCCGCGCAGCCAGGTCAGCTGGCGCTTGGCCAGCTGGCGGGTGGCAGCAATGGCCCGGTCGCGGAAGCCGTCGACATCGACCTCGCCATCCAGATGCTCCCAGGCCTGGCGGTAGCCCACCGCACGCAGCGCCGGCAAGTCCAGCGGTGCCGGATGATTGCGCAGCTCGGGCAGGGCGAAGAGCGCCTGGACCTCTTCAATGAAGCCGGCTTCCAGCATGGCGTCGAAGCGCTGGGCGATGCGCTGATGCAGCACGGCGCGGTGATCCGGCGCCAGCACCAGCTTCAGCACCCGGAACGGCAGGGGTGCGGAAGACGGCGCGGCCTGCAGTTCACTGATCCTGCGCCCGGTCAGCTCATAGACCTCCAGCGCCCGCTGGATCCGCTGCGGATCGGTGGCGTGGATGCGGCGCGCCGCGTCCGGGTCAACCCGGGCCAGTTCGGCATGCATTGCCGGCCACCCCAGCGCTTCGGCCCGTGTCGCCAGCCGCGCACGTGTCTCCGGATCTGCCGGCGGCATCGCCGACAGGCCACGCAACAGCGAGCGGAAATAAAGTCCGGTGCCGCCGGCCAGGATCGGAAGCCGCCCGCGACCGGCAATGTCGTCGAGCACGACGCGGGCGTCAGCGGCGAACTCCGCGGCCGAGTACGGCTGCCAGGGATCGCGGACATCGATCAGATGATGCGGCACCTGCCCGCGTTCGGCGGCGCTGGGCTTGGCAGCACCAATGTCCAGGCCGCGATACACCAGCGCCGAATCCACGCTGACGATTTCCCCGCCCAGCGCGCGCGCGCATTCAAGCGCGAACGCGGTTTTACCCGAAGCGGTCGGGCCCATGATGGCGATGGCCGCCGGGCGATGGTGGATTGACATACCCGGATTATGGCGCTGCCCGAAACCAGTCAGTAGCCGGTCTCCCGCAGCGACTGCCTCACCTGCTGGTGCCGGCCCTGGATCTCTGGCGAAGGCGCCCGCCCCATCAGGCTGACAAGCACAATCGCCAGCGTCGCCATCACAAAGCCGGGCACCATTTCATACAGTGCGAACCCCAACTGCTTCCATGCAATCACAACGACTGCGCCGGTAATCATTCCCGCCAGCGCACCATTGCGGGTCATGCGGCCCCAGAACAGGGACAGCACCAACACCGGACCGAACGCCGAGCCGAAGCCGGCCCAGGCATAGGCCACCAGCCCCAGCACCCGACTGTCCGGGTCGCGCGCCAGCCACAGCGCCACCAGCGCGACCAGCAGCACGCTGGCGCGGCCGACCCAGACCAGCTCGCGCTGGCTGGCATCTTTGCGGAAGAAGCCGCGGTAGAAGTCCTCCGACAGCACGCTGGAACACACGATCAACTGGCTGGACAGGGTGCTCATCACCGCGGCCAGGATTGCCGACAGGATGATGCCCGCGATCCAGGGATTGAACAGCAGCTCCACCGCGATGATGAAGACCCGCTCCGGATTGGCCTCCACGGGGGCCGCGAATTGCGGGTTGAGCGCGAAGTAGGCGATGCCGAAGAAGCCCACCGCCAGCGCGCCCAGCATGCACAGGATCATCCAGGTCATGCCGATCCGGCGTGCTTTCGGGATCGAATGGATGCTGTCGATGGCCATGAACCGCGCCAGGATATGCGGCTGGCCGGCGTAGCCCAGTCCCCAGGCCAGCGCGGACACGACCGCGACCAGGCCACCGGCGCCAATCCAGTTCAGGTTGGTGGGATCCAGCTCGCGGATCAGCTCAAGGCCATCACCCAGCCCGCCGCTGTGCGTCACCACCAGTATCGGCGTGATCAACAGCGCAAACAGCATCATCGTGCCCTGGGCCACATCGGTCCAGCTCACCGCCAGGAACCCGCCGACCAGACTGTAGAGCACCGTTACCGCCGCGCCCCACCAGATGGCTTGGGCGTAGGTCAGGCCGAACACGCTCTCGAACAGTCGCCCCCCGGCGACCACACCCGAGGCGCAGTACACAGCAAAAAACACCAGGATCACCACCGCCGCCAACACCCGCAGCACCTTGCTGTCGTCCTTGAACCGGTTGGTCATGAAATCCGGCAGGGTCAGCGCATTGCCGGTGGTTTCGGTATAGACCCGCAGCGGGCCGGCCACGTAGTGCCAGTTGAGCCACGCACCGGTGACCAGGCCAAGCCCAATCCATGCCTCTGACAGACCGTTGAGGTACATCGCACCAGGCAGGCCCATCATCAGCCAGCCGCTCATGTCCGATGCGCCGGCCGACAGCGCGGCGGTGGTGGGGCTGAGCCGGCGACCACCCAGGATGTAGTCGTCGAAGTTCTTGGTTGACCGCCAAGCGTAGAAGCCGATCAGCACCATGCCGGCGAGATAGGCAAGAAAGGTGACGACAAGTGGCGTACTGGTTTCAAGCATGGGCAACGCTTCCCCTCGGGATCCGGCCGCCAGTACGGCGGCAACGAGGGCGCAGCCTAACGCAGCATGCGCTTGACGTCAGCCCACCGTGACCAACGGCACAGCGGCGCCCGGGTGCGTCTACCCGTCTTCCGGCCAGCGCGGTTGCGCGGTCACCGTCCCCGTGCGGGGAACGGGAACGGCATCGACCGCTTCCCAGACCCTGAGCGCGTCCACCGTGGCGGCCACGTCGTGCACCCGCAGGATCTTCGCCCCGCGCTGGGCGGCCACCAGATGCGCCGCCACCGACCCGTGCACACGCTCCAGCGGCGTATTGCGCCCGGTGAGTTCACCAATGCTGCGTTTGCGCGACAGCCCCGCCAGCACCGGCACCCCCAATTCTGTGAACCGCTGCAGCTGCGCCAGCAGGATCATGTTGTGGGCAGTCGTCTTGCCGAAGCCGAACCCCGGATCAGCCACGATCCGCGACCGCGGGATGCCCGCCATTTCGGCGGCGAAGATGCGCTCGGCGAGGAAGCGGTGCACTTCGCCCACCACGTCCTCGTAGTACGGCGCATCCTGCATCGAGCGCGGCTCGCCGAGCATGTGCATCAGCACGACCGGCACGCCCAGCTCGGCGGCGGCATCCAGCGCCCCTTCCCGGCGCAGGCCGTAAATGTCATTGATGATGCCCGCGCCCGCTGCGACGGCGGCGCGCATTACCTCGGGCTTGAAGGTGTCGATCGACAGCGGTACTGGGGTTTCCCGGGCCAGACGCTCTATGACCGGCACCGTGCGGCGCAGCTCTTCCTCAAGCGGAACCGCATCAGCCCCGGGGCGCGTGGACTCGCCGCCAATATCAAGGACGTCCGCCCCTTCGGCCACGAGCGCCAGGCCGTGGGCCACCGCGGCGTCCAGGTCGAAGTGCGCACCACCATCGGAAAACGAATCCGGGGTGATGTTGACGATCCCCATGACCCGCGGGCGGTCAAGCGCCAGCGGGCGGCCGGCGCAGTCGAGCGTTGGGGTGGTATCGAACATCCAGGGCGTCCGGTCACGGAGCCCGGCCGTACCGGGCTCCGCTCAGGTCAAGTCAGCTGGTCGGGTCAGATCAGGTCTGTTCCGCAGGGCCGCCGATCGGCAGGGTCTGGCCGTCATCGCCACCGTCTCCGCCGTCACCGCTCTTGCGCGCCTTGTCCCAGCCCATCGGCGGCGGCGGATCACGGCCTTCCATGATCGCGTCGATCTGCGGCACGTCGATGGTCTCGTATTCCAGCAGCAGCCTGGCCATGGCGTGCAGCTTGTCCATGTTGCCACTCAGAATCTCCCGGGTACGGTCGTAGGCACGATCGAGGATCAGGCGCACCACCTCGTCGATCTTGCGCGCGGTGTCGTCGGACACGCTCTTGTGCTGGGTGACCGAGCGGCCAAGGAACACCTCGTCCTCGTCATCGCTGTAGGCGATCGGACCCAGTTCGTCGCTCAGGCCCCACTTGGTGACCATGTTGCGCGCGATCTTGGTCGCCCGCTCAATGTCGTTGGAAGCGCCAGTGGTGACCTTGTCCTCACCGAAGATAAGCTCCTCGGCCACCCGCCCGCCATACAGCGAGCAAAGCTGCGACTCGATGGCGATCTTGTTCATCGAATATTTGTCGCCCTCGGGCAGGTACATGGTCACGCCCAGTGCGCGGCCCCGGGGAATGATGGTGACCTTGTAGACCGGGTCATGCTCGGGCACCAGGCGGCCGACGATGGCGTGGCCGGCCTCGTGATACGCGGTCAGCTCCTTCTCGTCCTCGCTCATGGCCATCGAGCGGCGCTCGGCGCCCATCAGGATCTTGTCGCGGGCACGGTCGAAGTGCTCCATCCGCACTACCGAGGCGTTTTCCCGGGCGGCGAACAGCGCCGCCTCGTTGACCAGGTTGGCCAGGTCCGCGCCGGAGAAGCCGGGCGTACCGCGGGCCACAATCATCGGCTCCACGTCATCGTCCAGCGGCACCTTGCGCATGTGCACCTTGAGGATCTGGTCGCGGCCCCTCACGTCGGGCAGGCCCACCATCACCTGGCGGTCGAAGCGGCCCGGACGCAGCAGCGCCGGATCGAGCACGTCGGGGCGGTTGGTGGCGGCGATCACGATCACGCCCTCCCCGCCCTCGAAGCCGTCCATCTCGACCAGCAGCTGGTTCAGGGTCTGCTCGCGCTCGTCGTGACCGCCGCCCAGGCCGGCACCACGGTGGCGGCCGACGGCGTCGATCTCGTCGATGAAGATGATGCACGGCGAGTGCTTCTTGGCCTGCTCGAACATATCGCGCACGCGCGACGCACCGACGCCGACGAACATTTCGACGAAGTCGGAACCGGAGATCGAGAAGAACGGCACCTTGGCCTCACCGGCGATCGCACGTGCCAGCAGGGTCTTGCCGGTGCCGGGCGGGCCGACCATCAGCACGCCGCGCGGAATCTTGCCGCCCAGCTTCTGGAAGCGGGAGGGATCGCGCAGGAACTCGACCAGCTCGGAGACTTCTTCCTTGGCCTCGTCGCAGCCGGCCACGTCACTGAAGTTGACCTTGACCTGGTCCTCGTTCAGCAGCTTGGCGCGCGAACGGCCAAAACTCATGGCGCCCTTGCCGCCGCCCTGCTGCATCTGCCGCATCATGAAGAAGAAGAACCCGATGATCAGCAGGACCGGCAGGAAATTGATCAGGATGTAGGCCAGCGAGGGCCCGGTGGACGGCGGCGCCTGCTTGATCTCCACGTTGTGGTTGATCAGGTCGTCGATCATGCGCTCGTCGCGGCGCGGCGCGATCACGGTGCCACGGGCACCATCGGCGCGCTCGAACGAGATCGTGCGCTCGTCCTCGGCGATGTCCACCCGCTTGATCCGGCTGTTCCGCACTTCCTCCATGAACTGCGAGTACTGCACTTCCTGCGGGCCGGCAGTGTTCGGGCTGAAGCTCTGGAACACCATCATCAATACGATGGCGACAACCACCCAAAGCAACAGATTTTTGACCAGATCATTCATTCAAATTCTTTCCCAGGCGCTCGGGCGCCATGCTACTTCATCTGTACACGCTTGCCCTGTGCGAGCGCATAGACTTCCGGCGAACGCTGCCGCGATGCCGACGGTTTGCGGATCACCACCCGGTCGTAGCGGCGGCGCAGTTCCCGTACGTAGTCGTCGAAACCCACGCCGTGGAACAACTTGATCAGGAACGCGCCGCCCGGCCTCAGGTGACCGTCGGCGAAATCCATCGCCAGCTCGGCCAGGTACATCACCCGCGGCTGATCCACCGAATCCATACCACTCTTGTTTGGGGCCATATCCGACAACACAAGGTCGACGGGCTTTCCGGCGAGGGCAGTCTCAAGACTCGATAAGACCTCACCCTCCCTGAAGTCGCCATGAAGGAACTCGACCCCGGCCAGCGGCGGCATCTCCAGGATGTCCAGGGCGATCACCCGCCCCGGCCTGGACTCATCCATGCGGTCCAGCTCCTGGCGGACCCACTGCGACCACCCTCCCGGGGCCGCACCCAGGTCCACCACGGTCATGCCCGGTTTGAGCAGCCGGTCGCGGGCGACCAGCTCTTCCAGTTTGTAGACCGCGCGCGAGCGCATGCCCTCGGCCTTCGCCTTCTTCACGAAGGGGTCGGAAAAGTGTTCTTTCAGCCAGCGTTGGCTGCTCTTGCTGCGGGCCATGGGGAAGATTCGGGAGCGATGGGGGCGGCGGAAGATCGCCGCTGTCATGATACCCTGCCGCTCCCACCCTCATTGACGCGAACCCGTATGCCAGCCGCCCTGACCGCCGCACAGATCCGTTTCCTCCGCGGCAAGGCTCATGATCTCAACGCCATCCTGCAGGTAGGCGGAAAGGGGGTAAGCGACCCGGTGATTGCCGAGCTGGAGGGAGCGCTGGAGCACCATGAGCTGGTCAAGGTGAAGATCGCCGATGACGACCGCGACCAGCGCAGCGCGATTGTGGCCGAACTGGCCGAGCGCAGCGGCGCCGCACTGGTGCAGAAGATCGGCAAAGTGGCCGTGCTCTACCGTGCCAGCATCGGCAAACGCCAGATCGTCCTGCCCAGGGCCTGACGGCGCCGCATACGCATAGCGCGAACCGCTCCCATGCAGCTTCATCTTGAACGACCCGACTACGAGTTCTACCTGCGCAGCGCCGGTGGCAGCTCCGCCCTGGTCAACGAGCGCCGGCTGACCCGCAGTTTCGTGGTTGGCCCGGACGTTCTGATCGAAGACTGGCCGGTACGCGACGCCACCGCAATGCAGATGCCGGACCTGGAACAGATCCTGGCGCTGTCACCTGCCCTGGTGCTGCTGGGCACAGGGCCCGGTCAGGTGTTCCCGCCGGCGGAAATCATGGCTGCCTGCCTGTCGCGCGGCATCGGCCTTGAGGCCATGGCCAACGACTCGGCCGCCCGCACTTACCACGTGCTCGCGGGCGAAGGCCGCCGGGTGGTGGCTGGCTTTATCCTCAGCGGTTCGTAAGCGCACAGGTCCCGGCCACACCGGCCGGACTGCCAACGAGCTCCCGCCGACCGGCCGCGCTGGAAAGTTCAGCGCCGGGGAAGGTAGGACAGGGGATCCACGGGACGGCCGTTGTGACGGATCTCGAAGTGGAGCATGTCACGCGCCGCACCGCTGCGGCCCATTTCCGCGATCTGCTGGCCTGCGCGCACCCGCTCGCCTTCATTGACCAGGCGTGCGCGGTTGTGGCCATAGGCTGACAGCCACTCGTCGTCGTGCTTGACGATGATCAGCTCGCCATAGCCCACCAGGCCGGAACCCGAGTAGACCACCACGCCGTCCCCGGCCGCCTTCACCGGCTGACCGCCACTGCCGGCAATACCGATGCCCTGTTTGGTCGGATCCCCTGAAGCGAACCGGCTCACCAGCTGGCCATCGGCTGGCCAGCGCCAGCTCACCGAACTGCGCGCCGGTGCCGGCGCAGGCGTTGCCGGCGGCTGCGTGGGGGTGGACTGACCCGCAGGCCGCGAAGGCGTCGATGCCGTGCGCGCAGGGGCCCGGCCATCGGCTGGATACAACCGCAGGCGCTGTCCGGGATAGATGGTGTAAGGCGGGGCGATGTTATTCCAGGTGGCCAGGTCCAGCGGGCTGATCCGGTTGTTGACGGCAAGCCGGTAAACGGTGTCGCCACGCTTGACGGTCACGGTTTGTCCAGGCTGCGCCGTGGATGCGGACGCCTTCCCGCCTTCGCGGACTACCCGGCTGCTGCCGCATGCGCTCAGCAGCACGCTCAGAGCCACCAGCACGATTGCCATCCTCATCAATGCAACTCCATCCTGCCCAACCCCGGGGCGCCTGCCAGACCAACCACGGAAATCATTCTGCCTCATGGCCAATGAAGGAACCCGGTACATCAGTCCACCACTCCAGCCAGCAGCGGCACGAATATCACCTGGGCAATCTCGGTACGTTCCAGGGAGCCGTC
Source organism: Luteimonas sp. A277 (assembly GCF_054052045.1). The sequence goes on from NZ_JBSVRG010000011.1 coordinate 117,889, forward strand.
GGCGTGCTTGCGCAGCTTGACCAGCACCTGCGCGCTGCCGCTGCCCACCGGAGCCACCAGCACTCCGCCCGGCGCCAGCTGATCGGTCAGCGCATCCACCAGCGCGGGCGCACCAGCCGTGACCAGGATGGCGTCGAACGGCGCATGCTCGGGCCAGCCGATGCGGCCATCGTCGTGACGGCTGCGCACGGTAAGCCCCAGCGACCGGAACCGCTTGCGGGCGACCCGCAGCAGTTCGCCGATGCGCTCGACGGTGTAGACCTTGACTCCCAGCGAGGCCAGGATCGCAGCCTGGTACCCGGAGCCGGTGCCGATTTCCAGCGCCGTCGCAGGCATACCGCCCTCCAGCACCTCTTCGGTCATCTTTGCCACCACCCAGGGCTGGGAAATGGTCTGGCCGTGTCCGATCGGCAGCGCGGTGTCATCGTAGGCGCGCGTGGCCAGGGCTTCATCGACGAACAGGTGCCGCGGCACCAGGCCCATTGCATTGAGCACGCGCTCATTGCTGATGCCGCCCTCACGGAGGCGCTCGATCAACCGGTCACGCACTCGCTGCGAGGTCATGCCAACGCCGATCGCCTCGGGCTGAAGTCTCAGGCGCGGGCTCATCGCCCGTTCTCCCTGAGCTGGCCGGCCAATCCGCCTACCCAGCTCGACACCTGTTCCAGGGCCTGATAGCGGGTGAGATCAACCACGATCGGAGTGATCGAGATGTTGCCCGTGCGCACGGCGTGGAAATCCGTGCCTGGGCCGGCGTCCTGCTCCGCCCCGGCGCGACCGATCCAGTACCAGCTGCGGCCACGCGGGTCTTCCAGCGGCACGCACGGCTCGGCGCGGTGACGGTTGCCCAGACGGGTCACTTCAAACCCTTTCACCTCGCTCCAGGGAATATCCGGAACGTTGACGTTGAGAATGGTGTCGGCGGGCAGCGGGTCGGCCTTGAGCCGCTGCACCAGCTCCACGGCCGCGCGTGCCGCGGTCTCGTAGTGCCTGCCAACGTGGTCCGCGGTAACCAGCGAGACGGCCAGCGCGGGCAGGCCAAGGAACCGCCCCTCCATCGCCGCGGCCACCGTGCCGGAATAGATCACGTCATCGCCCATGTTGGCGGCGTTGTTGATGCCCGATACGACGATGTCCGGCTCCTGCTCCAGCATGCCGCGGATGGCCACGTGCACCGAGTCGGTGGGCGTGCCATGCACGCGCCAGACCTCATCTTCGAGCTGCACCACGCGCAGCGGCATGTCCAGGGTCAAGGAGTTGCTCGCGCCGGACCGGTCGCGGTCGGGCGCGACGATCTGCACGTGGTGACCTGCATTGCGCAACCCTTCGGCGAGGATCCGGATGCCCGGCGCGTCTACGCCGTCGTCGTTGCTGACCAGTATCCGCATGAAACTTTCCGCGCCGCCCCGTGCTGTGAATCGAGGCGACATGATAGCGGATGCGCCCACCTGACTGGCCCGGCTCGGGTAATCTGGGCGCATGGCCAGGCGACGCAAGCAGGACGAGGTGGACACGGACGATGCCGCGCTGTTCCGGGACGCCATCGGCCCGGTCCGGCAGCTCCCTGAGACGCCCGCAACGCCGCGCGCTCCGCCCCCCGAACCGCGCCCGCGGATGGCCGAGCGTGACGAGCGCGAGGCGCTGAGCGAGTTCGCAAAGATGCTGGAGTCCGGTCCACTGGAAGCCGGCGACAGCCTGCGCTACCGGCGCGATGAAATCAGTCCGCGCATGCTCAAAAGGCTGGCCAAGGGCCATTACGCGGTCCAGGACGAACTGGACCTGCACCATGCTGGGACGCGGCTGGCCGAATCCATGCTGCGGCAATTCCTGGCGGAAGCGCGTGACGCTGGCAGCGGCTGCGTGCGGATCGTGCATGGCAAGGGACTGCACGGGAGCGGCACGCCCGTGCTCAAGAACATGGTTGATCGCCTCCTGCGCCAGCGCGCCGACGTACTGGCGTTCCATTCCGCCCCGCCCGCCCAGGGCGGGACGGGAGCGGTGCTGGTACTGCTCAGGCCGCGCTGAACCCCGGCCGCGCTGTCTCCGCCAGATTATTCCAGCCCGTTGTCGACAACTGCTGTGTCAGGACGGAGGAGCGGCGGATGTATCCAATGCACTTCCACCCCGCGGCGCCGGGCGATCCGCTCAACGCCCGAGATGTACGCCGCGTCGTTCCTGAACACGTCGGACTGGATGGTGGTAGTCGCAACCGGCGCAGCCAAGCGCATGTCGGCCTGGCTGGCACAAGCGGCCAGGCCGGACGCGGCGATGATGAAGCAGCTACGAAGCAGGCCTTTCATGACGGATCCTCCCATGCGGTATCCGGGACGGCGCCGGCGCGGAGGGCGTCGACGCCCGATTCCGGTTATACGCCTGGCCGCGGCAGCCTGCTGTGATTCCCGCCGGCGCCCGACCAACGGTCAGCCGGTCTGCGCGGCATCCCGGACCGGGCCGAGCTCCGCCAGCAGCGCGGTGGCGTAGGTCCCGCGGGGCAGCGAAAACCTCAAGCGCAGTACATCGTCTGCGAGCCAGCTCCAGGCCAGATCCTGCGGCCGTAGCCGGGTAGAACGACGCTCCTGGCGCAGGCCGGCCGCTTCCAGCCCCTGGCGCATTGCGTGCGCGTCGGGCGTATCCAGCGCAGCCAGTTCCAGCGCCCGCGCCTCGCCTTCGCTGCGCAGCTCGCCCTTCCCCCACAGCGGTGCGCTGGGATGGATATCGAACGCGGCCAGCCGTCCGGCCAGCACCTCGCTCCAGGGCTCGGGCCCGAATGCGGCACGGCTGCTGTCCAGCATCCATGCTTCCCCCTCTAGCGGCACGTTCCAGTTGCCGGCATGCACCCGTTCGGCGAGCACCCGGTTGAACAGCTCCGAGCGGGCGGCCGAGAGCAGGTGGCCGCGCTGATCGCGGCGCACCCGGCGGCCGGCAAACATGGCCAGGGCCGCATCGATGTTGCCGCCACCCCGGCCAAAGCGCTGCTCGCCAAACCAGTTGGGCACGCCTTCCGCCGCGGCGCGTGCAAGCCGCTCTTCGATCGCGGCGCGTTCCCCCTCCACTTCGCGCAGGGTCAATTCAAAGCGGTTGCCCACCAGTGCCCCGCGCGGGATTTTCTTCACGTGTCGGGTCTGCTCGAGCACCCGCAGGCCATCGCCCTCCAGCGCGTCGATCGAAGGCGCTTCGCGTCCCGGCAGGTGCACGCTGAAGCGCTGTCGGGTGACCGCATGGCGGTCCTTCAGCCCGGCATAGCCGACCGCCATCTCCGGTACGCTGGCCCAGCGCGCCAGGCGGCGGGCGACCTCGGCGGTATTCAGTCCGCGCTTTTCAATCGTGAGCAGCTCGTGCTCGCCGCTGCCGGTGGCCTCGAAACCGTCGATCTCATCGACACGGAAATCCTCCACCACGCTGCGCATGGCCGCCTGCAGCACAGTTTCTCCCCAGGCACGCGGCAATCCCCGGCCGGCGCCGGCATCAGGTGCGCTCACGCGCGAACCAGCAGGCACACGGCGTGGGCTGCGATGCCCTCTTCGCGGCCAAGGTGGCCCAACTTTTCGTTGGTGGTGGCCTTGACGCTGACCGCATCGATATCCACCTGGAGGTCGGCGGCGATCAGCTCACGCATGGCCTGGGCGTGGGGGCCGATCTTCGGCTGCTCGCACACGATGGTGATATCCGCGTTGCCCAGCCGCCAGCCACGGCCGGCGACGAGTTCGCGGCAGCGGCGCAGGAACATGCGGCTGTCGGCGTCTTTCCATTGCGGATCGCTGGGCGGGAAGTGGGTGCCGATGTCGCCCATGGCCAGCGCGCCAAACATGGCATCGCACAGCGCATGCAGGGCCACGTCGCCGTCACTGTGGGCGACGAAGCCGCGTCCGTGCGGGATGTGCACGCCGCCGATGACCACGTGGTCGCCTTCACCAAAGGCGTGCACATCGAAGCCCTGGCCGATGCGGAACGGGATGTTGTCAGTCATCACGCAATGCTACCGCCAACCGGCCGTAGGGCGCGCCATGCGCGCTCCTGCCGTGGCCGTTTCTCTCAACGGCGCGACAGCAGGAATTCGAAATACGCCAGATCCGCCGGGGTGGTGACCTTGATGTTGTCCTCGCGGCCTTCGATCAGCAGCGGGCGGGCGCCCTTGCGCTCCATGGCCATGGATTCGTCGGTGACCTCGATGCCGGCCGCACGCGCCTTTTCCAAGGCCTGGGAAAGCTGCAGATGACGGAACATCTGCGGGGTCAGCGCGCGCCACAGGCGTTCGCGCGGCACGGTCCGGTCGATGCCGCCCTCATTGCCCGCCCGCTTGAGGGTGTCGCGCACCGGTGCGGCCAGGATCGCGCCCACCGGATCAACGCGCCCCCGCTCGATCAGCTGATCAAGATCGGCGAACGCGAGATTGGGCCGCGCGGCGTCGTGCACCAGCACGAAATCATCCGCCCGCACGTCCTCCGGAAGCGCATGCAGGCCGGCCAGCACCGAATCCGCACGGGACTCGCCGCCCACGCAGTGCAGCACCGGCTTGCCTTCCAGCTCACTCCAGCCGGGCCAGTGCGGGTCATCCGCGGCCAGCACCACCACGACCCCGGCTACACCAGGGTGGGCCAGCAGGGCGCGCAGGGTATGGGCCAGCAGCGGCTCGCCGGCCACCTCCAGGTACTGCTTGGGAATTTCAGCGCCGAAACGGCTGCCGCTGCCCGCGGCCGGTACCACTGCCCAGATCACGGCGAAGGCTCCGGCTGCTGCCGCGTCGACGTCCGCACGGCCGGGGCGTCCACCACCCGGTAGAAGGTTTCCCCGGGCCGGATCATGCCCAGCTCACTACGTGCGCGTTCTTCCACGGCCGCCTCACCGGTGGGCGACTTCAGGTCCGCCACTTCGGCGGCCAGCGCGGCGTTACGCTCGCGCAGGCCGTCGTTCTGATGCGCCTGCTGGGCTACCTGGGCCTCCAGCTGCGCCACGTCACCCGCCCCGCCAATGCCGAACCACAGCCGGTATTGCAGCCATCCAAGCAGCAACGCCAGCACCAGCACTACGAGAGCGAGGACGCGCACGGCGGCCGGGCCTTACCGCGGCAGGGACACGAACGCGTCGCGCCCGGCGTAGCGCGCCTGTCCGCCCAGCGATTCCTCGATCCGCAGCAGCTGGTTGTACTTGGCCACGCGGTCGCTGCGACACAGCGAGCCGGTCTTGATCTGGGTGGCGGTGGTGGCCACGGCGATGTCGGAAATGGTGGTGTCCTCCGTTTCCCCGGAGCGGTGCGAGACCACCGCGGCGTACTTCGCCGCGTCGGCCATGGCAATCGCTTCGAGGGTCTCGGTCAGGGTACCGATCTGGTTGACCTTGATCAGGATCGCGTTGGCGGTACCCGAGTCGATGCCCTGGCGGAAGATCTTCGGATTGGTCACGAACAGGTCGTCACCCACCAGCTGCACCTTGTCGCCCAGGCGCGCGGTCAGCAGGTTCCAGCCATCCCAGTCGGCCTCGTCCATGCCGTCTTCAATGCTGATGATCGGGTACTGGCTGCACCAGTCGGCGAGGAAATCGACGAACTGCTCGCCGGTCAGGCGCTTGCCCTCGCCCACCAGATGGTATTTGCCGCTCTCGTGGAATTCGCTGGAGGCCACGTCCAGGCCCAGCAGCACGTCCTCGCCCGCGGCGTAACCGGCCTTGCCGATCGCTTCCAGGATGGTGTCCAGCGCTTCCACGTTGCTGCGCAGGTCCGGGGCGAAGCCGCCCTCGTCGCCCACCGCGGTGCTCAGGCCGTGGCCCTTCAGCACCGACTTGAGCGCGTGGAAGATCTCGGTGCCCGCGCGCAGCGATTCGGAGAACGAATCAAAGCCCACCGGCAGGATCATGAACTCCTGGAAGTCGACGTTGTTGTCGGCGTGGGCGCCGCCGTTGATGATGTTCATCATCGGCACCGGCAGCACCGGAGCGCGGTCGCCGGCCAGCAGCTTCCACAGCGGGATCTTCTTCGACGCGGCCACCGCATGGGCGTTGGCCATCGACACGCCCAGCAGCGCGTTCGCGCCCAGCCGGCCCTTGTTCTCGGTGCCGTCCAGATCAATCAAGCGCTTGTCCAGGCCGGCCTGGTCGGCGGCGTCAAAACCCTTCAGGGTCTCGGCGATGGTGCCGTTCACATTGGCCACCGCCTTGCGCACGCCCTTGCCCATGTAGCGGGTGCGATCACCGTCACGCAGTTCCACCGCCTCGCGGGCGCCGGTGGAGGCGCCGGAGGGAACCATGGCGCGGCCGAAACTGCCGTCCTCGAGCGTCACTTCCGCTTCAAGGGTGGGATTGCCTCGCGAATCGAGGATTTCACGGGCATGGATCTTGGCAATCTTGGTCATGGTCTCGCTTTGTTACCTCAGGAAGGGCAGTGGGGAGGAAGGATCAGACTTCGCGTTCGAGGAAGCCGCCACGCTTGGTGGCGGCATCCAGGTCAACCAGGGTTTCCAGCAGCGCGCGCATCTTCGCCAGCGGCCAGGCGTTGGGGCCGTCGCTGAGGGCTTTCTCGGGTTCGGGGTGGGTTTCCATGAACATCCCGGCGACGCCCACGGCCACCGCGGCCCGCGCCAACACCGGGATGAACTCGCGCTGGCCCCCGCTGGAACCGCCCTGCCCGCCCGGCAGCTGTACCGAATGGGTGGCGTCGAAGACCACCGGGCAGCCGGTGTCACGCATCACCGCCAGTGAGCGCATGTCGCTGACCAGGTTGTTGTAGCCGAAGCTGGCGCCGCGCTCGCAGACCATGATCTGCTGGTTGCCGGTGGACTTGGCCTTCTCCACCACTGGCTTCATGTCCCACGGCGACTGGAACTGGCCTTTCTTGATGTTGACCGGCTTGCCGGCCGAGCAGGCGCGCAGGATGAAATCGGTTTGCCGCACCAGGAACGCCGGGGTCTGCAGCACGTCGACCACCGAGGCCACCTCGTCCATCGGCGTGTATTCGTGCACGTCGGTCAGCACCGGCACGCCTACCTGGCGCTTCACCTCAGCCAGGATCCGCAGGCCCTCCTCCATGCCCGGACCGCGGAAGCTGTCCAGCGAGGTGCGGTTGGCCTTGTCGAAGCTCGACTTGAAGATGAAGGGGATGCCGAGCGCCGAGGTGATTTCCTTCAGCTGCCCGGCCACGTCCACCTGCAGCTGTTCGCTCTCAACCACGCAGGGGCCCGAAATCAGGAAAAACGGCCGCTCCAGGCCAACCTCGAAACCGCATAGATTCATGACAAAACCCTGTGTCTGCATGGGTCGGCGCAGGTCACGCCGTGGCTTCCTTCAGCAGCTTGCCACCTGCCTTTTTTTCGCGGGCGGCCCGTACAAATCCGATGAACAGCGGATGCCCACTGCGCGGAGTGGACTGGAATTCAGGATGCGCCTGACAGGCAATGAACCACGGATGGTCCGGCAGTTCCACCATTTCCACCAGCAGGTCGTCCAGGGACTTGGCGCTGACCACCAGTCCGGCGTCCTCAAGCTGGGTGCGATAGCGGTTGTTGAACTCGTAGCGGTGGCGGTGGCGCTCGGCCACCACGTCCTGGCCATACAGGGCATGGGCGCGGGTGCCGGGCTTGATCCGCTGCTCCTGCAGGCCCAGGCGCATGGTGCCGCCCATGTCGCTGTCTTCGCTGCGGCGTTCGATCTCGCCGCTGGTGGTGCGCCACTCGGCGATCAGCCCAATTACCGGGTGCGGGGTCTGGCGGTCGTTCTCGGTGCTGTTGGCACCTTCAAGGCCGGCCACGTGGCGGGCGAAATCCACCACCGCCGCCTGCATGCCGTAACAGATGCCGAAATAGGGAATGCCCTTCTCGCGCGCGTACTTCGAAGCCAGCACCTTGCCTTCGAAACCGCGATCGCCGAAGCCGCCCGGCACCAGGATGCCATCCAGCCCGCCCAGCACCGCCTCGGCGCCGTCGCGCTCGATGTCCTGCGACTCGATCCACTCCAGGTTCACCCGGGTGCGCTGGCGCAGGCCGCCGTGGCGCAGCGCCTCGGCCACCGACTTGTAGGCGTCCTTGTGGTCCACGTATTTGCCCACCACGCCGATGGTGACTTCATCGACGGGGTTTTCCGCGGCGTCCACCACGTCCAGCCATTCGGTCAGGTCCGCCTGCGGGGCGACACGGTCGCCCAGCCGCAGCCGCTCCACCACCAGGTCGTCCAGCCCCTGCGCATCCAGCCACAGCGGGATCTTGTGGATGTTGTCCATGTCCACCACCGAGATCACCGCCTTCTCCGACACGTTGGTGAACGAGGCGATCTTGCGCCGCTCGCTGTCGGGCAGCGGCTGCTCGCTGCGGCACAACAGCACATCGGGCTGGATGCCGATCGAGCGCAGCTCCTTGACCGAGTGCTGGGTGGGCTTGGTCTTCAGCTCGCCGGCGGCGGCGATGTACGGCACCAGGGTCAGGTGGATGAACATGGCCTTTTCCGGACCGCGGTCGGTGCGGATCTGGCGGATCGCCTCCAGGAACGGCAGCGATTCGATGTCACCCACCGTACCGCCGATTTCCACCAGGCCCAGGTCATAGCCCTGGGTGGCGGCATCGATGCAGCGCTTGATCTCGTCGGTGATGTGCGGGATCACCTGCACGGTGGCACCGAGGTAATCGCCGCGGCGCTCCTTGGCGATCACGCTTTCATAGATCTTGCCGGTGGTGATCGAGTTCTTCCCCGACAGGCGCACGTTGACGAAGCGCTCGTAGTGGCCGAGGTCCAGATCGGTCTCGGCGCCGTCGTCGGTCACGTACACCTCGCCGTGCTGGAACGGGCTCATGGTGCCGGGGTCGACGTTGATGTAGGGATCGAGCTTCATCATCGTCACCCGCAGCCCGCGGGTCTCAAGGATCGCGGCGAGCGAGGCAGCGGCGATGCCCTTCCCAAGGGAAGAAACAACGCCTCCGGTGACGAAAACAAGTGGTGTAACAGAACTGGGGGATGGCATGGCGCAGCTGGTCGCTGGAAAGCCACATTCTACACCGCGTCCACATCACGCTGCGCTCCGCTGCGGCGGCGGCCGCTGCGATGGCATTGCCTGGAACGGGCCGGGGGAAACGCCGCGCAAAAAAAACGCCCCGCAGATGCGGGGCGCTCCAGAACCGCTGTTCCATCCGTGGATCAGGCCGGATCTTCCTCTTCTTCCTCTTCCTCGGTCTGCCAGGCCTCGGCTTCAGCCTGGTCCACCGTGTCTTCGGCGACTTCAGCCTGGTCCACCGCGTCGGTGGCCTGCTCTTCAGCAGCGGCAGCAGCCGCGGCAGCCTGCTGCGCGGCCTGTTCGGCATCGCGCAGAGCCTGCTGGTCAACTTCCTGGGCGAAAGCGCCCGGCGCGGCGAACGCCGCAGCAATCAGAGCAGTGAACAGAATATTGCGCTTGGTCATTTGTCGTGTCTCCAAAATCATAATGAAGTGGATCGAAAGTGGATCAGTTCGGCCGCTTCCCCTGACAGCGACGATGCGAACCCTACGCACCTTCCACCTTCCCGCAACTGAACAACGATCTCTTAACGGAACGGGCAAGCCATTGGATCACAAGGGTTTTCCCCAGATGACAAACCGGCGGGGGCGTGAGTGCGCATATGCCTCCCGCTTCGGGTCCGGCGCGCTTCGTCCCGCTGTTCCCGCATCGGACGGCCCAATGCGACTGGTAAGCTTACCGCCCCCTTTTTTTGCAGCGTCCACCGCATGAGCGCCCGCTACAACGCCGTCGACATCGAAGTCCTGACCGGCCTGGATCCGGTCAAACGCCGCCCCGGCATGTACACCGATACGTCCCGCCCCAACCACCTGGTGCAGGAAGTGGTCGACAACTCGGTCGACGAGGCCCTGGCCGGACACGCGAAAGTAGTTGAGGTGACGCTTTACAAGGACGGCAGCTGCGAAGTGTCCGATGACGGACGCGGGATGCCGGTGGATATCCATCCCGAGGAACAGGTTCCCGGCGTGGAACTGATCCTGACCCGGCTGCACGCGGGCGGCAAGTTCAGCGACCGCAACTACACCTTCTCCGGCGGCCTGCACGGCGTTGGCGTGAGCGTGGTCAACGCCCTGTCCACCCGCCTGGACGTGGCAATCAAGCGCGACGGCAACGAATACGCAATGTCATTCGCGGCTGGCGACCGCGCCTCCGAGCTCGATGTGGTCGGCACCGTGGGCAAACGCAACACCGGCACCCGGCTGCGCTTTTGGCCCGACCCCAAGTACTTCGATACGGCCAAATTCGCCCTGCGCCCGCTGCGCCACCTGCTGCGGGCCAAGGCCGTGCTCTGCCCGGGCCTGACCGTGAAGCTGTACGACGAGGCCAGCGGCGAGCGCGACGAATGGCGTTACGAAGACGGGCTGCTCGACTACCTGCGCGGCGAACTGTCCGGGCGTGAGCTGCTGCCGCCGGAGCTGTTCACCGGCAGCCTGGCCCGCGAGACCGAGATTGTGGACTGGGCTGCAGCCTGGGTTCCCGAAGGCGAACTGGTGCAGGAGAGCTACGTCAACCTGATTCCCACCGCCCAGCACGGCACCCATGTCAACGGCCTGCGCTCGGGCTTCACCGATGCGCTGCGCGAGTTCTGCGACTTCCGCAGCCTGCTGCCGCGCGGGGTCAAGCTCGCACCGGAGGACGTCTGGGACCGGGTCTCGTTCGTGCTCAGCCTGAAGATGACCGACCCGCAGTTCTCCGGCCAGACCAAGGAGCGGCTGAGCTCACGCCAGGCGGCCGGGTTCATCGAGGGCGCCGCCCACGACGCCTTCAGCCTGTGGCTCAACCAGCACGTGGAGCTGGGCGAGAAGATCGCCCAGCTGGCGATCGAGCGCGCCAGCGCGCGGCTCAAGACCGAGAAGCAGATCACCCGCAAGAAGGTCACCCAGGGCCCGGCCCTGCCCGGCAAGCTGGCCGACTGCATCAGCCAGGACCTGTCACGGACCGAACTGTTCCTGGTGGAAGGTGACTCGGCCGGCGGCAGCGCCAAGCAGGCGCGCGACAAGGATTTCCAGGCGATCCTGCCGCTGCGCGGCAAGATCCTCAACACCTGGGAGGTCGCGTCGACCAGCGTGCTGGCCTCGGAGGAAGTGCACAACCTCGCCATCGCGATTGGCTGCGACCCGGGCAAGGATGACATCTCCGGCCTGCGCTACGGCAAGGTGGTGATCCTGGCCGACGCCGACTCCGATGGCCTGCACATCGCCACCCTGCTGGCGGCACTGTTCCTGCGGCATTTCCCTTCACTGGTGGCCGCCGGCCACGTCTTCGTCGCCATGCCCCCGCTGTACCGCGTCGACGTGGGCAAGCAGGTGTTCTACGCCCTGGACGAAGAGGAAAAGCGCCTGCTGCTGGAGAAAATCGAGCGCGAGGGCACCTCGAAGAAGGGCCCCAAGGGCGCGGTCAACGTCACCCGCTTCAAGGGTCTGGGCGAGATGAACCCTTCGCAGCTGCGCGAATCCACCATCCATCCCGATACCCGCCGCCTGGTGCAGCTGACCGTGGACGAGGGCCCCGAGACCCATTCACTGATGGACATGCTGCTGGCCAAGAAGCGGTCAGGCGACCGCAAGGCATGGCTGGAAGAAAAGGGCGACCTGGCCACCCTGGAAGTCTGACCCGGGCCAGCGACGCGATCGCCCCGGTAGGAGCGCGCCATGCGCGCGAAGCCGCGTGAATCCGGGCGGCTCGTCGTAGCCTCGATTACGTCGTTACGGCCGAAGCCCCCCCGGGCGCCATGTGTCACGCGGCTTCGCGCGCATGGCGCGCTCCTACACGGGGCGACGGTCTACGCGAGGGTGGCCTGGAGCAGGCGCCGAAGCAGCTCCTGCGCGGCTTCCGCCTTGTCCGGCAGATACTCAAAACTACGCTCATCCATATAGGCGCGCTGGCTGGTCTCCATCTGCACCGCCTCGATCCCGCTGGACGGATCGCCGTAATGCCTGGTGATATGCCCGCCCTTGAAGCGGCCGTTGACGACGAAGTCGTAGCCTTCCTGTCCGGCCAGCACCGACTCCAGCCGCTGCTGCAGGCCAGGCGTGCAGCTTGCCCCTCCCGCGGTACCCAGGTTGAAATCGGGCAGCCGGCCTTCAAACAGGAACGGCAGCTCGCCCCGGATCGAATGTCCCTCCCACAGCACTACCCGGCCGTGGAGATCGCGCAGCCGGTCCAGCTCCGCCCGCAGCGCCTGGTGGTAGGGCCGCCAGAACGTCTTGACCCGCCACGCGATGTCATCAGGCGTCGGCTCCTGGCCTTCCAGGTACACCGGCTCCCCGCTGAACCGCACCACCGGGCACAGCCCGGTCGTGTTCTGCCCCGGATACAGCGACACATCATCTTCCGAGCGGTTGAGATCAACCACGTAGCGCGAATGCGTGGGCACGATCATCGACGCCCCCAGCTCGCGCGCAAAGGCGTACAGGCGGGCAATGTGCCAATCCGTATCCGGCACGCGCCGCGCCTCCGGCGTCAGCCGCGCCGCAATGTCATCGGGAACGAAGGTACCGTCGTGCGGCACGCTCACCAGCAGCGGCGCCATGCCCTTGTGCAAGGTAAATATGTCCATGCACGCATTGTGCCGGAGAGCAGGACGCCCCACCTCACCGCATCAGCACAAACTCTTCAGCACTGGTCGGATGGATCGCCACTGTGTCATGCAGGTCATCCAGGGTGATGCCACGCTTCAGCGCCACCGCAAACCCCTGCAGGATCTCGTCGGCCGCCTCACCAAACGCGTGGATGCCCACCACACGCCGCTCCTCCCCCACGCACACCAGCTTGAACAGGCTGCGCAGTGGCGTATCCGCCAGCGCCTGCAGCATCGGCCGGAAGCTGCTGCGATACACCTCGACCGCATCACCATGCTGCTCGCGCGCCTGCTTTTCGGTCAGGCCGATGCCACCAAGCGGCGGATGGGAAAACACCACGAACGGAACATCTTTGTAGTCCAGCTTCGAATCCGCCCTGCCGCCGAACACCCGGTCCATCAGCCGCCGCGCCGCGGCGATCGCCACCGGCGTCAGGGTCAGCTGTCCGGTGACATCACCGACTGCGTAGATCCCGGCCGCGCTGGTGTTCTGGTAAGCGTCCACCTGCACCTCGCCCTTTTCACCGAGGGCGACTCCGGCCTGCTCCAGCCCGATGCCCGCGGTGCTGGCTCTGCGGCCGATGGCGAACACCACCTCGTCATACGGCCCGCTGGCCGCACCCGACTCGTCCACCAGCACCAGACGCCCGTCGTCACCGCGCTGCATCTCCTGCAGCTCGTAGTCCAGATGCAGGCCTACACCCAGATGGCGGTAGTTGCCCTGCAGCTGCTCCACCACTTCCGCATCCATCTGCTTGAGCAATCGCCCGCCGCGCGCAAACACATCCGCCCGGCTGCCCAGCGCCTGCAGCATGCCGGCCAGCTCAACGCTGATATAGCCACCACCAAACAGTGCCACCCGCTCCGGCGCGCGGTCCCAGTCGAAGAAATCATCCGACACCCCGCCGTATTCCGCGCCCGGCACCTCCGGCTTGACCGGATGTGAGCCCGTGGCCAGCAGCACGTGCGGCGCACGCAGCTGCACGCCCCCGGCTTCCACCACGTGCGCGTCCACCAGCACGCCGCGATGCGGCACCAGGCTCACCCCAGCCTCGTCCAGCCGCTTGCGATAGCTCTCATGGATCCCGGAGATATAGCGCTGGCGGTCCACGATGAATTCGCGCCAGTCCAGCTCGGCACGGGGCGGCACGTTGAAGCCCAGCCGCGCCGCCACGTCGATCTTCGCCGCCAGGTCCGCGGCCAGCCACATGGCTTTCTTCGGCACGCAGCCCAGGTTGACGCAGGTGCCGCCGAGGTCGCCCGGCTCCACCAGCGCCACGCGCGCGCCATGCTCGGCAGCGCGGAAGGCGCCGGCCAGGCCACCAGAGCCGCCGCCGACGACGATCAGGTCGTAATCAAAACCGTTCTTGTCATTCATAAAATCGCGCCGGGTCGAACGGCGCCGGGTCCAGGTGTGGGTCGAGCCCGCAGATCAGTTCAGCCATCAGCCTGCCAGTGGCGGTGCTCATGCTGACCCCGAGCATACCGTGGCCGGTTGCCAGCCAGAGGTGACGATGCCCGGGTGCCCGACCCAGCAACGGCAGGTCGTCCACGCTCAGGGGCCGCCAGCCGTACCACTCCTCCTGCTTCTCCGGGCCGACCGGCTGGTGCAGGTATTGCGCGGCGCCGCGCTCAAGCGCATCCAGTCGCCGCCGGTTGAGGCTGGTGTCATAGCCGGAGAACTCCATGGTGCTGCCAAGGCGAAAGCCACTGTCCCAGGCGCTCACGCACACGCTCGGCCCGCTCAACACCAGTGGACGCCTGGGCACCAGGGCCGGTCGCGAATAGGTGATCGAATATCCCTTGCCCGGCTGCACCGGCACCCGCAGCCGCAGCGCGCGCGCCATCTGCGGCAGCCAGGCGCCGGTGGCCAGGATCAGCTCGCGCCCGCGGAAGCTGCCGCCGGAACTGCCCACCATGACGCCATCATCATCGGAATCGATCGCGCTGACGCTGCAGTGCTCCACGATGATCCCGCCGCGCTCACGCACGGCACGCGCCAGGCCGGCAACGTAGCGGTCCGGACGCAGGCGCGCATCGCCCGGAAAGCGCACCACCTGCACCACCCCGTCGCGCAGCGCAGGTTCGTCGCGCACATACGCTGCGCCGTTGATGCGCTCGTAGGGCACGCCTATCTCATCCAGCAGCGCCAGCTCGGCACCAAATTCGGCCACGTCCTTTTCAGAGCGGAACACATAGTCCACGCCGGACGGCTCGTATTCGCAGTCCAGCCCGTACCGCTCCACCCACTCGGGCAGCGCGTCACGCGCCGCGGTCAGGATCGCGAGCCTGGCTTCGGCCCCGCGCCGCCAGTCGCGCGGATTGCAGCGTCGGGCAAAGCCGAGCAGCCATCTCCACAGGGCCGGGTCGAAGCGGGGTTTCAGGTAGAAGGGCGCGTCCGGCGTGAGCATCCACCGTAAGGCCATCGCCACCGAACCCGGGGCCGACAGCGGCGCTGCGTGGCTGGGCGTGATGGTGCCGCAGTTGCCGTGCGAGCTGCCGCCGCCCACCCGGCCGGCGTCCAGCACGCGCACGCGGCGCCCCTGTTCAAGCAGCGCCAACGCGCTGGCAAGGCCAATCACCCCGCCGCCGACGACCAGCACATCATCCGTCGCATCCATGCGCGGAGTTTACGCGCCGGAAGACTGCCTGCGCAGCACCGGCCGCGTGCCGTAGGTCAGCCAGCGCCAGAGCCATTCCAGCGGCCCAAAGCGGTAGCGCCCCAGCCACCAGCGGCTGGCGAGCACCTGCAGCACAAACACCACCAGCGCCAGAAGTACCAGCCCGGCCGGATCGACCCTACCCCACAGGGCCAACCCGTAGCCATAAAACACCAGCGAGGCCAACAGGGACTGGCCGAGGTAATTGGTCAGCGCCATGCGGCCGGCCGGCGCCACCGCTGACAGCACCCGCTGGCCGCCGCGTGACTGCCATGCCAGCGCAGCCAGCGCGATGTAGCCAAGCGACAGCGGCAGCGCAGCGAGCTGGTGCAGGCTGGCGGCGAACACGGCGCGCGATTCCACCATTCCATGGGGATGGGTGACCTCTATGGAAGCCGACCACAGGGTCAGGCCCAGCCCCAGCGTCAAACCAGACGCCGCAAGACGCAGAAAGAAACGCTGGTGCGCGGCCACGTCACGCAGCAGGCCGGAACGCAGCAGCCAGCTTCCAATCAGGAACATGGCCAGGGCCAGCGGTACGACCAGCACGTTCATGGCCACCAGGGTGGAAAAATCGGCCAGCCGCTGCGCGGTGATAGCGGCGAATCCACCGTTGCCGTAGACGCCGGCCGCCTCGAGCCCCAAGGCGCTCTCGGCCGCGGCCTGCGCACGCATCCCGGCGAGCACGTCGTCCGGCGCCACCATCAGGCCAAGCGCAACAAGCAGGTTCAGGGCCGCACCGGCGGCAAAAATCAGCAGCCCCGCCATCAGCTGGCTGCGCGGGGCAAGGTCACGGAAGGCAAGCATCAGCAGTCCGGCCACGGCATAGGTATGCAGGATGTCCCCGACCCACAGCAGCAGGGCATGGGCCACGCCCAAGGCAAGCAGCGCCAGCATGCGGCGCACATAGGGTCGGCTGGACACGCCGGCCGCCTGCGCGCGCCCGGCCATCAGCGCGAATCCGGCGCCGAACAGGATCGAGAACATGATCCAGA
This sequence comes from Luteimonas sp. A277, assembly GCF_054052045.1. Next base: position 134,092 of record NZ_JBSVRG010000011.1, read on the forward strand.
ACTTCCCCGCAACGAATACGTGCAGGCCCCAGGCCAGCGCGTAGTCCACACCCTCCAGTCCGGGCAGGATCCCGCGGTCGACCTCCTGCCAGGGCCTGGTGAACCACGGCAGGTTGACCAGGAAGATGCCGAGCAGGGCGACGGCGCGCAGTGCATCAAGCAGTTCGATCCGCTCACCCGCGGCGGTCGGTTGAAACGGCGTCGAGTACCGGTTCATGGCCGCCTCCCCCTCTCCGGCCCGCTCAAACTCCCGTCACCCGGCGCATGCGACGCACCAGGTGACGGGGCAACACGGCAGGTCAGTGCTGGTGACCGCCGTCGCCGTGCACGTGACCGTGCTCGATCTCGGCCGCGTCGGCTTCGCGCACCTCGATGATCTCGATTTCGAAGGTCAGGTCCTTGCCGGCCATCGGGTGGTTCAGGTCCACGTCCACCACGCTCATGCCCACCTTCTGCACCGTCACCGGGCGCGGACCGAAGTTGGTGGTCAGTACCACCTGCTCACCCGCGGCCAGGCGCTGCTTGCCGAAGTGCTTCTTCGGCACCCGCTGGGTCAGATCCGGGCGGCGCTCGCCATAGGCGTCGGCGGACACTACGTCGGCGCTGAAGGTATCGCCCGTTTCATGCCCTTCCATCGCCTTTTCCAGGCCCGGAATGATGTTGCCGTGCCCGAACAGGATCGCCAGCGGCTCACCCTCCCTGGAACTCTCGACCGGCGGCTGGCCAGTCTCGGAAACGGTGTAGTGGAAGCGGACAACGCGGTCCTTTTCGATCTTCATGGGCAACGGTACCTGGTGTGGCGGCAGTGGCCGCGCTTGTTATTGGAAGGTGGATTCGGCCAAGATGCCGGCCGTGAGTACTACGCATTATCCGGGCAGCGGCCGCGCCGCGCCAACCCGACCGTCACGGCGTTGCTGGCAGCTGGCCTGCCTTGTGCTCGTCGCCGCTGCGGTGATGGCCGGCTGCGGGGGCAAGCAGAGCCGCCCGGCTGCCCCGGCCCCGTCCAGCGCATCAAGCAACCAGTGGCCGGTGATGTCCCCCTCCGACCCGACGGCCGCCAATGCAGTCACCATCCGCGCCATCGGACTGGTCGGCACGCCCTACCGCTACGGCGGCAACACCCCCCAGGGCGGGTTCGACTGCAGCGGCCTGGTCAACTATGTCTACAGCGACATGCTTGGCCTTCGTCTGCCGCGCACCACGCGCGATCTGTTCGCTTGGCAAGGGCCACGCATCGCACCCGAACGGCTGGCTGCCGGTGACCTGGTGTTCTTCGGCAGCCGCGGCAGCGTCAGCCACGTGGGCATCTACGTGGGGGAAGGCCGCTTCGTCCACGCACCCAGCAGCGGCGGCACCGTGCGGCTCGATCATCTTGACGGTCATTACTGGCGTGATCACTACACCGGTTCCCGCCGAGTCCTGGGCGGATCCTGAATGCGGGGAGTGGGTTCATTCCCGCCAATTCCCACTGAATCAACCGCGTGAAGATGTGTCGCGCGTCACTCTCATTAACTTGAATTTAACAAGACAGGCTCTTTCCTCCGGCACCATCACGCCTCCATGACATATGTGAATCAAGCCGCGTGACGATCGAAGACCCAAGTCAAGGCCGCCAAGCCGCCACCCGAACCTCCGCTTCCCGCCTTCGTCAACGGGCCGTCACCCTTCTCTTCTCCGCACTGCTTTGTGCCGGTGCAGCGCCGGCGTTTGCCGCCACGGGGCTCGCAACCGACAGCGCGGATGGCTTCCCGATTTCGACCTCGATCAGCCAGCAGCTGTCTGACCCGCTGCCTGCCGCCAGCCGCGAACTGCTGTTTGCCGCCGACGTGAACCAGCTGATCACGATTTCGGCGGACCTGCAGATTGATCTGGCGCCCGCACCGCAGACCGCCGTGCGGCAGCAGAGCCTGTTGCAGCGCGGCCTGGCCCTTCTGGGCACGCCCTACCGCTGGGGCGGTACCTCGCCCGAACGCGGCTTCGACTGCAGCGGATTGGTGAGCTACGTATTCAAGACCACCCTGGGGATTGATCTGCCTCGCGTCTCGCGCGACATGGCCCGCGCCGGCGAGCCGGTGGAGCGCACCCAGCTGGATGCAGGCGATCTGGTGTTCTTCGCCCTGCGCGGCGGCCGCATCGACCACGTGGGCATCTACATCGGCGAAGGCCGTTTCCTGCACGCTCCACGCACCGGCCGCGACGTCACCGTCTCGGCGCTGGATGGCGGCTACTGGGCCGGCAAGTTCAAGCAGGCGCGCCGCATCGCCACGCACTGAGCAGTGCAGGCAACAGCAGCATGACATCAGGCCGCCTCCGGGCGGCCTGCTCTTTTATGGCCTGTTCGTTTGTGGACAGTTGCGGCCGGGCGGCGGGCGCGCCATTCTCCAACGGTCCTCGGGGGAGGTGCGGAGTTCATGGAAGCCACGCTGCTGACCAACGTCCTGCTGCCAGTGGCGCTGGGCGTGATCATGTTCGGACTGGGGCTGGGCCTGACGGTGGAGGATTTCCGCCGCGTCGCACGCTATCCACGCGCGGTGCTGATCGGCCTTTTCCTGCAAACCGGGCTACTGCCCTGGGTGGCCCTGGGACTGGCGCTGGCCTTCCGGCTGCCGCCCGAGCTGGCGGTCGGCCTGATGCTGCTGGCGGCCTCCCCGGGCGGCGCCACCGCCAACATCTACAGCCACCTCGCCCACGGCGACGTGGCGCTCAACATTACCCTGACCGCGATCAACAGCCTGCTGTGCCTGGTCACCCTGCCGGTGATCCTCAACCTGTCACTGGAGTTCTTCCTCGGCGCCGGCCAGTACGTGCCGCCGCCGGTGAGCAAGGTGGTGGAGGTGGCCGCGCTGATCGTGCTGCCGGTGGCCATTGGCATGACCGTACGCGCCTTCGCGCCGGGCTTTGCAGCACGCATGGCCAAGCCCATCCGGTTCCTCTCGGTGCTGGTGCTGGCGCTGTTGATCGTGGCCGCGGTTTCCCAGGCCTGGGAAACCCTGCTGGCGTGGTTTGCGGTGGTCGGCCTGGCGTGCCTGCTGTTCAACCTGGTCAGCATGGGGGTCGGCTATGCCGCGCCGCTCACCCTGAAGCTGCCGCGGCCGCAGGCGATCGCCATCGCCATGGAGATCGGCATCCACAACGGCACCCTGGCGATCTTCATCGCCCTCAACGTGCTGGGCAACGCGACCATGTCGGTACCTGCCGCGGTCTACAGCCTGCTGATGTTCTTCACCGCCGCGGGCTTTGCCTGGTGGACCAGCCGGCGCCATGCGACGGCGCCCGCGGTCGCCTGACCAGGCCGCGTCCGGCCAAGCTCAGCGGCCCGCCCCCTCGCGCCAGGCCCCGTCCATGTGTCCAAGCAGCTCTCCGTGGGCACAGGCGATCCAGCTGCGATTTCCCTCCAGCAGCCAGCCACCGGTGAAAGTCGAGAACGCGGGCAGGATGCTCTGGTGAGGGTCGAGCGCCAGCGCCGGGTACCTGCCGGGCAAGCCCGGAAGACGCACCACCGGGTGCACATGGCCGCAGATGACATGCTCACGGTCCGGGCCGCCGCCCTCGCCCTTGGCTCCATCGGTGACGCCAGGCGCATCGATCGGCATGTGGCGGAAGCGGAACGGCCCGTCGCGCACGTCGTCGGGCAGGTGCACCACCCCGGCAGCGTCGGGCACCAGGGCGCGATCATGATTGCCGGCGATCACGCTGCAGGTACAGCCCGGATGCGTGGAAACGAAGGCGCGCCATGCAGCCTCCACCCGCGGCTGCCTCGCTCCGTGGAGGAAATCGCCCAATACCCAGAGTTCGCTGGCGCCGGTCGCCTGCAACAGCGCGCCCAGCCGCATCAGGTCATGCCCGGTGCCGCCGCTGGGCACCGGAATGCCCGCCGCGCGCAGGATGTCGCCTTTGCCCAGGTGCAGGTCGGCGATCAGCAGCCGGCAGCGAGCCGGCCAGTACAGCGCACGGTCGGCGAACAGGCGCATCGCCTCTCCCGCGATGACCAGATCAATCACGCTTCCCGCCTGCTCATCCATGCCGTTCCTCCAGCTGCTCGGCGGCGCGGCGCACGCGGGTGCGCCAGTCCTCGGTGCTGAGCTGGCCACGGACCGATTCGGCCCACAGCGGGAACGCCAGCGGGGTAAGTCCGCGCGGGCGGCGCAGATCGAGTCGGCGCGCGCGGCAACGCTCCAGCGCCTCGGCGAGGCGGCGGACCTCAAGCTGCGACTCCAACACTTCACGCTCGGCCTGGGCCAGCAGCACGTGGTCGGGATCATGGCGCTGCAGCACATCGAACAGCAGGCCGCTGGAGGCCTGCAGCTGGCGCAGCGAGCGGGCCGCCCGCCCCGGCAGCGAGGGCGGCAACAGCCCGGCCACGCGGGCGATTTCGCGGAACTGGCGACGTGCCAGCTCGCCCAGGTTGAGGCTCGCACGCAGGTCTTCCAGCAGCCCCTCGCCGGCGAACATGCGGGCAAGCAGTTCCGGCTCCGGCCAGGCTTCCGCCTGGGCAGTGAGCACCAGGCCGTAGTCGTTGACCGCCCAGGAAAAGGTGTTCGGCGCTTCGCGTGCCCAGCGCAGGGCCAGCAGCGGCGCCAGGCCTTCGTGCACCGCACGCCCGGCGAACGGGAACACAAACAGGTGCCAGCCCTGGCGGGTCTTCACCGCTTCCACCAGCAGGGTTTCCGGCGTGGGCAAGGCGGAAATGCCGGCCTGCAGTTTCAGCAGCGGCGCCAGTGCCCGCATTTCCGGGTTGCGGGCGGGCTGGGCGAGGATCGCCTCCACCTCATGACCCAGCTCGCTTGAAAGCGGCATCCGCCCGCCTTGCCAGCGCGGCACGGTGCCCTCGCCCTTGCGGGCGATGCGCACGTACGCGGTCATGTCCTTGAGTTGAACCAGCTCCAGGGTGCGGCCAGCGAACTGGAAGCGGTCGCGCGGACGCAGGCGCGAGACGAAAGTTTCCTCCACCACGCCCAGGTACCCGCCCTTGAGGAACCGCACCTGCACCCCGCCGTCGCTGGTGATGGTGCCGATCGACAGCCGGTGGCGGAAGGCGACGCGGCGCTCGTGTACCCGATAGATGCCGTCCTCGTCACGCACCACCCGCCGGTAGTCGGGGTAGGACTCCAGCGCGTTGCCACCGCGCACGATGAAGTCCAGCACCGCTTGCCAAGCGGCATCAGGCAGAGCGGCAAAGGCGTGGGTGCCGCGCACTTCGGCCAGCAGGGCCTCCGGCCCGAAGCCGCCACCCAGGGCGAGGGTCACGCAGTGCTGGGCCAGCACATCCAGCGACAGGCTCGGCGGCTCGCGCGATTCGATCCTGCCGGCTGCAAGCGCCCGTCGCGCCGCCGCATACTCCGCGAGCTCCAGGGCATGGGTGGGCACGCACACCACGTGTCCCACCTCGCCCGGGCGGTGCCGGGCCCGGCCGCCGCGCTGCAGCAGCCGCACCATGCCCTTGGGGCTGCCCACCTGCAGCACCTGGTCGACGGCGGGGAAATCAACGCCCAGGTCCAGGCTGGAAGTGGCCACCACGCAACGCACGCTGCCATCGCGCAGCCCCTGTTCGGCGGCGGCACGCAGGCTGGCGTCGAGGGACCCGTGGTGCAGCGCCAGGGTGGACGGATCAGCCAGCCAGACCGACTGCAGCGCGCGATGCCAGAGCTCGGCCTGCGAGCGCGTGTTGGTAAACAGCAGGCTGCTGCCGCTGCGCTGCAGCACCTCGGCGACGCGTTCGAGCTGCGACAGGCCGAGATGCCCGGCCCACGGAAAGCGTTCGTCGCTGCCGGGAAGCAGCGTTTCCAGGGTCATCTTCCTGCGCCGCGGCGCGGTGAGAATCGGCGCGTCCGGGCGGTGCGGCAGCAGCACGTCGCGCGCTTCCTCCAGGTTGCCGAGCGTGGCCGAGAGCCCCCAGATGCGCGCGCCCGGCGCCAATGCCCGCAGTCGCGCCAGGCCCAGCTGCAGCAGCACGCCGCGCTTGTTGCCAAGCAGTTCGTGCCACTCGTCCACCACCACCCCGCGCACGCCCGAAAAGATGCCACCGGCATCGGGATAGGAAAGGGCCAATGACAGCGACTCGGGCGTGGTCACCAGCACGTCGGCCAGGCCGCGCCGAGCCAGTCGCCGGTCACGCGCGCCGGCATCGCCGGTGCGCATGGCCACGGTCCAGGGCACGCCGAGCGCTTCGATCGGCTCGCGCAGCGCGCGCGTGGTGTCGGAAGCCAGCGCCCGCAGCGGGGTGATCCACAGCAGGCGCAGGCGCGGCGGCGCGTTTGCCGGCGTCCGCTTGGGGGCCGGTTTATCACCCAGGCGCAGCGCTTCCAGCAGCGGCCCGCCGGCCGCGGCCAGGGTCTTGCCGCTGCCGGTCGGCGTGACCAGCAGGCCGGACTCGCCGCGCAGGTAGTGGCGCCACGCCTTACGCTGGAACGGCGCAGGGCGCCAACCCTGGGCGGCAAACCAGTCTGCAAGCGGCGCCTCGGCCCGGCCGCACCGTCGTGGCGGCGTTCCACCAGCGGTTGATCGTGTCTTCCCCGCTGTTCCAGTGGCGCCCTCCTCGCCCGGGACCTTCACCGCGCCAGTGCCTGCAGCGCTTCCAGACGGTCGGCCTCGCCGGCCTGCTTGTCCTCGCGCCAGCGCAGGATGCGCGGGAAGCGCACGGCGATGCCGGATTTGTGCCGTTTGGAAACGTTCACGCCCTCGAATCCCAGCTCGAACACGTGCACCTGCTGCACCGCGCGCACCGGCCCGAAACGCTCCAGGGTGTTCGCCCGGATCCAGCGATCCAGACGCAAGATCTCGGCGTCATCCAGGCCTGAGTAGGCCTTGGCCACCGGCACCAGCACATCGCCGTCCCACAGGCCGAAGGTGTAATCGGTGAACAGCGTGCTGCGCCGACCGCTGCCGGACTGAGCGTAGATCAGCACCGCGTCGATGGTGAGCGGATCCACCTTCCACTTCCACCAGTCACCGCGCTTCCTGCCGTGGCGGTAGGGCGAATCGATGCGTTTGAGCATCAGGCCTTCCACGCCCAGCTCGCGCGAACCTTCCCGCAGCTCGGCGGCACGTTCCCAGCTGGATGTCTCGACGACGGGCGAAAGGACGATGCGTGGAGTGTCTTCCCCGTCGGGTGCCAGTTGTGTGCCGACCAGTTCCGCCAGCATTGACCGCCGCTCTCGCAGTGGCCGCGCACGCAGGTCCTCGCCTTCCAGCTCCAGCAGGTCATAGGCCAATACGCGCGCGGGCGCTGCTGCCAGCGATTTCGGCCCCGGCTTCAACCGCTGGATACGGGTCTGCAGGGCGCTGAAGGGCATGGGCATGGCCTCGCCCGGCTGCCAAGCCAGCAACTCCCCGTCGATCACGCAGTCGCGCGGCAGCAGCTCAGCTGCGGCCTCGATTTCGGGAAAGCGCCCGTCCATCCGTTCCTCCCCGCGCGACCACAGCGCCACCTCGCCGCTGCGGCGGATCAGCTGCAGGCGGATTCCGTCCCACTTCCACTCCAGCAGCCAGTCGTCGATTGCCCCCAGCGCCTCCGGCCCGCCTTCCAGCGGCGAGGCAAGGAAGAACGGATACGGCAGCGCGGCGTCGCCCGCCTGTGCCTGCGGCGAAAGCAGGCCCTGCAGGAATGCCTCGCTGGGGGTCCAGTGCCCGAGCATGCGCTGGGCAATCAGCGCGATATCCACGCCGGACATTTCCGCCAGCGCCCGCTGCACCAGCCCCTGCGACACGCCCACCCGCAGCGCGCCGGTGAGCAGCTTGTTGAAAACCAGCCGTTCGCGGAAGGCCAGGCGGCACCAGGCACCCACCACCACCGTGCGGCGCACGTCAGGATCGGCATTTGCCACCGGGGTCAGCCGCTGCTCGATCCAGCCCGCCAGCCCGACGTCGGCAACCGCGTCACCGGGAGGATCGTCAAGCAGCAGGGCCAGGGTTTCCGCCAGGTCACCCACCTGGTGGTGGCAGGCTTCCACCAGCCAGTCCGGGGTGCCGGTTTCCTCACCGATCCAGGCGCGAAGCTCCCCGGTGCCGGCAATCTTCTTCCGTGCGCCGCCCACCTTGCCTCCCGCCAGCAGCCACAGGCCCCAGGCGGCATCGCGCGGCGGCGCGTCACGGAAGTAATCGATCAGCGCGCGCCGCTTGTCGGTGGTGCCGGTGCTGCGGTCAAGGCGTTCATAGAGGGCGGCGAAGCGGCGCATCAATCCTCCTCGCCGTACCCGGTGGCAAACGTGCCCGTGTCGATGCCGCGCTCGTTGAGCACGCGCACCAGCGCGTCGGTATCTCCGTGGGTGGCAATGACCCGGCGCGCCCCGGTTTCCTCCACCGTGCGCAGCAGCGCCGGCCAGTCGGCGTGGTCGGAAACCACAAAACCACGGTCATAGTTGCGCCGCCTGCGGTTGCCGCGGATGCGCATCCAGCCCGACGCAAAACCCTGCTGGGCCCGGCGGAAGCGCCGGATCCACGGACTGCCGGCCGCCGAGGGCGGTGCGATCACCAGCCGGCCGGCGAAGTCCGCGCCGCGGGCCTCATCGGCAACCCGCAGGGTATCGAGCATCTGCACCCCGGCCTCGCGGTACACCTGCACCCCGGCATCGATGGCGCCGTGCAGCCAGGCCGGACGGTCCGTGTGCGCGGCCAGTTCGGCCAGCACCCGCTGCGCCTTGCCCAGCGCGTAGGAATAGAGGATGGCGACCTCGCCGTTGGCCTCGCACTCCGCCCGCCAGGCCTCGATCTCCGCTGCCACCTCCGAAGCCGGCGGCCAGCGGTAGATCGGCAGTCCGAAGGTGGATTCGGTGATGAACACATCGCAGGGCACCACCTCGAACGGCAGGCAGGTGGGGTCGGGATCGCGCTTGTAGTCACCCGAGGCCACCCACACCTCGCCGCCGGCCTCGATCCGCACCTGGGTCGAGCCCAGCACGTGTCCGGCCGGATGGAATGACATCACCGCTCCACCGATGCGTACCCGCTCGCCCAGCGCATGCACCCGGTAGTCCTGCTCGCCCAGCCGCCACTCAAGTATCGGCAGACCTTCCTCTGCGACGTAATAGCAGCCCATGCCGCCGCGTGCGTGATCGCCATGGCCGTGGGTAATCACGGCGCGGGGCACCGGCCGCCAGGGATCGATGTGGAAGTCGCCGGGCGGGCAGTACAGCCCCTCCGGCGTCAGCACCACCAGATCGTCCCGCGCCACCGCAGCGGTACTCAGCGCAGGTCCACCTCGCCGACCTTGTCCCTGTAGTCCTTCTTGGGATCCATGCCGAGCAGCATCTTGACCCCTGCCAGCATGCTGCTGGCATCCGTCCACACCTCGGCGTCCTCGGCATCCAGCCGCAGCAGGCACAGCTTCGGATCGTCCTTGCCTTCATACCAGGCGGCCACGAAGGGGTTCCACAGCCGCTCCACCACGGCCCGGTCGGTATCCACGCGCAGGTTGCCGCGGATGCTGGCAAACAGGTCGTGGCCCTTGGATGCGAAGCCGGCGATGGCCCGGCCGCCGCCCTGCCCCAACTGCTGCACCAGCATGTTGTCGACCGAGGTGAAGAACCAGATCGGAGAGCGGCGCTCCTCGCACTGGGCGGTCATCGGTCGGGCGTGGCCATCTTCCTGGCCGTCCAGCCCGAGCATGACGGTGCGGTCGTCCTCCAGGACCTTCCAGAATTTCTCTTCGAGTTCACGGGGATCGGTCATCGTTCGCTCCGGATGGGGGTTGGAGCCCGATGTAATCACCGCGCGGGTGACAGCCGCGTTGGCGCCGCCTGGGGCCGGTTCACCTGATGCGGACCGGCATTACCGGAATATCGCGGCCCCACAGCCCGGAAAAGGCAGGTCAACCCGTGAATCCCGATATCGTCGGCTGGGCGGCTTCGGCCATCCTGCTGGCCACCCTCACCCGCCAGATCATTACCCAGTGGAAGGACAAGGACGCCAAGGGCGTGTCGCGCTGGCTGTTCCTGGGCCAGATGGCAGCGTCCACCGGCTTCATCATCTACAGCTGGATGCTGGACAACTGGGTATTCATCGTCACCAACTCGCTGATCCTGCTGACCGCCATCGTCGGCGAGGTGGGACTGCTGGTGCGGCGTTGGCAGGCGGCGCAATAGCGCGCGGCCAACCGCGCGCCGGCCGCGACGCCCACTATCTGGTTTCGGTGACCTCTTCCATGCCGACGTTGCTCGAGGCGCGCTCGTAGGCCTCACGGTCAAGCAGCCCGGTTTCCTTGGCCACCAGCACCGGCACCAGCATCTGCCCGGTCACGTTGGTCATGGTGCGCATCATGTCCAGGATCCGGTCGATCGCCAGCAGGATGCCCAGTACCTCCAGCGGCAGCCCGGCGGCGCTGAGCACCACCGTGGCCATCACCACCGCCGTACCGGGTACACCGGCGGTGCCGAAGCTGCCCAGCACCGAGGCCAGCAGGATCACGATGTACTGCGCGGCACTCAGTTCAATGCCGTAATACTGCGCGGCGAACACCGCCGCCATCGCCGGGAAGATCGCGCCGCACCCGTCCATCTTGATGCTCGCGCCCAGCGGCACCGCGAACGCGGCGTAATCCTTGTCCACCCCCAGGTTGTGGGTGACGCTGCGCAGCGCCACCGGCAGCGAGGCGAAGCTGGACGAGCTGGCGAAGGCCACCTGCATGCCCGGCGCGGCGCCGCGGAAGAATTTCACCGGATTCAGCCCGTGGGCCAACAGCAGGCCGCCGTAGACGAACACGATGTGCAGCGCGCAGGCGACGTAGATCGCGATCACGAAGTTGCCCAGCGGCAGCAGCTGTTCGAAGCCGTAGGTGCCCACCAGGGCTCCGATCAGGCCGAAGGTGCCGATCGGGGTGACTTCCAGCACGAAGCGGGTGACCTGGATCATCGCTTCGCTGGCCTGGCCGACGATGTTGCGCAGCCCCTCGGTGCGGTCGCCCAGCTTGACCAGCGCAAAGCCGAGCAGTCCGGCGAAGAAGATCACCTGCAGGATCCGGCCCTCGGCCAGCGCCGCGAACGGGTTGGTCGGCACGATGTCCAGGACCACCTGCACCGGCGTGGGCACATCACGTGGCACGAAGTCCGAGGGCGGCAGCAGGTCCACGCCCTGGCCGGGATTGGCCACGTACGCGACCGCGAACGCCACGCCCACCGCCAGCACGGCGGTCGCCGCGAACCATCCGAAGGTGCGTCCGCCCAGCTGGGCCATCCGCTGCTGCCCGTGCAGCGCCGAGACCGCATTGACCACGGCGAAGAACACCAGCGGCACGGCGATCATGCGGATCAGGTTGATGTACAGGGTGCCCAGCGGCTGCAGCCAGGTCCCGGCGGCGGGGCCCATCAGCCAGCCCGCCAGGGCGCCCAGCACGAAGCCCGCAGCCACGCGCTGCCAGAAGGGAATTCGGAACCACCAGACCACCATGGGCCACCGTCGTCTATACAGGGAACAGGAGACCTTAACCCAGCGCGGCACCCCGGCGCGGTCGTTTTACTGCAACACAGCAGCGCACCAGCGACGGCATAATGGGTGTTCCACACTCCCCGTCCCCCGAGATCGATGCGCATTCCTGCCCTGTGTTGCCTTGCCACCCTGCTCACCGCCTGCGCCACGCCCGTGCGTGATCAGGCTCCCCTCCCAGCCCCGGCCACCAACGTCGCCCCCATCGAGGTGCCGCTGATCGAGCGGCCCGAGGGCGAAACCCCGCAGTGGTGGTTCCAGAGCGGCGCGGCCGCGGCGGCGGAACGCGGCGCGATGGAGGGCAACGCCCGGAACGTGATCCTGTTCGTGGGCGACGGCATGAGCCTGACCACGGTGGCCGCCGCCCGCATCCTTGCCGGCCAGGGCGACGGCGGCGCCGGCGAGGAATACCGGCTGAGCTGGGAGGACTTCCCGCACACGGCGCTGGCGCGCACCTACAACACCGATATGCAGACCCCGGATTCGGCCGGCACCATGACCGCGATGGCCACCGGAGTGAAGACCCGCGCCGGGGTGATCAACGTCGACCAGACCCGCCCGCGCGGCGACTGCAGCGCCTACGCCGAGCGCGGCCTGCTCAGCGTGCTGGAGCTGGCCCAGAGCGCCGGCATGGCCACCGGCATCGTCACCACCACCCGCATCACCCACGCCACCCCGGCGGCGACCTTCGCCCGCTCTCCCGACCGCAACTGGGAAAACGACGCCCAGGTGCCGGCCGCGGCCCGCGAACTGGGCTGCACCGATATTGCCGCCCAGCTGCTGGAAAACCCCTTCGGCAACGGTCCGCAGGTGATCTTCGGCGGCGGTCGCCAGCACTTCCTGCCGCAGGACGCACAGGACCCGGAACGGGACCGCACCGGTCGCCGCACCGATGGCCGCAACCTGATCAGTGAATGGCAGGAGCGCAACCCCGGCGGGGCCTTCGTGTGGAACCGCGAGCAGATGCAGGCCGCCGGCGGCCAGGGGCCGATCCTGGGCCTGTTCGAATATGACCACCTGCATTTCGAAGCCGATCGCGGCGAGCAGGACCCGGACGAGCCCAGCCTGGCCGAACTCACCCGCGAGGCGATCAGCCGCCTGCAGGGCACCGGCGAAGGCTACGTGCTGCTGGTGGAAGCCGGCCGAATCGACCACGCCCACCATTCCGGCAACGCCCACCGCGCCCTGGTCGACACCGTGGCCATGGCCGACGCCGTGCAGGTAGCCGCCGGGATGACCGACGAGGCCGACACCTTGGTCCTGGTGACCGCCGACCACGCCCATACCCTGACTTTCGCCGGCTACCCGGCGCGCGGCAACCCGATCCTGGGCAAGGTCAGTACCGATCCGGGCAGCGACGCGGGCTACACACCTGACGCCACCGGACTGCCCTATACCACCCTGGGCTACGCCAATGGTCCGGGGTATGTGGGTGCCAGCAGCGCCCAACCCGAGGGCCCCAAGGCCCATCCGCACTCCGGACCCGGCTACCAGCGCGCCAGCGGCCGGCCGGACCTGACCGCCGTGGACACCGCCCACCGCGACTACCTGCAGGAAGTGACCGTGCCACTGGCCAGCGAAACCCACGGCGGCGACGACGTCGGCGTCTGGGCACGCGGACCCGGTTCCCACGCCGTGCGCGGCAACGTGGAGCAACACGTGCTGTTCCACTTCATGGTCCAGTCCAACCCGCGCCTGCGCCAGCGCCTGTGCGACGCGGGCCTGTGCAACGCCGACGGCGTGCCCGTGGAGCTGCCCCACCCCGCCAACTTCATGCCCTGACTGCACCCCGTAGGAGCGCGCCACGCGCGCGAAACCATGTGAATCATGTCCAGGCTCGGGGCTTCGGTACCCGCATTGGATCCGGTGCCTCGACGCAAGGCCCGATGTCACGCGGCTTCGCGCGCGTGGCGCGCTCCTACAGGGGGGCGGCCCGGGTTGGCCATTGGTGCAACAGATCCGGCCGACTGCGACCGGTATGCTCCCGGCAGTCACAGAACAGCGGAGCACGCCCCATGAACCGACTCGACGGCAAGGTCTGCATCGTCACCGGCGCGGCCAGCGGCATCGGCAAGCGCATCGCCGAGGTCTATGCCAAGGCCGGCGGCCGCGTGGCCATCGCCGACCTCAAGCTTGAGGCCGCGGAATTCGCCGCCCAGGCGATCCGCGCCGGTGGCGGCCAGGCCATGGCCGTGGCCATGGACGTCACCGACGAGCAGCAGGTGGTCGACGGCGTGGCCAAGGTGGTCGCCGAATGGGGCCGGGTGGACGTGCTGGTGTCCAACGCCGGCATCCAGATCGTCAACAAGATCACCGACTTCAGCCTGGCCGACTGGAAGAAGATGCTCGCCATCCATCTGGACGGCGCCTTCCTCACCAGCCGCGAATGCCTGCGCAACATGGAAAAGCGCGGCGAAGGCGGCGCGATCATCTACATGGGCTCGGTGCACTCGCATCTGGCTTCCCAGCTGAAGGCGCCCTACGTCACCGCCAAGCACGGCCTGCTGGGCCTGTGCCGCACGGTGGCCAAAGAGGCCGCCGCCTACGGCGTGCGCGCCAACGTCATCTGTCCGGGCTTCGTGCGTACGCCACTGGTGGACAAGCAGATCCCGGAGCAGGCGAAGGAGTTCGGCATCAGCGAGGAAGCGGTGGTCAAGGACATCATGCTCAAGGACACCGTGGACGGTGAATTCACCACCGTCGACGACGTGGCCAACATGGCGCTGACCCTGGCGGCGTTCGAGACCAACGCCCTGACCGGCCAGAGCATCGTGGTCAGCCACGGCTGGTTCATGCAATGAACCCCCGTCTGGCAGAGATCTGCGAACGGGTCGAGCGCTACCCCACCGTGGCCCTGGTCCTGCAGGGTGGCGGCGCGCTGGGCGGCTACCAGTGCGGCGTGTACCAGGAGCTGCACGAAGCGGGGATCCGGCCGAACTGGTTCGCCGGCACTTCGATCGGCGCGATCAACGGCGCGATCCTTGCCGGCAACCCGCCGGAGGAGCGCGTTGCCAGGCTGCGTGAATTCTGGAACCTGATCGCCGAGCCCGCCGGTCCGCTCTCAGCCCTGTCAGCCGCCGTGCGCGGCACCGTGGCCGCGTTTCCGGACGACGAAAACCTGCTGGCGTGGGCCCGTAACCAGAGCGCCATGGGGGCGATTCTGCAGGGCCAGCGCGGGTTCTTCGAGCCGCGCATGTTCTCGCCGTTCCTGTTCAACGACGGCAGCCCCCAGGCCACCAGCTTCTACGACACTGAACCGCTGCGCCGCACCTTGGAGCGGTTCGTGGACTTCGACCGCATCAACAACGACCACAGCGTGCGCCTGACCGTGGGCGCCACTGGCATCACCACAGGCAACTTCCGCTACTTCGACAGCGACCGCGACGTCATCCGGGTCGAGCACATCCTCGCCTCGGGCGCCCTGCCGCCCGCGTTTCCCGCGGTGGAAATCGACGGCGAGTCGTACTGGGACGGCGGCATCGTGTCCAACACCCCGCTTGAATTCATCCTCGACCGCCATCCGGACGGGGACACCCTCGCCCTGCAGGTGGACCTTTTCAGCGCGCGCGGCGCGCTCCCGCGCTCCCTGCCCGACGTGCTTGAGCGGATCAAGGACATCCGCTTCTCCAGCCGCACACGCCACGGCACCCGCATGGTGGAACTGGGGCAGAACCTGCGCGCCGCGCTCAACGAGTTGATCACCCACCTGCCTGACCGCAAGCTGCCGCCGCACTTGGCCGACGTGTTCGCACCCTACCTGGACAACCGCGTCTTCAACGTCATCCATCTCATCTACCAGGCCAAATCGCACGAGCAACAGCACAAGGACCACGCCTTCGGCCGGATCCCGCTGCGCGAGCACTGGGAGAGCGGCCTGCGCGACATGGCCCTGACCCTGGATCACCCGGAATTCTTCGACCTGCCGGACCGCGACATCGGCGTTGCCACCCACGACGTCCACCGCCTCACCAACGGAATCACGCCCAAGCACCCCGTGTAGGAGCGCGCCACGCGCGCGAAGCCGCGTGACAAATCGCCAGATCTGGCAGATCGCCAACGAGGTGCGCGGCGCAGTCGATGGCTGGGACTTCAAACAATAAGTCCTCAACTACGTCAAGTTCAACATCCAGCTGGGCAACACCCTGACCGAACCGCACTTTGGCGAGGACAAGCCCTTCGACGCCATCGTCTCCAACCCCCCGTACTTCGGTGAAATGGGTTGAATCCGACGACTCGACCCTGATCAACGATGAGCGCTTCGCGCCGGCGGGGGTGCTGGCACCCAAATCGAAGGCCGACTTCGCCTTTGTCCTACATGCGCTGGGCTATCTCTTTCACCAGCCGCCGCGATACCGCGGCTCAAGCAGGTACAGAACCCGCTGCAGCTCGCGTTCGGCCATCTCACGCTCGCGCCGGGCGAGGTCCAGATCGCGCTCGGCATAGCGCAGGTCGCTCCGCAGGGACTGCAGCTCGTCAACCAGCACCTTGCGGTTGTCACCGCTCTCCCCGTCCAGGCGCTCGCGTGCACGGTCGATATCCCGACGTAGGCGGCGGATCCTGTTTTCCCGCGTGCTGACGTCCGAGCGGGCCCGGGAGGCGAGCTGATCGGCATCGTGCACATGGCGGCCGTCGGCATAGCCGGTCAGGAATCCGCCCTCGATCTCATACGCGCAGACGCCGTGGTAATTACGGCCGTTGCGCCCGGCGGTGAAGCCGCCATAGGGCGTGCAGTATTCCAGCAGGCCGCGTTCGCGGCCGTCGAAATAGGCCTGTGCATCAACTCCCACGCCGTGTGCGGCGCAGGCGGCCTCGTGATTGCCCAGGCGCGAAGGCGGATGCCCGGCGGCGCCGTCCTGGTAGCCGACACGCAGCCAGCTGCCGCTCAGGCATTCGTTCTGGGTCATCGTGGCGCAGCCGGACAGCACCAGTGCCAGCAGGATTACAGCTACAGACATGCTTGAACGCATGCACGCCACTCCGTGGAATACAGGCAGCCCCACCATGGGGCGCCGATGAACCCATGCACGCTGCCCGCCGCCCAAACAGGACACCGGGCGGGTACGGCTGACTCAGTCGCGGAAGTTCTCGAACTGCAGCGGCAGCTCGAATTCCTCGCCGCGCAGCAGCGCAATGGCCGCCTGCAGGTCATCGCGCTTCTTGCCGTTGACCCGCAGCTTGTCGCCGTTGATCTGGCTGTCCACCTTCAGCTTGGCGGTCTTCATGCTGGCCTGGATCTTCTTGGCCAGCTCGCGGCCGATGCCCTGCTTGACGCTGACCTTCTGCCGGGCGCGGGCCAGGTTGGTTTCCACCTCGTCGAACTCCAGGCAGCGCACATCGATGCCCCGGGCGGCCAGCCGCGCACGCAGGATGTCGGACATCTGCTGGAGCTGGAAATCACTGGGCGCCGACTGGGTGATCACCTCGCCCTCGAGTTCGAACGTGGCATCCACGTTCTTGAAGTCGAACCGGTTGGACAGCTCGCGATTGGCCTGGTCCACGGCGTTGGTCAGCTCGTGGGAATCCACTTCGGAAACGATATCGAAGGAAGGCATGGCAATACTCTGTGGAAGGATCAACCTGAAAGGTTAGCCGATCAGGTTGCCCGGATGCCGGCCGGAGCTCCATGCGAGGGGCAAGGAGGCCTCCAGATCCGCGGCCCTGCGGGACCTTCAGGCGGACGCTTCTTCACTTGCAGGCTGAAGCGCGACCGGAACGGTAACGGTGGTCGCCGCGGCGCCCGGCAGCGCCGCGGCAGCCTTGTCCTTGAGCTGGCGGAACTTGCCAGACATCTTCTCCAGCTTGGCGCTCCACTCCGGGTCCGGCACCTGGTTGGTGGTGGTCTTGAAATACACCTGCATCAGCGCAGTCATGGCGAAGGGATCAACCAGCGCCGCTTTCAACCCCCATGCGACCACGGCCGCCAGCACGAACGTCCAGAACCCTGCCATGCCCGGGAACAGCGCAACCAGCGCCGCCACCGGCGCAAACACCACGACGAAAATGGCCAGCGTCAGGCCCCACACGATGAACGTCACGATCACCGCGTTCTTCAGCATGGTCTTGTAGTTCTGCGCATACAGCACCAGCGCGTCGCGGCTGGAGGCCCAGGGATTGTCCGATGCAGTACGCACGTTATGGGCCAGGATGACCTCGTCAACGTAGGTCAGCGAGGTGCTGATGACCGCGTTGGCCAGCTTCACCACCGGCTCCAGCCCCGGGATGGGCAACAGACTGGCGGCGCGCATGGTCACGCGGTTGAACACGCGCAGGATGCCAACGATAAGCCGGTCAACGGCGAACAGCACCGAGCTTTCCACGAAGCGTTCCTTCACCACGGTGCGGGCGTAATCGATCTGCCCGCGACCGCCCGGAATCTCCTTGCCATCCAGCAGCTGCGCCAGCACTGCCACGTGCCCGGCCTTGACCATGTAGAGAAGGTACTCGCGGGCCCAGAACAGCACGCCGCTGGTCAGCGCAAAGCCGGCCATGCCGCCCCACAGCGCGCCAGTCGCCCCGGTGCTGGCGGCGCTGCCGAACAGCCAGCCCGCCCCGACCCCGATACCGGTGACAACGATGTACGCAAGGGTGATCGCCATGTAGACCAGCAAGCGCAGCACAAGAAACGGCAAAGTGCGCAGCAGCAGGCTGATGACGCGTCCAATGTTGAAGTCCATCGATTTTCCTCGCCGAAACCGTCGGCCCAATGCCACTGATGCGCGGCATGCCGGCCCGTGGGCGGCATCCGCAATGGATGTCACCCCCATACACGCCGGCGCAGGGAAAATCAGGACAGCAGCGGCGTACGGCGCCGGCCGTTTCCTAGAACGGCTTGGCCAGCACCAGCCAGATGATGGCCAGCAGCAGGAACACCGGGATCTCGTTGAACAGGCGCAGCTTGCCGCTTGTGGACAGTTCCGCGCCCGCGCCAGCGCGCTTCAGCCAGCGCCCGGCCACGATGTAGTGCGCAAGCATCAGCGCCACCAGCAGCAGCTTGGCGTGCAGCCAGCCGCCCACGACGCCGAATCCCATCCACAACACCAGCCCCAGCACCACTGCCAGCCCGAACATGATGTGCCCGAAGCGGTACAGCCGCTGCCCCATCAGCACCAGACGCGCGCGCACCTCGGCCGACTCGCCGGCCTCGGCCAGGTTCACCAGGATGCGCGGCAGGTAGAACACCGCGGCCATCCAGGCCATGACGAACAGCAGGTGGAAAGTCTTGGTCCACAGATACATTTCGGTACTCCCTGAATCCATCCCACAGGATCGCACAACCCGGCCCCCGGGTAGGAGCGGGGGGGGGGGGGGGGGGGGGGGGGGGGGGGGGGGGGGGGGGGGGGGGGGGGGGGGGG
>NZ_JBSVRG010000012.1:0-35572 GCF_054052045.1 Luteimonas sp. A277
GTTCCTTAATTTCGTCGACTATACATAATGTACGAAACTTTGTTTCGGCAAGCCCCCGCTGTAGGAGCGCGCCATGCGCGCGAAGCCGCGTGAATCCGATCATTGCCTCAGGGCATCGGCCCCAGCGCGGCGGCCGACGCCACACCGCATGGCCAGGTGTCACGCGGCTTCGCGCGCATGGCGCGCTCCTACAACGGGCCGGCGGTCAGGCCTTCAACCGCCCAAACTCACTCTCCAGCACACTCGAAGGCAAATTCACAACCCGCGCCTCCAGCCACCGCGAATTCTCCAGTCCGTCGTGCTGGCAGTGTTGGAACATGGGCAGTCGCGACATCAGGCGCCAGATGGGGCGGGTCATTACGTCGCGGGTGTTGGTGTACTCCAGCAGCGCGTCGCGGTCGGCCTCGGACTCCAGCACGATGGCGTTCAACCACCAGTTGGCCGTGGTGCCCGGCAATGGCTCAACGAAGCGCACGCCGGTGCCGGCGAAGAAGTCGCGGTAGCGCGCCGCGACCTCGGCCTTGATCTCCATCATCTTCGGCAGCAGCTCCATCTGCGCGCAGCCGAGCGCGGCGTTGAGGTTGGGCATGCGGTAGTTGTAGCCCACCTCGTCGTGCACGAACTCGTACGGGTGCGGCACCTTGGCGGTGGTGGTCAGGTGCTTGGCCCGGCGCGCCAGCTCTTCGTCATCGGTGATGATCATGCCGCCGCCGGTGGTGATCACCTTGTTGCCGTTGAAGCTGAGCGTGGCCAGGCGGCCGAAGGTGCCGGTGTGGCGCTCGCCAACCCAGCTGCCGAGGGATTCGGCGCGTCATGAACCAAGCACCGGTTGGATAAACGCAGGCGGGAACTCCGACAGCTAACTAACTTGTGGCCGACCTTAAAGGGAGGCCACTTGCGCAGGATTCACTGAATGCACGTAATTTACTATTCCGTCCAAACTGTCCGTGCTAGTTGCAACTGCGATCTGTGAGCGAAATTCCGCCATTCGCCTTGGAGCCACAAAGACGGAGTTTTGCGAGATATCAATATTAAACGCCGTGACACTTTGCTTTGGCCCTTCCGACTTTACTGAATTCAACGGAAATCCCGCCGCGTCTGAAAACTTCTCCAAATCAAGGAAAGCGTTCATAATCTTTTGCTCATCATCGCTCGAGATGAGAATGTCATCCATATATACCGTTACGTCAAAGCTTGCTTGGCGACTCAAGCGCCGTAAGTACGAGCCAAGCTTGCTCCGATCAAGCGCAATCGATGCCAAAATCGGAGACTGGACAAATCCGTAGGGCAAGATGCTCTCCCCAGAACATGGTTTTATCACCACGCTTTGGCTAGCAAAGTCGCGAGCATCCCGGTACGGAAAAAATAGCTTCAAACACCGGGTGACCCGCGAACGGCTCACTCGACCAAAGAAGTCATCAAGATCTGCCCGAATAAAGAACTTCCGAGCTTTGTGGCGCTGGATGGCAGCAACATGCCCTCCTGCAAGCAAGTGATAATAAAAATCCGGAGCTGCCCAGTGGGCCTGAACAGCTTTCTTGATCTGACGTCCTAATTTCCTGGCACCGTCGGTTGGCACAAACACCCAACGCCCAGGCTTGACTTCGTATCGGTGAATCCATTTCTGTGTCACGTTGCCGCCAGTAGTTAAATGCCATGTCCACGAGTGCAGCCAGGAGACGGCAAGTGCCGCCAACCATGTTCATGCACGCGTAGACTAGGCGGGTCTTACGGATGAATTTTCTCATCGCAGACTCCTCTACTCATGACTCTGGCTCGCCTAGCGCAAAGCGCATGGTCACATAACCAAGCAGGGACTATGAGCAAGCCATAGCCAAGCAATAAGTCACCTAGTGACAGAGTAGAAGATAGGGAGATCCCTATCGCCAGAGCCTGTCCAATGTGCCTCTGGCACGCCGCCGCGTCAAGCTGGATCGAGCGGCCTCATGCCGCCTGCGTCGCGGGCTGTTTACAACATCTCCCCGAACACCTGTCGAGCAACGGGAAGCAGCCCCCCCCGCCCCGAATTCGACCGGTAAGCACGCGCCTGCACCATCGAGTACGTGCCCGGGTCGTGATTACCCTCGATTAGAAACGGCCCGTCCTCAGTCAGACCCACATCCCAGCCGCAGTAGCGAACCTGCGGGTTGCTTGCCGCAGCCTTCTTTACAAACTCCACCAGCTCCGCCCATTGCGGAATCACGGTTGTTGCAAGGTCGATGCCGCTCACAGGATGTTGGTGGAACTCGTGACCACTCTTGTCCACCGCCGGCGCGATGAGTCTTCCTGTAGCGGCATCCACAGGCGACATGATCCCGCCAAGGTGATAGTTGATAGCGTCACCACCGCGCCCCATGGTGATCGCCGCCCACATGACCTCGGCCGTACCGTTGGAAAGTCCCGTCACAATGCGGACAGGGGCCATGCCGGTCCCGAACCACTCTGTCATCTGGGCGTGCTGCACGAGCCGCTCATCGGCAATCCAGGCACCCTGCTGGCCTCGCTCATAGATAAGGGCCAAGCGCCCTCCCGGCTCGAAATCCTCTGGACAAAGCATCGTCACACCGCGGCCCTGCCCCTCAAACCGGGGCTTCAGGAGCACTCCTGCTGCGGAACTGGCCGCCAGTTCCCCGACATCCTCAATCGACGCATCTGCAAGAGACAACGACCGGCGACGGGTGAACTCGCTGAACCAGGAAGCAAACAGCGCCTTGTCCCTAAGACGCTCCGTCGCCTCACGTTCGTTTGCGCGCCTCATGAGCCGCTGGTTGTGCCGATACGTGAAGTACTCGCTCCGGGCATGGCTTGAAAGGCTCTCAAAACCGAACGCCTCGTAATTGTTCGGGCTGGCTCCGTAACGCAAAGTGCACCACGCTACAGACAGCGCTCGCAAAGGGCTGAAAGTCCCGCCGTGGGTGCATACCCGGCGGAGTTGGCGTGCATAGGATCCCAACATGGATTTTTCCCCGGTAAGAGTCTTGAGCCTGCTGCGGATCAGCGATTAATCGAACGCGCGACGGAGCCAATATCCGCCACAACACTTTCGCGGTTGTGGGCAAAGAACTCTCCGTCTTTGGTCCGAAGCTCTGCCTCCCAATCACGCACCTGGGCCACGTTCTTGCGCAGCGATTCTTCCAACGTCGTCGGATCCTCCACCGCCCCAAAGTCACAAAAGCTCCGCGAAAGAATCACCATGCTCGACCCCAGCCGGTAGTGCTCGGCAATGATGTCCTCCGCCGACGGCTTCAACGACCCGATCCGCGCCATGCCCCCAAAGCCATAAGTCACCCCCGCCCGGGCAAAGGCCGCACACAGCCGGTCCACCGTGCCATCTGCCAGCGGCTCAAACATGAACTTCATGCCGTACGCCAGATGCAGGTCGTTGAGTCCGATGTGGACGTAGTCGATCCCCGGCACTGAGAGGATTTCTTCTACATCGCGGGCGGCCTCGGCGGTTTCCAGAAGGAGGCAGGTCTTGGCGCGCCCGCCTACGGCATCCACGAAGGCCTGTACTTCGGCCTTGGTCTTGAAGAACGGCAGCATGATGATGTCGGCGCCCGCGTCCACGACACCGGCGATCTCGTCAGCCGACCAGTCTCCCCACGGGTTCACGCGAACAAGCAGCTTGGACCGGGAAAGTACCTGGCGCACGGCCCGCACATCATCCAGCGAGTGGCCCGACACCACGGTGTTGCGTCCCGCCTGGCGCTCCTGCTTGCCAATGATCTCCAGATCCACGAACACCCAGTCCACGCCGCACCGCTCAAGCATCGCCGCGACCGCCGGCTCCCGGGTGATGGACAGCAAGGTCATGCCGGGATGGCTTGAAGTGTCAACGCTGCTGGTCATCGGTCCTCCGGGCGGTCTCGGTGGTGTTGTAGCTGTCGCTTGCCGAAAGCACGACTGCAACGGTCTTCAGCAGGATGCGGATATCAAACGCGATCGAAGCCCTGTCCACGTACTCCGCGTCGAGCTCCAAGCGTCGGTCCCACTGCACGTTCTTGCGCCCGTTCACGGCCGCCCAGCCCGTCAGGCCAGGTCGCACCTGGAACCGCTTCTTCTGTGCCTCGGTGTATTCCTCCAGAGGCCAGGGATGGAACGGGAGCACCGGTCTGGGCCCGATCAGCGACATCTCGCCCTTCAGTATGTTCAGGAACTGTGGCAGTTCATTGATGCTGAGCGGGCGAAGGATCCGCCCCACGCGGGTGACGCGCGGGTCACCCTTCACCTCGTAGACGCCCAGCTTCTCCGCCCCAAGAAACATGGAACGAAACTTGTAGACCAGAAACGGCTTGGCATGCAGCCCAAGGCGTTCCTGCATGAAGAACACCGGCCCCTTCGAGTCCAGCTTGATGGCGATCGCCACGATCAGGAAGAACGGCAACAGCACCAGCAACACGCATGCAGAGACAACAACGTCGAACAAGCGCTTTATAACCCGGTACGTCTTGCCGCCTCCCGCCTCCCCAGCTTTCACTACTTCATTGATCACGGCAGTCTCGAATTGATTTCGAAGAACAGTCGCTCAACCACAACGCGAAGCTTCTGTTTGCTGTAGTTGACGACATGAACATTACGATTCGCCAGCTCTGGATCAAGACGTTTCACGACCTCCCGGTGCGCGTAATCATCGACCCTTCTGTGTCTGGGGAACCCAAGCATCATCTCGATCAGGCGACGGTTGTTGAACGGAACAGTGGTTTCCCAGCACATGTCGAACTCGTTCAAAACAGTTCCGCCCCAAGCAGGAAAGCGATGCTCCCAATAAACCATATCGGCATCGTCGACTCCTTTGATCCCGCCGAACCCCACCCGCTGCATCCAATCCGAAAAAGCCCCGTCAACTCGGCGCAGCAGCTTGCGGTCAAAGAAAATCCGCTTGTAGAGGATGGTCATCTGGCGCGGAGACAATGGAGACGGAAGTCGCTCCATGCCCAAACGCTTTGAGAAGTTCGACCTCGCGATCTCCGACACCCAGGACTTTACGTCCACCTCACACGCAGGATTCGAGGCGAAGAACGCCATCTTCCGGAGATCGTTAGCCGCATTTGCGCGCACATATGCTGCGTTGTGCTGCACGACTGCGGCCAGCTCCTGGTAACCGGGGATGGCCTCCTCATCTTCCGGAACCGCGTAGGCGCTGTGCTCGAGCTCCAGATGGGCAGCAAGGTCCTGCGCGGCCCTGAGATCATGAGCTTCCTCGTCGTTGGATGCGAAAGTGAAAAACTTCAACCGGGTTCGGGACCCCACGCTTGCCGCAAGCGTCGTTTGGCTGTCAGTTCCTCCGGTCAGCGAGATTGCGGGTGACTCCCATTTTCTGGACGTGATCTCGAGACTCGCCTTCAGGATCTCGGCTATGCGAATAATTCTTCTGGCCTGATCTTCTTCCGTTCCCGCGCCCGCCATGGGGCCAGATGGATAAAATCGCTGAACGTCGAACCCCGCATTCCCGTATGTCAGAGCCGTGTTCGGGCCAAGGCGCTTGATCTCCCCGAATGGAGAAAGATCCCCAGGCAAAAACCGAATTCCGACCTTGTATTCCCTGGACTCCACCAGCTCCCGGATCCATGGAGTCATCTCCAGACCACACAGATCGGACAGCAGTTGCGCGTGCGAAGACAGGTACGGCACGCCCTGAACCTGCCCGAAGAACAGCGTTCGCATCCCGGCGCAATCTTGTGCCGCCAACAACTCTTCACCCCGGATCACGACCACGATAAAGCGCCCAGTCCATTCGGACACAGTTGAGTGGAACGCCTGCTCGGACTTCGCCAACTCTTCGGCAGCAGTCACCAAGAGGGCGTCTTCATCTGCCTCACCCGTAAACGGGTTGTACGCATGGCCGATAAGCAGAATGTGGACACCATCGACCGAGTGGCAGTACCGCTTCGTCAAACAGTGCGTGTAAACATTCCAGCCGCCCACCCGGACGCGGGTCCAGTTTCCGAAGAACGGAAACTCGGCGCCTACTTCCAGATCTCGGGTCGTCAGAAGATAGCCGCGCGCGAACAACGCGCGTCGATGGGCCTCGTCCGTTAGCGTCTGGACCCTCAATGACCCAGGCGAGGATGCAGTCATGGTGTCAATACCCACGGTCTGTATCCACAGGAGTCACCGCCGGCTGACCGGCGAGCAGCTGCTTGGCGTTTGCGATGAACACCTCAATCGCCTTTTCCATGTAACGCGGATTCGTTCCCGACACGTGCGGCGTCAGCAATACCCTCGGGTTGTCCCAAAGGGGCGAGTCGGCCGCCAACGGCTCCTGTTCGAACACGTCAAGCGCGACACCTCGCAGGTGCCCGCGCTCCAGCGCATCAACCACGGCGGACTCCTGAACAACGCCGCCCCGCGAAATGTCCACCAACACTGCACCTGTCGGCAGGTGCCCCAGCAGTGCCTGGTCCACAAGACCGGTGGTCTCAGGCGTCAGCGGCAAGCAGACAACAAGGTACTGCGTCTCGGGCAGCATTTCGGAGAGTTGCTCAAGCCCCACCATGGTGTCGACATGGGGCGTATCGCGTGGTGTGCGCTGCACCCCGATCACGTTCATGCCAAAGGCTTTGGCGCGCTGGGCGATCGCACCCCCAATGTGTCCCATCCCCAAGATGGTGACCGTCTGTCCTTCCAGCTCATCAAGCCACGCCCGCTTCCAGAGCCGCGCTCGTGATTGCTCAACGAACTGGTCGAACGACTTTGCGAAGTACAGCATGGCCCCAAGCGCGAACTCGCTCATTGGCGAGCCATGTACACCACTGCTCTTGGTCAACACCACGCCGTCCTTGGAGAAGGGCATGTCCCATATTTTCTCAACCCCAGCCGAGAGGAAGTGGATCCAGCCGTAGTGCTGCAGGCGCGCCAAGGCTTCCGGCAGCCACGGGAGCGTGGGCGCTATGACCGCATCAAACCGGCCGCCCAGCGGTACCTCTTCAACATGCGCGCAGGCGATCACTCGCGCATCAGGCAGTGCTCGGCCGATAGCCTCAACCACCAGATCACGCTGCGCAGGAAGCACTTCCGCTTTCTGCAGGAACAAAATCGTGTCGATGCGGCCCGGCTTCATGTGAGCTCCATGGTTTTCAAAAGCACCGCGTTGACCTTGTGCACGTCGTACTTGTCCTCGGCGATGCGCCGGCCCGCCTGGGCAAACCGGGCAACAACAGCGGGATCTGCCGCAAGACGCATCATCGCATCGGCAAGCGGCTCAACCGTCCGCGGTTCAACAAGATATCCGTTCACACCGTCCTCCACGGTCTCCCTGCAGCCCGGCGCATCAGTCGTGATCACCGCGCGCCCGGTTGCCATTGCCTCCAGCACCGAGCGCGGAGTGCCTTCCCTGTACGAGGGCAAGACCAGCACCGTGCACCATTCCAGCCAGCTACGGACGTCCTTGACCGCGCCCACAAAGCTGACCACGCCTTCTGTCTTCCAAGTCTCGACCTCTTCAGCAGAGACCGCGTGCGGAAGCGAAGCGTCATGCCCGCCCACCACCACGAACTCACAGCCCGGGTGGCGCTCCGCCACGAGATGACATGCGGCCACGAACTCCCGCAGCCCCTTCTCATACAACAGCCGGCCCACGAACAGGAACCGGGCACTGGCTACGTCTGCAAGCGGGCGCAGCGGGAACCGGTCCAGGTTGATCCCTGATCCATTGATCAGCACAGCGCGATCTGCGGGCACCAGCCCGCGCTCGACGAAGCTGCGCAGGTCATCCGGATTCTGGAAGAACGTGCGCCGGGCAATGCGCAGAGAAACGCGGTACAGCACCGCCAGGATCAATCGGACAACACGCGTGCGCAGGCTCTCCGTGGTGTATGCATGCCCCAGTCCAGTCACCATCGCGTAGCTGCGCCGGACGCCCGCCAGGCGCGCACCAAGCAAGCCAAACACCACCGGCTTGACGCCATACGCGAGGACGACGGCCGGGCGCCGCCGCCGGCTGAGCGCGCGAACTTGTCGGACGAATGAGATGTCAGCAACAGGATTCAGCCCCGTCCGACTCAGCCTGACTTTGTGAATGGGAATACCGAGGCCTTCGACCTCTTCCAGGAAGTCCGCTTCTGGAACAGCCGCCTCGACAATCTTTCCCGACGCAACCGCCTCCGCGATCAGGTCACCTCGATTCGCTATCAGCGATCGGGCGTTTGCGGCAACAATAAGTAAGTCGCAGCCATTGGAATCTTGTCGGCTTCTGTCCTTCATTGCGGCAGGTTGTTCTTGACGATCCGGAACTTGCCACTTCGCTCTTTGGGAATCTCGTCAACGCGCTGCAACCGGATGTCCATCCCGTCACCGAGCCGGACTCGCATGGCGCTCATGAACCGATCTTCCTGCACTTCATCGAACGACTGCCCGCACTCCACCAACACTTCAACTGCATCTATCCGGTCCTGGATAACTTGGAATCGCACGATGCCATCAACCCCCTTTGTGCAGTTGCTCAGGTTCCCTAGATTCACCCGTCCATTGTCCGGTGATTGAATAAAGTCGGTCGAGCGCCCCTCCAGTCGCACCACCAGAGGCTGTGCGGACCCGCATCCACAAACCGCATCTGGGTCATCCATCCTGATTCGGTCGCCGACCCGATATCTGACAAGCGGCGTGCCCCGGGTGGAGAAAGAAGTCACAACCAGCTCGCCTTCTTGGGCCGGCTGTCCGCTTGCATCGAGCACCTCAAACACACCCGACAACAACTGGAGGTGGAGGCGACCCGCCTCACACTCGAAAATGAAGGGTGCGCCCTCTGATGAGGCGTACTGGTCACGAACGGCACAGCCCAGAACTTCGGCAACGAGGGCGCGATGCTTTGGCAAGACCGTCTCTGCGGTGGGAAAGAACGCTTTCGGACCCCAACCTGCTGTCAGGCCATTTTCTTTCGCAACAGCCAGGATGTCACACACGCTGGATGGAAAACCTACTAGAAATTCGGGTTCAAACTTCTCAAGCGCTGCCCAGTAAGCATCGAACGTGCGGCGATTGACGTGGAATGTCGAAAAGAACCTGATGTTGTTGAATTTGTCGTCGCGATAAACGCGCCCGGTGACAAGATCCGAAGGCCGGACGATCTCCTTGCCACTGAACCACGCGACCTTTCTCCCTAGCTGGTATCCCTGCTGAGCGCGAAAATGATCCAAGCACGCGTGCCGCTCCTGGGTGTCCGCGTAGTTAAAGAGCACGCGCATTGATGCGCCAGTGGTTCCCCCAGTGAACGAAACGCCGCCTTCATTTTCTGAGATGGTTGCGATCCTGCCCAAAGATTCAAGGATGTCGCTCTTCTCCAGGAGAGGGAACTCAGCCAGCGCTCGCCCGTGCCATTGCTCGTACCACTTTGAGTTGGTGGTCACGTATGCAAGGAATGCGTCCAGGCGACGCTTCTGTTCGGCCTTCAATTCTTCTCTGGAGGACCCTTCCCAAGATGCGAAGTAATTCCTCCAGTATTGATACTGTCCGCCATGGCGCCGGCGATACTGGCGGGAATTGAAGACCCCGATGGCCAGGTCCTGTAACTGTACCGGTGCGTACTTCAGAATCGCGCTCTTCATCCCTGCCTCCCAATGCGGTCCCGGCCCTGGATCGGTCTCACCCGCTGCGCGCGCCTGGCTGACCCGATTATCTGCTGAATTTCGAGGTATTCCTGGTCGGCACGCCCGCTCCCTCCGAGAACATACGCCCTGCGGAAAGTCGGCGCAGCAGCTACAACCAACAGAATGTAGAACTTGGCCTTGTGACGAATTGCGGTACCACTATTCGTCACGCCCAGCGCGAACATGAGGGTAAGCATTACGAGCATGGAGTGCAGCACCAAGACCCTGCGGTGCTGCTTCAATCCACGATAGCTCTTGTAGGCGCGAAACGTCAGGAACGCGTAGAGCACCCCTGCAAAGAGCCCTAGCAAATGTACGGCAGACCGGACATCCCATGGAAAGGGCGAGTACAGGAAATACACCACGCGCAGCGGAATCAACCAGGGCTGCGTGAATGGGTCACCCACGGCAACGAACGCAGGAAAGGCGCTGCCACCAGTGGGATCACGCTGGAATCTGGCGGCGACGGTATCCGCGATACCGTCCAGATCAGCGGAAATCTCTACTCCCTTGCCCAGCTCCACGCCGTTCCACAGGACCACCGCACAGGCACCCACCATCACGACGCCCATGGCCACCGACAACCCGGCCCGCCCAGCGCCCCCTTTCATCTGGATCGCGTCGCGAAACAGCGACCAGACAAAATAGATCACCAGCCCAAGAATCGCAGCCACCCACCCTGGATGAACGAACGCCGCCAAGACCAGGAACGGCAGCGACAGAAGCAGGTTGAAGCGCCTGCCCGCCTTGATCCATCCCACCAGCATGAATAGCCCCGCGAGAAAGAAGAAGATCGACAGCTCTTCCCGAACCGCGGCCACCGAATTGATCGCGGTGAACGGGTAGAGGCAGATCAGCATTGCAGCCGTGCTCGCGGCCTTCCGTCCGAACAGCCGGTACGCGATGACCGCACCGAAGGCAGTGTTGGCGACACCGAGGAGCAGATTGAGCGATGGCAGGATGAGTTCGCTGAACCCGAATGCCTTGTACAACAGCGCACCAAGCACGGAGTAGCTGTGAGCGCTCCGATAATCCAGCATCCCAAGTAGGTGTGAGAACTGATAAGCCGAATAGGTCAGCGCATTCTCTGTAAACATTGCGCCATCCGAGCCAACATACGGCAACGTTAATATACCGCTAAAGCCCAGGGCCAACAGAACCACCCTCAGCGCCCAGCCCGTAACCATCCAGCCCATCAGAAAGCGGTACCGCGCACCGACCAGCAGGGCAAGCGCCAAGGCTCCCACAATGCAAAGACCGGCGAAAACCGTGCTCATGCCACCCCTTGCGGGCCCACGCTGGCCCCATCCGCTTCGATCAGTTCGCGGTAAAGCGCCAGGTGCTGGTCAGCACAGCGCTCGATCGAATAATGGACCGAACCCAAAACCGCGCTTTCTGCAAAGCCCATCCTCAGTTCCGGATCGTCGATCATCTGCCTGAGCGCCGAAGCATACGCCGACTCCGAATCTGGTGGGACGACGATGCCATGACCCACTCGCTCCACCACCTCGGCGCAGCCGCCGACGTCGGTCACTACCACCGGCAGCCCTGCCGCCGTTGCCTCTAGCAGGGCGATCGGCATACCTTCGGAGATGGAGCTCATCACGAACACGTCGGACTGTGCGAGCAGTCCGGGCACATCAGTTACAGGGCCGAGAAAGTTGACTCGCGAGTCCAGCCCGAGCTCGCCGGCCAGCGCTTCAAGCTCCGACCTTTCAGGCCCGTCTCCCGCAAGCGAGAGCGCCCAATGCCGGCTCTGCATGGATGCCAAACTTCGCAACAAGCCAGCAAAGTTTTTCTCGCCAACCAGCCTGCCCACGGATACCAAGCGAACCACTTCAATCCCGATCGACCCTCGTGACCTGTCCAGGGTGAAGGCGGACAGATCGACACCGTTGGGGATCAATGCCACCGGCCTGCGCACCACCGCACGAAGCAAGGCGTTCTGTGCCGCCGAGATTGCCACGTAAGCGTGCACAACCCGGTCAAACATCCATCGATAGATCGCCGGGTGCAGGCGTAATCTCATTCCGTGCCGGGTGTAGACAACAGGCCGCGAACCCAGCGCGCTGACCAGTATCCCTTGGAACAGATGGGCGTGGATCAGAGCGATTCGTTTGCTCTTGACCAGGCGCCTGACGCGAAGAATTGCACCCGGAAGCTGACGCCAGCCCCTGCCGTCAAGCACCTGGCAGTCGATTCCCTGCCCTTGAAGAAATGCGAGAAGCTGCTTCTGGTATTCGCGCTTTCCATCTCGGTCCGGCGCATCACTCAAAAACCATATCGAAACTTCATGGCCGTCCCGCTTCATCGAGATAGTCAGGTTCTTCACATAGTGCTCCGCGCCGCCGTGGGCGGGCATGGAGATGATGTGAGCAACTTTCACGTCAAACGCCTTCGGTTCTTACTGACGCGGAACGGCTAGACACCCTGATCACGTGCTGGATCAGGAACAAATAAAGCACGCCATTGGCCACGCAGTAAGATGCCACTGTCCATATGGGTTCCCCACTCAATTTCCACGCGGAAGCAAAAACGATTAAGAGGATGGCCGTACTCGCAATCTCATATAACAGGTAGAACCTCTGGATACCCAGCGCAGGAATCGCCGCCACACTGGGGCCTGCGATCAGCATGATCAGCATCCACATTCCCATCCATCTGGAAAACTCTCCTGCATCAACCCATTCAGCACCAAAAATCAAGCCGAACAACTGCGGTCCGAATACGATGATGGTGAGAAACGGCACAGCGGCCAGCCCGCTCAGCGCCAAGCTGCCCTGGATGACCAGACGAGCCACATTCTCATCACGATTCCTGGCTTGGGCAATCCGCGGATAGATCACCGTGGACATAGATTGGCCGATCAAGGTGGTCGGAGCGCCAAGCGCCATCCGAGCCAAGGCATAGAAGCCGGCTTGTTTCATGTCGAACAGCGCCCCCAGCAGCATGACGGGCAATCCCAGGGCGAAAGCCTTCAGGACCACCTGCGGGGTACGGTAGATCGCAAAGTCCCGATATTCTCTTCCTGCCTCCCTGTACGACGTCAACCCGCCTTCCGGCGCTCCCACCCGCTCCCGGACAATGCCGCGGGACGGCACCAGTCTGCCAAGCATTCCCGCATAAACCGCTGGGGCAAACGCAGTTACCGCTACCAGCGCGATTGCCGTAGGGGAGATCAAGCCAAGGATGATCTTCAGGCCGTTGGTCCACACGACTTGCACCATAGACAGCTTGGCGAGCACTGCAAAAGCGCCGACACGCGCAGTCCACTGCGAGTGGACGTAAAGCAGTGATGTGGAGAGCACTGCCACCGGAAGCAGCCACAACATGGCGTGCCCCTCAAGCTGATGCGACAGAAGCTTGTGGATGGCGATCAGCGCAAGCAGGCAGGAGCAGAAAACTGCTGAAATTCTGATGGCAAGCCGGGAAAGCTGGCGGGCGCGGGCATCCTGTTCCGGCAACACGATGGCTAGGTGGTAGCTCAACGTTGCCAGTGGTGCCGCCACCGCCAATAGCGCGGCAAAGGTCCCAAGCTGGCCAAAAGCTTCCGGGCCGTACAACCTGGTGATTACCGGGGCCGCGGCCAGCGTGACTGCCTGGCCCAGCGCGGTCGCGAAGCTGAGTCCCGCCACGTTCCTGACAAACTTCCGCTTGCTCAGACGGCGGATGAGGCTGGTAAGGGCTTGCATTGGCCCGGATTCACCGGCTGGGGGCTTCACGACGAATCTACTTTCTTACAAAGAGCAGCACGAGACGGGCGGGCAGGTGCTGCATGCGTTCTGCGATTGCCCATGGTGGCGCGTCCTTGTACGCGGCAGATCTGGAAAGCCCCCGGAGAATTCTTTCACCGCTGTTTGCACGGGCGTAGTGGAACCATAGTCAACCATCAGGACTTCGGCGGGAGTCAGGGTCTGCCGTGCCACAGATTCCAGAGCACGGGCAATTAGACCCCCTGCGTTTGAGCAGGAGGTCACAACCGTGACAGGTCGGGTCGATTTCTGATCGAGCTGGGGATTCATGGTTGACCTATTCCTAGATACCCGTCCGGATTTTCTGACTGCCAACGCCATGTGCTCTCACACATCGCCAGCAAATCGTTGTCCGCCTGCCATCCAAGCAATTTCCCTGCCAGCCCCGGCGCTGCCCACAGCGCCGCTACGTCCCCCTCCCGACGTCCGACGATGTCGTAAGGCACGCGCGTGCCGCTGACCTGCTCAAACGCCCGCACCAGCTCCAGGACGCTGTAGCCGCGACCGGCTCCGACATTGATGGCCTGCGCTCCGGTCTGGTCGCGGCCAAACTGCAGCGCGCGCACATGCGCCTCGGCCAGATCCATAACGTGGATGTAGTCGCGCACTCCGGTGCCATCGGGCGTGGCGTAGTCGCCGCCGAACACCTGCAGACGTTCGCGTCGACCCACGGCCACCTGGGCCACGTAGGGCATCAGGTTGTTCGGGATGCCTGACGGATCCTCTCCAATGCGGCCGGACGGGTGCGCGCCAACGGGATTGAAGTAGCGCAGCAGCACCGCGCTCATCGCCGGATCGGCTTGGCAGCAGTCGCGGATCAGCTCTTCCATCACCAGCTTGGTGCGGCCGTACGGGTTGGCCACGCGCAGGGGAGCGTCTTCGGTGACGGGCACCGTGTCCGGCTCGCCATACACGGTGGCCGACGAGCTGAAGACCAGGCGCCGCACGCCCGCACGCTCCATGGCCTGCAGCAGGGCGATGGTGCCGCCGATGTTGTTATCGAAGTACATCAGCGGCTTTTCGCAGCTTTCGCCCACGGCCTTGAGCGCGGCGAAGTGGATAACCGCGTCTGCGCCTCCGCTTAGCGCATGGTCCAGATCCGCCGGGTTGCGAATGTCACCGCGCATGAAGGTCAGCTGCTTGCCAGTGATTTCCTGCACCCGCTCAAGCGCAATCTCCGAGCTGTTGCAGAGATTGTCGATCACGGTGATGTCGTGCCCTGCTTCCAGCAGGGCCACGCAGGTGTGGGAGCCGATGTAGCCGGCGCCGCCGGTAACCAGAACGCGCATTGAGTTCAGAGCCTTCCATCTACCGCTTCCCGCGGCAGAACGTACTTCACGTCATAAAGCACCGCCCCCGGCTTGCCATGCGCACGAATCCCCGCTGCGCCCAGCTTCTTGAACTCCTCATGCCCCACCGCCACCACCACGGCGTCGTACTCGCCCTGGCCCGGCGTGGTCAGGTTCAAGCCGTATTCGTGCTTGGCCTCATCGGCATTCACCCATGGATCCCACACATCCACCCGCGCGTTGTAGCCCTTTAGTGCGTCAATGATGTCCACCACCCGCGTATTGCGCAGGTCCGGGCAGTTCTCCTTGAACGCCAGGCCCATGATCAACACCCGCGCGCGCACGGGATTGATGCCGTTGCGCACCATCAGCCGGATCACCTGGTTGGCGACGTATTCGCCCATGCCGTCGTTGGTGCGGCGGCCGGCCAGGATCACGTCGGGGTGGTGGCCCACTTCCTGCGCCTTGTGGGTCAGGTAGTACGGATCCACGCTGATGCAGTGCCCGCCCACCAGGCCCGGGCGGAACGGCAGGAAATTCCACTTGGTGCCGGCGGCCTCCAGCACTTCCAGGGTGTCGATGCCCAGCTTGTTGAACAGCATGGCCAGGTCATTGACCAGGGCGATGTTGAGGTCGCGCTGGGTGTTCTCGATCACCTTGGCGGCCTCGGCCACCTTGATGCTGCTGGTCTTGTGGGTGCCGGCGGTGATGATG
Source organism: Luteimonas sp. A277 (assembly GCF_054052045.1). The sequence goes on from NZ_JBSVRG010000012.1 coordinate 15,340, forward strand.
CTGGCGTACAGGGCATCCACGAAGTCGGCAGCCTCGGGCGTGCTGCCGCTGGTCACCTTGAGGATGTTGGTGACGCGGTGCTCCTTGTCGCCGGGGTTGATGCGCTCGGGGCTGTAGCCGCAGAAGAAGTCCTGGTTGAACTTCAGGCCGCTCACCTGCTCCAGGATCGGCACGCACACTTCTTCGGTGCAGCCGGGGTAGACGGTGCTTTCGTACACCACCACGTCGCCGGGCCTGAGCACCTTGCCGAGTGACTCGCTGGCCTTGCGCAGCGGGGTCAGGTCTGGGCGGCGGGCGCTGTCGATCGGCGTGGGCACGGTGACGATGTAGACGTTGCAGTCGGCAATGTCTTCCGGCTCGCTGGTGAACGTCATGCGCGTGGCTTCGGCCAGCAGCTCCGGCTCCACCTCAAGGGTGCCGTCGCGGCCCTGGCGCAGCTCGTTGATGCGCGTGGCATTGATGTCAAAGCCGACGGTGTCGTACTGCTTTCCGAACTCCACCGCGAGCGGCAGGCCAACGTAGCCCAGGCCCACCACGGCAATGCGTGTGGTGCCCGGGGAGGGCTTGGTTTCCATGTTCAATTGACTCCCCTTTGAGCCGCAGGCACGGCATGGGCCGCGGCGGCTGGTAACGGTGAATTATGACGGGTTTGTGTGACGGGCGTCGCACTGCCACAGCCCGCCCTGGCTTGGCGCGCTGTGGCGGCCACCAGGCCTGCCAGCGCTGCGGCAATGGCGAGCATGGCCGGGGTGCGCAGCGGGTAATCGACGGTAGAGTGCGCGGCGATGGCCAGCAGGGCGACCAGCGCACACAGGCCGGGCATGCGGGCGTGGGGTGGCAGCCGCAGGAGGGCCCGTGCGGCGAGCAGGACGGCGATGGCTGCCAGCACCATGGCGGGAATGGCCAATATGCCGGCCTCCAGCAGCCACTGCGCGTATTCGCTGTGGGCGTGGTTGACGTAGTTGGCCATCAGCAGCTCGCCGGAGGTGGCCTGCTCGAACACCGCCACGAAGGTGCCGACACCGCTGCCGAGCGGCGCGTGGGCGCCTGCCATCTCCAGCGTGGCCTGACGCAGCGGCTGGCGCAGTTCCTGCGCGGCATCCACCTGCATCCAGCGCATCGCGGCTAGTACGCCGAGGCCGGCGACTGAGGCACTGCTAGCCACGAGCAGCTGCCGCTGGCGCTTGCCGCGCAGGCGCCAGCCCTGGCTGGCCACCACGGCGGCCAGGGCCAGGATGAAAATGATCACTCCCGCCCGCGAGCCCGTCAGCGGCAGCGCACCGATGGCCAGCACGACCACCGCAACTGCGGCCACCATGCCCACTACGCGTCGCCCGCCACCCCGGGTGGTGGGCTGCGCGGATGGAGAACTGTGGAACAGCCAGCCCGCGGCAAGCACAGCTGCCACCACCAGCAGGGTGGCCTGGTGGTTGGGGTTGGCGAAGAAGCCGTTCATGGCCGGGCGCCACTGCGGATAGGGGTTGAGCGGGCTCTCCTGCGGGGCGCCGAGCTGCAGAATGCCGAGCAGCAGACTGGCCATGGCCAGGCCGGCAATGCACCAGGCCAGGCGACGGTGCATGTGGCCGGGCAGCGCCAGCACGAGGCCGAACACGGCCAGTGCCGGCAGCAGGGCGTAGAGGGCGAGGCGCGTGGCGGCGGGGTCCAGGCTGGCCCGGCTGGCGGCAGAGGCACCGGCGGCGGCGAGGTCGGCCTGCAGCAGTGCCCTGCCCTCACCCATGGAAGTGAGCGCGGCGGGAAGCGGAAGCAGTTGTAGCAACGGGATGGCCAGCAGCGCCAGGGCCAACGCGGTCCACGGCCACGGCCATGGGGCGATCTGGCCCCGCAGGTGCTGCCAGGCGAGCCAGGCGATGCCCGCGAGTGACGCCAGCTGCAGCACCACTACGCCGACGCCTGATTCCTGCGAACTGCCACCCGACGCGAGCGCGATCAGCAGCAACGCGACTACGGCCGCGAAGTTGATGCGGCTGTTGATCTCAGGGGCTTGGCGGGGCGTACGCATTGACGGAGTGGAGCACAGGTTTGAAGCGCAGGCATGAAAAAGGCGGGCCGTTTGGCCCGCCTTTCAATGCAGGCCGCCGCGGGCGACGACCGAGTGTTATGGATCAGCGGCTGACCGGCGGCGGCGTGACCGGGCTTGGCAGCGGATCGCCATCGCCACTGATCTCCGACAGCGCTACGGCCACAGCGGCGGTGCCAAGGAACAGCCAGCCGGCGGAAGCCCACTGGGTGCCGGTGGCGGCAGTGGCGCCAACGGCAGCCTGAGCGCTGCCTGCCTGGCACATCGCGGGCACGGCGTGCACACCGGCGGCGCTGATGGCGGCGGTGCAGCCACTGGCATACACCACGGAGGCGCTGCTGTTTTCGGCCAGCATGATGCGGGTGCCGGGGGCGACGCTTGCGCCTGAGGCAGCAGTGACGAATTCACCGCCCTGGCTGGTCATGACGGTGCCGCTGTTGACCTGGAGGGTCGGCGCGACTTCTTCAGCGTGGGCGGGCGCATGGGCGGCGAGGGCGAATAGCGCGGCGGCAATCAGGCTGGTCCGGATCATGATGTTCTTCTTTGGAAGCGTGGGGGTGGCGAACGGTTGGAGCTGCAATGCGGCGAGTCACAGACTAGGGGAACCGGGGACGCGGCGCAACCGCGAACCCGCCAGGATTCCCTGACCAATCAACGTGATGTGACAGCTTTGTGAACTCTCGGGCGCCGCTCTGGGCGCCGGAAAAAAGCTGGATCAGCGGCTGATCGGCAGCGGATCGCTGGAGCTGCTGCCGCTGGCGATGGCGGCCACGGCTGCGACACCGGCCACGCCGCCAACAATCAGGGCGGTGTTGGTGCCGGTGGCAGCCACGCCCGTACCCGCGCTGGCGCCAACGCCCGCGGCAGGACATGAAGCGGCCACCACGGCGGTACCGGTCACCAGACCCACGGAGCAGCCCTGGCCGTAATCGAGGCGGGCAACGGCACCTTCCGTCACCAGCACGCGGTCTTCCGGCAGCAGGCTGACATCGGACTCAACGGTGACGAACTCCGCGCCCTGCTGGCTGACCATGACGCTGCCAGATTCCACCTGCAGTACAACCGGCTCGGCCGGTGCCACAGGGGCCTCCTGGGCAAAAGCGGTGGGCGCAAGCACGCCGCTAACGGCAGCGCAGGCAATGGCAAGGGCGGTGAAAAGCTGGCGCATGCTGGATCCTTCCAAGAGTGAGGCGGCATTATGGGTACTGGGTCACGGATTGTCCAAGCACGTTCCGTGCCACCGAGGCGCGAATGCCCTACTCCGGAATCCGGCTGATGGCCATGTCTGACAGTTGCAACTCGCCGCGCAGGGCCTGGGCGGCGCCGCGCGGAGCGGGATTGACCAAGCGCAGCCATTGGCCTTCGCAGTTCTCCGCGGGCACTTCGAACTCAAGCTGCAGCGGGGTCCAGGCCGCCTGGCTGCGGATGGTGGCACCGGCGGCAATGCGGGTGCGGTTGTCGGAACAGGTGAGCTGCCACTCAAGCCCGCGCTGTGAGCGCAACTGGCGGGTGTTGGCACGCAGTTCCAGCACGTATCGACCGGGAGCCAGCAGCAAGGGCTGCTCCAGGCCGGTACGACCCACGTTGCGGCCCAGGAAGCTCAGGCGCAGGGCGTGCCCGCCGCCGGGGGCATCCACCCGGCCGGTCACCACGCCATTGGTCCGGCGCAGCCGCCAGTCGAAACCGTATGAGCTGATGGGATGGGCGAAGTCACCGTTGTAGAGCAGCGGCAGGCTGGAGGGAGAGTCCTGCAGGCCGCTGATCCAGTGCGCATAGGCAGCACCCCAGCGGCCTTCGCGCAGCATGGCATCGAGCCAGCGGCCGGCGTCGGCACGCGGCAGTGCGTTTTGGGCAGCAAGGGTGGCGTGCAGGTTGTCGGAGGCGGCCGGGTCTTCAAGGCGCGTAGCGGCGCGCAGCAGGGTGGTCCGCCAGCGCGGACGCTCTGCCAGGTGGGCGGCAAGCACCTCGGCGAAGCGGCGGTCCGCCGCCAGCTGGGCAATCAGCGGCAGGGCCTGTTCGCGGCTCTGCGCTGAGACGGTGAGCAGTGCATCCAGGTGCGGCATGGCTGCATTGAAGTCGCCAGCCTGCAGGTGATGGGCGGCCAGCCAACCGCGCACGTGGATATCACGCGGAGCGCGGCGGGCGGCGACCTCGTAGAGGGCGCGCGTCTGTGGGTCCGCGTCCAACGGGGATTCGCCGGCCCCTGCGGCGGCGGCAATGACCGCGAAGGCGCGGCCGTGGCTGGGGTCATTGGCGAGGACCTCGCGGGCGATGGCGACGGCTTGTTCCGGACTGTCCTGCTGCAGCAGCTGGCGGGCTTCAGCCAGACGGGCATCGGGGTCCGGCTGGCGATGCGCATCCACGATGCCCCACCCTGTCCAGGCCAGGATCGCGAGCAGCAGCGCGAACAGTATCCAGCGCGCTGGGCTCAATCTGATGGCTCCATATGCACGCGGGTGACCAGCCAGCGCTGCTCGCGCCGGGTCATTTCGATACGCAGTTCGCCGCGCTCGGGAGAGTGAGCGTCTCCGGTGCGGTAACCGGCCTGGAGCACGGCGTGTTCGTCACCCATGCGCCACTTCGGGCTGTCCAGGTTGATGCGGCCGGGCGTGTTGCCATCAAAGCGCATGGCCAGCCCGGCGCGCGCTTCGGCGGCCACGGCCTCGGTGGAGAAGTCGTTCCAGATGGGCGGTATGTGGCTGCCGTCGGAGGCCAGGTAAAGCGCGGCTTGGGCAACCGTATCTTCCGCCTGGCGGAGGAGTTGCAAGGGATCGGGGGCTTCGGGGAGGGGTTGCTCGACGGCTGCGTGCACGGTGGCGGGCTGCGGAACAGCAGCGGTGCTGGGGTTGGAGCCGGGACTGGGGCTGGAGATCACGGCCATGCCGGCTGTAGCCGGGGAAAGTTCGGAGACTGAAAGGATTTCGAGCACCGGGGCATTACTTGCGGGCTCCGGTATGACACCAAACGCCTCCAATGTGGAAGCGTCCGCGTAATCGGGGTTGTCGGGGAGGGCCGCGCTGTCGATGGCGAAGCCATGGTCGGGGGCAGCAGGTTCGGCGGTGGCAGGCTCGGCTGGAGCAGGCTCAGCTGGAGCAGGCTCGGGAGCGGCCGGGAGAACAACTGCAGACAGGGCTTCAAACGCCGAGTGCTGCTGTGGGATGGCGGGCGCAGCGGGTGGCGGCGGCGCCGTGGTCATATTCGCCGCGGTGGCCCTTGGAACAGGGTGCAGCAGCTCGGCCTGCGTGCGCTGGTCGCGCTGCTGCACCAGCCAGAGCAGGGCAATGCAGGCCACAGCGACGGCAGCGACGGCGGTCGGGCCGATGAGGGTGCGGAACCGCTTGCCGTCCCGCGCGTTGGCCGGGGAATCACGCAATCCGGCGATCGACGTGGATGTGAGATCGCTCGCGTCGGTCGCGTAGGTCGGGGCTACGCCCCCGACGGCCGAAGAATCGTACGGGGCGGGGCTCGGGGCGTCATGTGATCCAACGACAACCAGCGCGTCGTCGTAGGCCTGGCGGGCGCGGGCGGTGCGGACGCGGGACCAGGCCTGGTTGACCCGGGTGCTGTAGGCGCTGTCCCATGCTTCGCCATTGCTGCGGTCGGGATGCAGCCAGCGCTGCAGCAGGCGGTGATGGGTCACCAGGGTGGATTGCGGGGCATCCGGCATGGCGCCGAGCACGCGGTAGGCGTCGGCACCTTCGGTAAACAGCACCTGCTGGACGAAGAAGCGGGAAGCTTCGAGCAGCTCCTCCGGCGTGGCGCCGGTGGCGGCGGCCGCGGCATTGGCGGCGGCGTGGGAGCCGCCGGCCACTTCCAGCAGGGTGGTCATGCCGGAAGGCAGCGGCCTGGCAGCCAGCTGCATGCGGCGCGTGGGCGCGCGCAGCAGGCCAAGTGCCATGTCGAGTGCTTCACCGCCAGCCATGTCGGTCTCCCCCTCTCCCTGTGGTTGATACGTATTCGCCGCCCGTCAGCGGCCGCGCCGTCCGACGCCACGCGGCAATGATCATGGTCACGCGGTTTCGCGCGTATGACGCGCTCCTACTTGGATTCGAGCTGGGGGGTGGTGCCGTAGGCGTAGTAGGAGTCGTAATCGTAGCCGTAGCCGGCGACCTTGGCGTCGTAGTGGGTGAGCAGGCCGCCGAGCATGCGGGCGCGGGCGGCGGCCAGGCGCTTGATGGCGGCCTGGGCGGTCTTGATGCGGGTGTCGCCGGCCTGTACCACCAGCAGCGTGCCGCCCACCAGGTTCGACAGGATCGGCGCGTCGGCAATGCCCAGCACCGGCGGGCCGTCAATGATCACCTGATCGTACTTCTGCGCGGCCACCGAGAGCATCGACAGCATGCGGCTGCCCGAAAGCAGTTCGGCCGGGTTGGGCGGCAGCGGGCCGGCCAGCACTACGTCCAGGCGCTCGTCATCGGTGGTGTTGACCACTTTGTTGATGGGCGCGGCACCGGCCAGCAGGCTGGACAGCCCGGCTTCGGCGCGCATGCCCAGCACCTTGTGCAGCGACGGGTTGCGCAGGTCGGCTTCCACCAGCAGCACGCGCTTGCCGAGCTGGGCGAAGTTGCGGGCCAGGGTAATCGCGGTGGTGGATTTGCCCTCCGAGGCGCTGGGACTGGTGATGAACAGGGTGCGCGGCACGCCGCCATCGGTGGAGAACTGCAGCGCGGTGCGCACCGAGCGGTAGCTTTCGGCGAAGGCGGAGCGCGGATCGGCCATCGCATCCTCCACGCTCTGCTTGCGCAGATGCGGGATGACGCCGAGCACGGGCAGGCGCAGATGCTGTTCAAGGTCTTCCGGCGACTTGATGGTGTCGTCGAGGAACTCGAGTACGAAGGCAATCAGCACGCCGAGCATCAGGCCGAGCATCAGGCCGATGGCCAGGTTCAGCGGCAGGTTGGGCTTGAAGCGGCCGGACGGCACGATGCCGCGATCAACGATGGAGATGTTGTTGCTGCCGACGCCGCCGGCGACGCCGATTTCCTTGTAGCGCTGCAGCAGGCCGTCGTAGAGCTGGCGGTTGGTGTCCACCTCGCGGCGCAGGATGTTGTAGTCGATGGAGCGGGTGTCGACATCCAGCGCGCTGGTGCGCAGGGTGGACAGCTGCGCCATGAGCATGGTCTCGCGCGACTGGGCGGCGTCGTACTCGGCGCGGATGGAGGCACGCACGCTTGCGCGCTCCTGTTCGATCTGGCGCTCGACCTCGTCGATCTGGCCCTTCAGCGCGACCATGGCGGGGTATTCGGGCTTGTAGGTCTGCAGCTGCTGCTGGTACTGGGCGTTGAGCTGGGCGCGCTGCTGCTGCAGGGTGTTGAGGATGGAATTGGCAATGGCACCGGCCGGCAGGGCACCGCCGCCGCTGACCTGGCTCCAGGCAGCCTGGGCGCGGATGCGGTCGTTCTGGGCCGCGGCCAGGGATGTGTTGAGTGCCGCCAGGTTCTGGCCTTCCAGGCTCTGGCCTGAGTCGCTGGCCGACACGATGTTTTCGCGGGTGGCGAATTCGACCAGGCTGCGCTCTGACTCTTCCAGCCGGCCCTTCATCAGGGCGAGCTGTTCTTCCAGGTAGCGGATGGCATAGGAGGATGAGTCGAACTTGCGTTCGATGGCCGAGGAGATGAAGCCTTCCGCCACGGCGTTGACCACCCGCGCCGAGAACGCCGGCAGGGTGCTGTCGTAGTGGATGCGCACCAGGCGCGAATTGCGCACGGGCTCCACCGCCAGACCGCTGCGCACGATACCGGTGGCCGACTGCAGGGTGGCCAGTTCGTCACTGGCGTGGGTGCCATCTCCGGCCGTGGCGTCGTCATCGTCATCAGCGCGCAGGGCGGCGGTGGCGCGCTGCCACCAGGTGTTGGAACGCAGACGCTCGGCGGTGCTGGCGTCGATCTGCAGCTCGTTGGCCACCCGCTCGGCCAGCGCGCGGCTCTTGAGCAGCTCGTACTGGGTGGTGAGGAAATCGGGGGCGGAGCCTTCGGCGTTGTTGAAGCCTTCCACCTGCATGGCCTGCATCGATTCGCGGTCGATCTGCAGGGTGGCGGTGGAGCGGTACACCGGCGGCATCATCAGGGTGGCCAGCAGCGACAGCGCGACCACGCCGCCGAGCACGCCCAGTATCAGCCAGCGGCGCTTGAGCAGGATGCGCCAGTAGGCGAGCAGGTCGATCTCGTCGTCGTCGCCGCGCTTTTCCTCGAACAGGTCGAGCGAGATGGCCTGCGAGCCGGCCCTGATCGGAACATTCCCCTGCGGGGCGCGGGCTGGCAGACGGTCGTCCTTGTTGTCGTCGTCCGGGGCTGCCGGCAGGTTGTCGTCTTGCATGTGGGGGCTATTTGATCTGGAAGCGTGGGATCAGGTGGATCAGAGGGCGAGGAACAGGCCCAGCAGCGGCGCCGACCTGATGAATTCGCGGAACGTGGACTTGCTGCCGGAACGCTCTATCACGACGATGTCGTCGCCGTAGATCTGCGGGTCGGCGAGCTCGCCGCGGCGGACCATGGTCAGGTCATAGGCTGCGGCCATGCGCTTTCCGTCGATTTCACGGAACAGCAGCACCCCGCTCAGATCGGCGAATTCATCGGTGCCGCCGGCCATGGCGACCGCCTGCAGCAGCGAGGTCCTGCCGGTGAGGGGGTAGATGCCTGGCTTGCTGAAGGCGCCTTCCATGGTGACCCGCTGGCTGGTGTATTCCTTGACGAAAATGGTGACCTGGGGGTTCTGCAGATAGCCGTCGGAGTACTTTTCGGCCAGTTCCGTCTCCAGTTCCGGCACGGTCTTGCCGCCGGCCATGACGCTGCCGATCAGGGGCACGTTGATCATGCCGTTGGAGTTCACCCGGGCCTGGTGGGACAGCTCCTGCACGCCGAAGACGCTGATTTCCAACAGGTCCTGGGCGCCGACGCGGTAGTCGGTGGCGCCTTCGTAGGCGCCCGAGGCGGTAGTGGTGTCGGGCGCGGGCAGGTCACCGGTGTAGGCGCGCTTGGGGGCGCCGCCGCACGCGGACAGGGCGATGCCGAGCAGCAGGACGGTGACGATGTTCAGCCAGGATCGCATTCGGGTCTCCACGGCCAGGATTGGCGACGCGACGCCGGCTGGCAACGCTCTGACGTCCGTATCGCCGCCTGGCAGGTTCGGCGGGCGCGTAGTGTACCGCGCAAGATAGGTGATGCAGGTCTCATTTGTTCACGCAGCCCGGTGATTGGCAACGGCGCAAGGGATGTTGGGTTCGCGGGGCGTCGGGGGCGTAGCCTCGACCTACGGGACGATGCTGGGTTCGGGGCGTAACGCCGACCTACCGGAAGAGGCGGTGGAACAGGCTGCGCCTGGGGGTGGGCGGGGGGCGGGTTTCTGCGAGGGGGGGCGGGAGTTCACTGGCGGGGCGGTTGTCCAGGATGCCCTGCGGGCGGGTGGTGACCATATGGGTGGCTTCTTCGGCGCCGACCAGCTTTGTCGCGGCCTCGCGGGCTTCCGCCAGCAGCGGCGGGCGGCGGCGCGGATCGTGGGCGTCGGTGGCCAGGATCATGCAGTGCCCTTCGGCCACGAAGCGCTCGCCCCAGTGCTGCGGGCGGCGGCCGTGGCGGCCGGTGAGCGCGCCGGCGGTGATCTGCATCCAGGCGCCGCGGCGGGACAGTTCCACGAAGGTGGCGTAGTGCTGTTCCACCCAGCGCAGGCGCTCGGGGTGGGTGATGACCGGCACGTAGCCGGCGGCCATGAAGGCGAACACTTCCTGCTCGAAACCCGGCGGGGCCACGTGGTGCGGCGGCTCCAGCAGCAGGTAGCGGGAGCCGGCAAGGGTGGGCACGCTGAGGTCGCGGATGCCTTCGATCAGGCCCGGGGCCAGGTGCACATCGGCGCCTTCCACCAGGGTGAGGGCGATGCCGGCGGCGTCGAGTTCGGCCTGCAGGGCGGCGATGGCGGTGCGGATGCCATCGCCGGTGTTTTCGTACAGGCCGGGGTAGATGTGCGGGGTGCAGGCGACGGTATGGATGCCGTCCGCGACCGCCATGCGGGCCATTTCCAGCGACATGGCCAGATCGGTGGCGCCATCGTCGATGCCGGGGAGGAGGTGGTGGTGGAGATCGATCATCGGAGGGGATTCTACGGGTACGAACGCGCGGAACGTGTTGATGCCCCGCGTGACGATTGGCCACGCGGGGTGGCGTCGGTCGTTACGCGGGGGCCGACGCCTCGTGGCGATGATCATATTCACGCGGTTTCGCGAGGCGTCGGTCGTTACGCGGGGGCCGACGCCTCGTGGCGATGATCATATTCACGCGGCTTCGCGCGCATGGCGCGCTCCTACGGGGGATCACATTCGGGTGTCTGGGATCGCGGCCCGCTTGCTTCGATCCGCCGGCGGCCCCATTTGGATGTTCTGGCAATACAGAAGGCCCCCTGATGTACGGACGTGAACGCCGCCGGTCCGGCGACCCCGATCCCGACGCGCTGCGCGCGGGACTGACCGCAGCGCAGGCCAAGGCCCTGCACACCCTGGAACAGTTCGGCTGGACGCTGCGCTTCGTGCGCCGGCCGATGTTCATGGACCCGGTGCCGGTGGCGTTTGACCGCGAAGGCGATAAGTGGGTGGTGATCGAGCCCGACGGCAGCCTCAACGGGAACCCCGGATTCAAGCTTCGGGATTGAGCGTCGCCCTCCCCGGTAGGAGCGCGCCATGCGCGCGAAACCGCGTGACGATTGGCGTGCGGTGTGGCGTCGGCCGGTGCGCCGGGGCCGACGCCTCGTGGCAATGATCATATTCACGCGGCTTCGCGCGCATGGCGCGCTCCTACGGGGAAGGGCCATTTGTGCGACGCGTGACCCGGCCCACGGCGGATGGGATCAGCCGGGTTGGAGGTTGGCGTAGGCCAGCACCAGCCATTTGCTGCCGACGTCATCGAAATTGACCTGCACGCGGGCGTGGGCGCCGGCGCCTTCGATGTCGGTGACCACGCCGCCGCCGAATTTGGGGTGGCTGACGCCCTGGCCGATGCTGATGCCGGGGTTTTCATCCACCACGGCGTGGCCGCGGCTGCGCTGCCTGGGCTGCGGAAAGGCGGGGCGTGAGACGTTCGCGCGCGGACGCACGTCGTGCAGCAGTTCGGCGGGGATCTCGCGCAGGAAGCGCGAGGGCATGCCGAACATGTCCTGACCGTGCAGGCGCCGGGATTCCGCATAGCACAGCACCAGCTTCTGCCGGGCGCGGGTGATGCCGACGTAGGCCAGGCGGCGCTCTTCTTCCAGCCGGCCGACCTCGTCCACCGAGCGCTGGTTGGGGAACAGGCCCTCTTCCATGCCCACCAGGAACACCAGCGGGAACTCCAGGCCCTTGGCGCTGTGCAGGGTCATCAGCTGCACGCCGTCTTCGCCGGCCTGGGCCTGGCCTTCGCCGGCCTCCAGGGCGGCGTAGGCCAGGAAGGCGACGAGTTCGGTCATGCCTTCGGTCTCTTCATCGTCGCCGCGTACGAAGCGCGAGGCGACGGAGACCAGTTCGTCGAGGTTGTCGATGCGTGATTCGGAATCGAGCACGCCGCGGCTTTCGCGCGCCCAGTGCTCGCGCAGGCCGGAGCGGACCAGTACGTGGTCGAACTTTTCCGGCAGCGGCAAAGTGTCGACCTCGTTGGCGAGGTCGTCGATCAGGGTGTGGAAGCCGGCCAATGCATTCCGGGCGCGCGCGGCGAGGCTGGAATCCTGGCTGCAGCGCTGCGAGGCATCCCACAGCGAAAGGCTGGCGGCGCGGGCGGTCTGGCGGACCACATCCAGGGTGCGGTCGCCGATGCCGCGGGTGGGCGTGTTGACCGCGCGCTCGAAGGCGGCGTCGTCGGCGCGGTTGGCCACCAGGCGCATGTAGGCCAGGGTGTCCTTGATTTCGGCGCGCTCGAAGAAGCGCACGCCGCCGTAGATGCGGTACGGGACCTCATCACCTACCAGCTGTTCTTCCAGCGCGCGCGACTGCGCGTTGCTGCGGTAGAGGATGGCGCAGTCGCCGTAGCTGCCGCCGTCGCGCACCCACTGGTTGATGCGCTCAACGACGAAGCGCGCCTCGTCGATCTCGTTGTAGGCGGCGTACAGGTCAACGGTTTCGCCCTGCCCGCTGTCGGTCCACAAGCGCTTGCCCAGCCGTTCGGGGTTGTGGGCGATGACCGCATTGGCGGCATCGAGGATGTTGGCGCTGGAGCGGTAGTTCTGCTCCAGGCGGATGGTCTGCGCGCCCTGGAAATCCTTGAGGAACTGCTGCACGTTCTCCACTTTGGCGCCGCGCCAGCCATAGATGGCCTGGTCGTCGTCGCCGACCACGAACACCTTGCCGCCGCCTCCATCTGCATCGCCGCCCGCCAGAATCCGGATGAAGGCGTACTGGATGGCGTTGGTGTCCTGGAACTCGTCCACCAGGATCTGGCCGAAGCGGTGTCGGTAGTGGGCGAGGATGGCCGGGTTGTCGCGCAGCAGCTCGTGGGAGCGCAGCAGCAGCTCGGCGAAATCCACCAGGCCCGCCCGGTCGCAGCGCTCCTGGTACAGGGCGTAGCTGCGGCGCATGGCGTTGGCCCATTCGTCATCGCCGGGCTGGATGTGCTGCGGGCGGCGGCCCTCATCCTTCTGGGCGTTGATCCACCAGGCGATCTGGCGCGGCGGGAAGCGGGCTTCGTCCAGCTCCAGCTGCTGCACCACGCGCTTGACCAGGCGCTGCTGATCATCGGAATCCAGGATCTGGAAGCTTTCCGGCAGCTTGGCATCCTGCCAGTGCAGGCGCAGCAGGCGATGGGCCAGGCCGTGGAAGGTGCCGATCCACATGCCGCGGGTGCCGGGCCCGGCGCCGTTGCGGTCCAGCATGGCGCTGGTGCGCTGGCGCATCTCGGCCGCGGCCTTGTTGGTGAAGGTGACCGCGAAAATGCCGTGCGCGGGCACGCCGTGGACCTCGTTGAGCCAGGCGATGCGATGGGTGAGCACGCGGGTCTTGCCCGAGCCTGCGCCGGCCAGCACCAGGTAATGCCCGGGCTCGGCGGTCACGGCCTGGCGCTGGTCGGCGTTGAGGCCGTCGATCAGGTGGGAAACATCCATCGCGCCATTGTAAACCCGCGGATGGAACGCCCCCCTGGAACGCTCCTACAGGTCCCGACGATCGGTGGGTCCAGGGTCCGCGAGGTGGGTAATCAGGGTCTCGAAGGGCATGGGCTTGGCCAGCAGGTAGCCCTGGAATTCATCGCAGCCGCGGGCGCGGAGCCATTCGTGCTGGGCGGGGGTCTCCACGCCTTCGGCGGTGATGCCCAGGCCCAGCGCCTGGGCCATGCCGAGGATCGCGGAGCAGATGGCCTGGCTGTCGGTGGCCGTATCCAGGTCGCGCACGAAGGATCGGTCGAGCTTGAGCCGCTGCAGCGGCAGGTGCTGCAGGTAGGCCATGCTGGAATAACCGGTGCCGAAGTCGTCGATCGCGATCGAGGCGCCCAGCGCGCTCAGCGACTGCATGATGCCGGTGGCCGTCTCCGGGTTGGCCAGCAGCACGCTCTCGGTCAGTTCCAGCTCCAGCACGCCGGGCGGCAGCCCGTGCCGGGCCATCACCGCGGCGATTTCCCCCACCAGCTCTTCGCGCACCTGCAGGGCCGACACGTTGACCGCCATGCGCAGCCCCCCGTGGCCCAGCTGCTCGAGCTCGCGCCAGCATCGGGCCGCCTGGTCGAGCACCCAGCTGCCCAGCTGCATCACCAGCCCGGACTCCTCGCAGGCCTCCATGAACGCACCCGGGCCCAACAGGCCGCGCTCGGGATGGCGCCAGCGCACCAGGGCCTCCATGCCGGCGGGCCGTTGCCAGACGTCGAACTTGAGCTGGAACTCCAGTTCGAACTGCTGCTCCTCCAGCGCCCGGTGCAGTTCCTGCACCAGCGCCAGGCGCTCGGCGGCGTGCGGGTCGAGCCCGGAGTGGTAGGCCACGCTGCGGTTGCGGCCCTCGTGCTTGGCACGGTCGACCGCGCGGCTGGCAAGGCGCAGCAGCTCCGCTCCGGAGCCGCCGTCGCCGGGGTAGCAGGCATAGCCAAGGCTGGCGGTGGTGAGCAGTTCGATGCCACGCACCGGCACCGGTCGCGAGACCGCAGCGCGCAGCGCCTCCGCCCGTTCGCAGACCTCCGCGCCGGTGAGGCCGCCCAGCAGGATGCCGAACTCGTCGCCGCCAAGACTGCCCACCACGTCACCGCTGGCTGCGGCTTCCTCCAGCCGCCGGGCCTGCGCCACCAGCACCTCGTCACCAACCACTCTGCCAAGGCTGTCGTTGATGAGCTTGAAGTGGTCCAGGTTGATGAGGCTCACAGCGATCCCGGCGCCGTCTCCGGCAGTCACCGCCGCGTCGATGGCGTCGTCGATGCGGGCGATGAGCGCATCGCGGTTGAACAGCCCGGTCAGCGCTTCGTGAGAGGCGCGCCAGGCCAGGTCGCGCGCGGCCATGCGGCGGGCGGTGATGTCGGTGAGGATGCCGACGAAATGGGTGACCCCGCCCTCCTTGCCGCGCACCGGCGAGAGCCGGATCTCGCGCCAGTACTCGCCCTCGAGTGCCCGCGGGCCGGCGACTTCCACCGAGGTGCCCTGCCCGCGCTCGATCGCGCTGCGCAGGATCGCGCGGACCCCGTCGTCGGCAATGGTGTCCACCGCCACCCGGGTCATTGAGAGCCCCGGCGCGCCGCCGATCCCGCACAGGCGCGCGAACGCCTCGTTGGCATACACCAGCTCCTCGCGCGCGACATCGACGATGAACACCCCTTCCCCGCTTGATTCCACCGCGCGCCGCAGCAGGCGCAGATCGGCCTCGGCGCGGACCTGCTCGGTCACGTCCAGGGCCAGCATCAGGCGCGCCGGCCGGCCGTCGAAGGAGGAGATGTCGCGGGCGAACACCAGCGCGCTGAAGGGTTTTCCGTCGGCCCGCAGGTGCGGCCAGATGCGGCGGCCGTAGGCATTGGGATGGTTGCGCAGCTCTTCGCGCACGTCGTCCTCGGTAACGCCTTCGGCCAGCACCCGCGATGCCGGAAGGCCCAGGAACGCTTCGCGCTCGTAGCCGTACTGTGACTCGGCGGCCGCGTTGACTTCCAGCACCTGGAGGGTCTCGCGGTCATAGACCACGGCCGGCAGCGGATGCTGCTCATAGAGGAACCGGTATTGCGCTTTGGCATCACGCACGCGCTCGCGCAGGTCGCCGACGGTGTGTTCACTGGCGTTGAGCGAAAGGCGTATCTCATGCTCGCGGCGGGTGGCGCGGCGCAGGAAGTACAGCCCGGATCCCCACGCGGCCATCAACAGCAGGATGCCCAGCGCCAGCGCGCATACGAAGGTCCACCAGCCCGCATGCAGGACTTTCGGCGGAATGCCGACCGTGGCGACCAGGGGCCAGCCCTTTACGGAGCGGTAGCCAACCACGCGGACCACGCCATCGAGCCGGCTCTTCGAACGCACCACGCCGGAGGGTGCTTGCTCCAATGCCGCGAAGGCCGGCGAGTACGTCGCCTGCAGGCCCGCCTGCAGGACGCCGGTATCGGAGCGGGCAAGCAGGGTTCCGTCGTGGCCGAGCACCGAAGCGACGCCGGAACTGCCGACCTCGTGGACGCGCAATACGCTGCTGAAGACGTCCACGTCCAGCTCGGCGCGCAGCCACTGGGCATTGCCATCCGCGCGTCCGGGCACCCGTACGGCCACCGGCAGACGCCAGTTGCCATCGGCATCGGAAGCAGACAGGCCGAGGTGCAGGCGTCGTGGCGCTGCCCCGGCTGCAGGGACGAAATCCGGCGCGGCGTCTTCCAGCCTCAGTCCGGCAAGGGCCGGGTTGCGCCGGGCGATGCCCGCCAGGCTGTCGTGCAGCAGCAGCGGAACCGCTTCGGGAGCCGTAGCGCCGATGACGGCGAGGCCATCGGCGAGCGCCCGTAACTCCGCTTCGACCGCGGCCAGCTCGTGGCCGACCTCGCGTGCATGGCTGTCAGCCAGTGCCTGCACGTAGCGCTGGCCGGCCTGCTGGCGCACTTGCAGATCACCCCAGGCCACCAGCGCGGCCGCGGCCAGCAGGCCCGCGAAAAGCATGCACCCGGCGAGCCACGCCCGGCGCCGCTGGGCCAGGCCAAAGTCCGTGCCTGGCTGGGCCTCACTCAATGGATTGCCCCCTGGGCTTTGCGACGCCGGACGGGTGCATGGCGGCCTGCGGCATCAAGACTGTCCCCTCCTGACAGGTCATCCGCAGCCTAGCCCCCCCGCCGTCCCAGCGCCAGATGGCGCCGCAATACCGCCGGCTGGCCCCTCCCGTAGGAGCGCGCCACGCGCGCGAAACCGCGTGACACATGGCGTCGGGCTGTTCCCGTCGGGGCCGGATCCGTAGGAGCGCGCCGCGCGCGCGAAGCCGCGTGAACCCTGACCTTGCCGCGTGGTCTCGGATACGCCGAACCCGCCGACGCCTTGCCGCACGATCACATTCACGCGGTTTCGCGCGCATGGCGCGCTCCTACAAATGGGTTGGCGATGCTGCGTTGCACGTGGGGATACGGCCGCGGGGCTAGACTCGATGATTCCCCCATTTCCGGAGCGCCGACGATGATCGACTTCTACTACTGGCCCACGCCCAACGGTCACAAGGTGACCCTGTTCCTGGAAGAAGCGGGGCTGGAATACACCATCAAGCCGGTGAACATCGGCGCTGGCGACCAGTTCAAGCCGGAGTTCCTGGAGATCTCGCCGAACAACAAGATGCCGGCGATCATGGATCACCAGCCAGCCGACGGCGGCGCCCCGCAGACGGTGTTCGAGTCCGGCGCAATCCTGATGTACCTGGCCGAGAAGACCGGAAAATTCCTGCCAACCGACCCGCGCGAGCGGATCCAGGCGCTGGAATGGCTGTTCTGGCAGATGGCCGGACTGGGGCCGATGAGCGGCCAGTACGGGCATTTCCACGTGTATGCGCCGGAGAAGATCGGCTACGCGATGGAACGCTACGCGAACGAGGTGAACCGGCTGCTGAAGGTGCTGGACAAGCGGTTGGAAGGGCGCGAGTTCCTTGCCGGCGCGGAGTATTCGATCGCGGATATGGCCGCCTACCCGTGGATCAACGGGTACGACAGCGCGCCGGTGGACATGGCCCCCTACCCCAACGTGGTGCGCTGGCAGGAAACCATCGCCGCCCGCCCCGCCACCGAGCGTGCCTATGCCTTGGCAAAGCAGGTCAACCCGGATCTCGGCAAGCCGATGACCGAAGAGCAGAAGGCGCAGCTGTTCGGCAAGCGCTGAAGGGTCCCCGGTAGGAGCGCGCCACGCGCGCGAAGCCGCGTGACGATGGGCGGTGCGGGGTGGCGTCGGCCGGTACGCCGGCACCGACGCCCCGCGGCAATGATCATATTCACGCGGCTTCGCGCGCGTGGCGCGCTCCTACGGGGGTGGGCGAATTACGACTGGGCGGGCGCGGGTAGACTTGCTCGCACGATGAAAACGTACCGCCCGAGGTTTACATGCGCCAACTGCTTGCCGCTGCCACGCTGATGATTGCCACTGCCACCATGCCCAATTCCGCCCTGGCCGATGACGGCCGCCTGACCCTGGAAGCAATCACCGGCGACGCGCCGCTGGCCGGGCCGACGCTGATGCGCCCGCAGGTGGCGCCGGACGGGTCGCGAGTGACGTTCCTGCGCGGACGCGACACGGATCGCAACCGACTGGACCTGTGGGAATACCACATTGAAAGCGGCCAGACCCGGATGCTGGTGGACTCGTCGCTGGTGCTGCCGGGCGAGGAGAAACTGAGCGACGAGGAGAAGGCGCGGCGCGAGCGCCAGCGCATCGCCGGGCTGAGCGGGATCGTGGATTACCAGTGGGCGCCGGACGCCTCGCGGCTGCTGTTCCCGCTGGGCGGGGAGCTGTACCTCTACGACCTGGCGGGCGAAGGCACCGCCGCGGTGCGCCAGCTCACCAACGGCGGCGGGTTCGCCACCGATCCAAAGCTGTCGCCGCAGGGCGGGTTCGTCAGCTTCATCCGCGAGCGCAACCTGTGGGTGATCGACCTGGCCGACGGGCGCGAAGTGCAGCTGACCCAGGACGGTTCGGATGTGATCGGCAACGGCGTGCCGGAGTTCGTGGCCGATGAGGAAATGGGCCGGCACACCGGCTACTGGTGGGCACCGGACGATTCGGCGATCGCCTTTGCGCGGATCGATGAGTCCCCGGTCTCTATCCATCGCCGCCACGAGGTGTACCCGGACCGCACCGAGGTGATCGAGCAGCGCTATCCGTTTGCCGGCGATCCCAACGTGCTGGTGCAGCTGGGCGTGATCGCCCCGCGCCAGGGCGCCCGCCCGCAGTGGATCGACCTGGGCGATGACACCGATATCTACCTGCCGCGGGTGGACTGGCGCGATGCCGGGCGCCTGACTTTCCAGCGCCAGAGCCGCGACCAGCAGACGCTGGAGCTGATCGAGGTGACGCTCGCCACCGGCGCCCAGCGCACGCTGATCACCGAGACCGCCAACACCTGGATACCGCTGCACGACAGCCTGCGGTTCCTCAAGGACGGGCGCATCCTGTGGAGCTCGGAACGCAGCGGGTTCCAGCATCTGTACATCGTTGGTGAGGGCGGCGCCAACGAAGACGGCAGCGGGCTGGTACCGCTGACCTCCGGCGAGTGGCCGGTGGCTTCACTGCTGGCGGTGGACGAAGAGGCCGGGCTGGCCTACTTCGCCGGCAACCCGGACGCACCGCTGGAGATGCACGTCAACGCGGTGCCGCTGGCGGGCGGCGAGATCGTGCGCCTGTCGCAGGAGCCCGGCACGCATGCGGCCAGCTTCGCCCGCAATGCCAGTGTGTACGTGGACAGCTGGTCGAGCGTGGAATCGCTGCCGCAGGTGGAGCTGCGTCGCAATGACGGCAGCCTGATCGCGCGCCTGCTGGAGAACGATCCGACCGATCCGGAGCACCCGTACGCGGCCTTCATCGACGCCCACCTGCCGGTGGAATTCGACACCATGACCGCCGCCGATGGCCGCAGCACCCTGCATTACAGCCTGATCAAGCCGGCGGATTTTGATCCTTCGCGCAAGTACCCGGTGGTGGTGCACGTGTACGGCGGCCCGGTGGGTCGTACGGTGACCAATGCGTGGCCTTCGCGCGGCGACGCGCTGTTCAACCAGTACCTGGCCCAGCGCGGCTACGTGGTGTTCTCGATCGACAACCGGGGCACGCCCGGGCGCGGCGCGGAGTTCTTGGGCTCGCTGTACCGCAACCAGGGCACGGTGGAAGTGGAAGACCAGGTACACGGCGTGGAGTGGCTGCGCCAGCAGCCGTGGGTGGATCCGGCGCGGATCGGCGTGCACGGTTGGTCCAACGGCGGTTACATGACCCTGATGCTGCTGGCCAAGGCGCCCGACCACTACGCCTGCGGGATTTCCGGCGCACCGGTCGCCGATTGGGCCCTGTACGACACCCATTACACCGAGCGCTACATGCACCTGCCGCAGGACAACCCGGAGGGGTACCGCGAGGCCAGCGTGTTCACCCATGCGGATGACATCCGTTCGGACAGCCTGCTGCTGATCCACGGCATGGCCGATGACAACGTGCTGTTTTCCAACGCCACCCAGCTGATGAGCCAGCTGCAGCAGGCCGGCACCGCGTTTGAACTGATGACCTATCCCGGCGCCAAGCACGGCCTGCGCGGGAAGGATGCCCTGCACCGCTACCGCCTGAGCGAATCGTTCTTCAACCGCTGCCTCGCGCACACGCCGCAGTAAACCGGCAGCCGGTACGTTCCGAACGGCGTACCGACGCGCCCCGGGGTAAGAGCGCCTCCCGGGGTAGGAGCGCCTCATAGGCGCGAAGCCGCGTGAATCATGGCGTGCGGAAATCCGTCGGACACGGCGCGGTGACCGGGGCCACACCGCGCCGCCAGACGTCACGCGGTTTCGCGCGCGTGGCGCGCTCCTACCGGGCGAATCGCTCTTCGACCCATACGTCCACCCCCCCCGTAGGAGCGCCTCATAGGCGCGAAGCCGCGTGAATCATGGCGTGCGGGAATCCGTCGGACACGGCGCGGTGACCGGGGCCACACCGCGCCGCCAGACGTCACGCGGTTTCGCGCGCATGGCGCGCTCCTACCGGGCGAATCGCTCTTCGACCCATACGTCTACCCCCCCCGTAGGAGCGCCTCATAGGCGCGAAGCCGCG
Source organism: Luteimonas sp. A277 (assembly GCF_054052045.1). Next base: position 35,534 of record NZ_JBSVRG010000012.1, read on the forward strand.
TGAATCATGGCGTGCGGGAATCCGTCGGACACGGCGCGG
>NZ_JBSVRG010000012.1:35626-82393 GCF_054052045.1 Luteimonas sp. A277
GCCGCGTGAATCATGGCGTGCGGGAATCCGTCGGACACGGCGCGGTGACCGGGGCCACGCCGCGCTGCCAGACGTCACGCGGCTTCGCGCGCATGGCGCGCTCCTACCGGGCGAATCGCTATTCGACCCATACGGCCAACCCCACCTCGTAGGAGCGCCTCACAGGCGCGAAGCCGCGTGAATCATGGCGTGCGGGAATCCGTCGGACACGGCGCGGTGTCCGGGGCCACACCGCGCCGCCAGACGTCACGCGGTTTCGCGCGCGTGGCGCGCTCCTACAAATCGCCGCTGCGGGACATGAGGACGGCGATGGGGCGGGTGCCGCTGAATTCGGACAGCACGATGGCCAGCACCGAGGTGATCGGCACCGCGAGGAAGGCGCCGGGGATGCCCCATAGCGCGCCCCAGATGGTGAGGCTGGCCAGGATCACGAACGGGCTGAGGTTGAGCGAGTTGCCCAGCAGCCACGGATCAAGGAAGTTGCCGATCACGAACTGTGCGCTGGAGAGCAGGATCAGCAGGGTGATGACGGTGCCGATATCGCCGAACTGCACGATCGCCCAGGCCACCGGGAACAGCACGCCCAGGAACGAGCCGATGTAGGGCACGTAGTTGAGCACGGTGATCAGCACCGCCCAGAAGCCGGCGAATTCCACCCCGAAGATGGCCATGATCGCCCAGCTGATCACGCCCAGGATCACGCTGACCAGGGTCTTGAGCGCAAGGTATTGCCCGGTGCGCGTGCTGATGCTGTCGAGCACCTGGCGGATGCGTGAGACATCCTGCGGATCATCCGAGAGGTTGCGCAGCTTCTGCGGGAACACACGCTTTTCAACCAGCAGGAAGGTCACGTACAGCAACACCACCGCCATGGTGGCCATCACCGCGGTCACCGAAACCACGGTGGTGCCGATCACCGCCTGGGTGCTGATCTGTTCCAGGATCTGCACGCGCAGGGCGTTCCAGGTGGGCGCGCTCTCGATGCCGACCAGCTCGGCCCCGCGCTGGATCATCTGCAGCAGCGATTCCTCGTAGTCCGGCGCCAGCTGCACCACCCGGCCCACGTTGTTGACCACCAGCAGAACGCCGGCGCCGATCACCGCCAGGATGGAGGCGATCGAGGCGACGTAGCACAGCCACGGCGGCAGCCAGCGGCCGACGGTGGGCACGCGGCGCAGACCGCGCGAGAGGCCGATGATGATGTAGGCCACGAGGACGCCGAAGACCATGGGCACGAACACCGGCCGGCCGATGTAGAGCACCCAGCCGATGATCACCGCCAGCAGGGCGCCGTAGACGATGGCTTGCAGACGGTCGCGCACGAGGATGCGGCGCTGACGTGGCTGGGGGGCTGTTTCCGGGGCATTTCCGGACGCACGGGGCGTGGTCTGATCCATGCACCACATTCTGGCATGCCCCCATGTAGGAGCGCGCCACGCGCGCGAAACCGCGTGAATCATGGTTCGCGGCGGAGCGTCGGACAGGGCGTGGTGTCCGGGGGTGCGCGGCGCGGATCAATGTCACGCGGTTTCGCGCGCGTGGCGCGCTCCTACGATGGGGTATTCACATCTGGTCGGCGGAGATCCGGCGGAGTCCGATGAATTCGGGATGCCACGCTCAATCCCGTTTCCGGCTCACGACCTCGGCAGTGGCCGGATCCATGTACAGGTCGTATTCGACGCCATCGTGGTGGGCATCCGCCTCCCACATGCCGTCATCGAACCGCACGTCGCGGATGCGCTCGTAGCCGGCGGCCGAAAGACTGGCGCGCACCTCATCTTCGGTCAGCGAGGTCTGGCCGTCGTCGGGATAGATGGTGCCGGTGCGCGGATCCACCCGCACATCGATCCGGCGTCCGTCCGAACGCCGGGCATCGGCCTCCCACACGCCATCGTCGCGCTCGACGTCATCGATATCGGTGTAGCCGGCTGCGGTCAGCGCATCGCGCACTTCGCGCTCGCTCATGCCGTCCTGACCGGGATCGCCCGCGCAGGCGGCGCCGGCAAATGCCAGAGCAGCGGCGAATACGCCCGTACGGATGGTTGCATGCTTCATGTCAGTGCTCCTGGGTGCGGGGGACGCCCACATCGTGTGCGGCGGGCCGCTAACACCCGGTGAAGCCCCGACAAGCGCCTGTCAGTCGCGTTGGAACACCACCCGCTGGGGCATGCTCAGCACGAAGCCCTGGCCGTAGTCCACGCCCAGCATCCACAGCACTTCGCGGATGGCGTCGTCATCGACCCATTCGGCCACGACCTTCAGCCCGCGCTGGTGGCCGATCTGCACGATCGCACTGACGATGGTCCGGCTCATGAGGTCCTTGTCGATCTCGCGGATGAAGCTGCCATCGATCTTGATCACGTCCACCGGCAGGTTCTTCAGATAGCCGAACGACGACATGCCGGCGCCGAAATCATCCAGCGCGATCCTGCACCCGGCCGCACGCAGACGCTCGATCACCTTGGCCACTTTCAGCAGGCTGCGCACGGCAACTGTTTCAGTAATCTCCAGGCACACCGCTTCCGCCGGAACCCCGTATTCGGCCAGGCAGCCGAGGATGAAATCGGCGATATCCTCATCGTCCACCGTGGCACCGGACAGGTTGATGGCGCAGGTTTCCAGGCCCTCGCCCGACGGGTGCAGGCGGCTGAAGTTGGACAGCGCCGTGCGGATCACCCAGCGGTCCACCGCCGGCATCAATCCATAGCGCTCGGCGGCAGGCAGGAAGGTGCCCGGCGGCACCAACTGCCCGTTCTTTTCCCGCAGGCGCAGCAGCAGCTCGATATACGGGCCTTCCGCGGCATCCGGGCTGAGCGGCACCACCTCCTGGTAGTCGAGCACCAGCCGGTCCTCTTCCAGCGCGCTGGCCAGCCGGTGCACCCATTCCATCTCGCCGTGGCGGCGGGTGGTTTCGTCATCCTCGCGGTAGAGGTGCACGCGGTTGCGCCCGTTCTCCTTGGCCAGGTAGCAGGCGCTGTCGGCCCAGGCCATGACGTCCTGCAGCGTGGCGCCGGGATGGTCGAGTACCACCACGCCGATGCTTGCACTGACCGAGTGGGTGCGGCCCTTCCAGATGAAGCGCACGCTGTCGATGCTGCGGCGTAGGCGTTCGGCCAGCACCAGGGCTTCGGCCTCGCCCACGCCGTAGGCAAGCAGGCCGAATTCGTCGCCGCCCAGGCGCGCAATCAGGTCGCCCTCGCGCAGCTCGCGGCTGAGCGTCATCACCAGTTCCACCAGCAGCTGGTCACCGGCGCGGTGGCCGGACAGGTCGTTGATCACCTTGAACTGGTCGAGGTCGAAGTACAGCAGGGCGAAGCGGCCGCCCTCGGGATCCACCCGCTGGCGCTCCAGCGCGCGGGCCAGGCGGCGCTCGAATTCGCGCCGGTTCCACAGCTCGGTCAGGGCGTCGTGGGTGGCCTGATAGCCCAGCCGTGCGGCCAGCTCGCGCTGTTCGCTGATGTCGCTGGCGGCCAGCAGCCGGTGGCGCTGGCCATCAACCACCACCGGGGCCAGCGATACCGAGGCCCAGAACCCCCCGGCCGGCGCGGCCAGCTCGGCTTCGCGGTCTTCCCAGCTGGACTGGCCATCCGGATCATCGGCCAGCTCGTTGCCCAGCGCGTCATCGGCGAATACACAGGCCAGCGGGCGCCCGACCACCTCGCCCAGGCGCTTGCGCGCGAACTGGTTGGCGTAGGTGATGTTGCCCTCGCCGTCAGCCAGCAGCACCAGCGCCGGCAGCAGCTCGTTGAGGGCCCGGAACCGCGCCTCGCTCTCGGCGAAGCGTGCGCTCATGCCCTGACCAAGCGCCAGCGCGTGGCGGTGGGTGGAGGCGATCGACCACAGCAGCAGTGACAGCAGCAGGCTGATCAGCGAACCGATGGCGAGGATGGAAACGGCTTTTTCGAACTCGGCGTGGGCCGCCTGCGGACGCAGGTGCAGTTCCCAGCGGCGCCCGCCGAACTCCAGCTGGCGCACCAGCGCCGGCACGTCGTGTTGCGGCGCCGGCCCGGATTCGAACACCCGGCCATCCCCGGCAGCGTCGGGATCGTGGATGGCCACGTGCATGAACTCGAGGATCCGCCCCTGCAGGCCGGTCCGCACCAGCGGATCGAGCTGGAGGCTGATCGCGAGCGCACCGATCTCACGCGCACGCCGCTGCTCGATCGTCATGGGCGAAGGACCGCGCGAATACACCGGCAAGCGCAGGGTGATACCGCGCCCGGCCAGGCCGGCGCCTTCCATCTGGATCAGCTGCAAGGGCGCCGACATCGACAGCAGGTCGCTGTCCCGCGCCAGCTCGAGCGCGGCCAGGTTGTCCGGCTGGGTGGCCAGGTCGAACCACAGCAGCGCCTCGTTGCCATGCATTGGCGACAGCAGCTCGTAGCGGTAATGCTGCCCGCTGCCGTCGGACGGATCGATCCGCCGCGCAAACGCGGTGACGATGTATCCGGGCACGTTGCCGACCGCGCGCAGGTTCTGCTGGTAATGGGCGAAGGCGGTCTGGCTCATTTCGCCCTGCGAGAGGAACACGGTCTGCATGGCACGCAAGGCGACGGCGGCGCCTTCCAGCGGCTCGCGCACGCGGCCCCGCGCGGCATCGGCCAGCGAGGCGTGCATGGCCTCCGCGCGCGCCTGCGCGTCGCGCCATTCGTGGTGGGCGATGGCTCCGGTCCCCGCCAGACCGACCAGCAGCACCAGCAGCGCCCACCCCAGCGGCGGCAGCGCATGGAACAATCCGTAGCGCTGATGCGGGCCGGTTTTCTCGGCACCCTGCGCGGGGACGGTCTGGGGCACCTGGGTGGACATGGATTCGGCTTCTTGCGAACGGCTGGCGACCGGTCATCGCCCGCAGGCGACGGTGACAGCGACGGCCCGGCAGGCATCTGGCTGGGTGGATTCGGGTCGATCATGGCATGGGACATCTGAAAACGGGCCTGCCGTTGGTCCTGCGATTCAGTCCTGGGATCAGTCCTGCGATCGGTCCTGCCGGCTGTCCGGCCGGCGGGCTCCCGGCGATGGGCGGGCGGGGCGGCCCGTTAGAATGACGGGTCTGTTTCCCCATCGGTACCCCCCCCATGACCAATCCCCTGCTCGATTTCTCCGGACTGCCCCGTTTCGACGCGATCACGCCGGCACACGTGGCCCCCGCCATGGACGCGCTGCTGGCCGAGGCCGAGGCGGCGGTGGAGCATGCCCGCACGGTGGCGCCGGTGACGTGGGAGGGGTTCATCACGCCGCTGGAGGACGCCACCGAGCGGCTCGGCCGCGCCTGGGGCGTGGTGGGGCACCTGCAGGCGGTGATGAACACGCCGGAGCTGCGCGAGGCCTACAACGCCGCCCTGCCGCGGGTGACCCGCTTTTTCAGCGCGCTGGCGCAGGACCAGGCGCTGTACGCCCAGTACCGGGCGCTGGCCACGGCGCCGGAATTCGCCAGCTTCGACCAGGCGCGCAGGACGGCGGTGGAAAACGCGCTGCGTGACTTCCGCCTTGGCGGCGCCGAGCTGGAAGAAAGCCAGCGCGCGCGCTTTGCCCAGCTGCAGGAAGAGCTGGCCGCGCTGTCGGCCCGGTACTCGGAAAACCTGCTGGATGCCACCGACGATTTCGCCCTGTACGTGCAGGACGAAGCCGAGCTGGCCGGCGTGCCGGCCGATGTGCTCAATGCCTGTCGCGGCGCAGCGCGCGAGGACGGCCGCAACGGCTGGAAGCTGACCCTGCACATGCCCTGCTACCTGCCGGTGCAGACCTATGCCGACAGCCGCCAGCTGCGCGAAACGCTGTACCGGGCCTACGGGGTGCGGGCCTCCGAGGCGGGTCCGGCGGAGCTGGACAACTCCGGCCTGATCGAGCGCACCCTGGCGCTGCGCACGGAGTTGGCCAGGCTGCTCGGCTTTGCCAGTTACGCCGAGGTGTCGCTGGCCACCAAGATGGCGGACGCCCCGGATGACGTACTTGCCTTCCTGCGCGAGCTGGCCGGCAAGGCCCTGCCCCACGCCAGGCGCGATCGCGCCGAGCTTGATGAGTTCGCCCGCGACGAGCTGGGCCTGGACACCGTGCAGCCGTGGGACCTGGCCTGGGCCAGCGAGAAGCTGCGCCAGGCGCGCTATGCCTATTCGGCGCTGGAGGTGAAGCAGTACTTCACCGAGCCCAAGGTGCTGGACGGGCTGTTCGGCCTGATTCACGACCTGTACGGCCTGCGGGTGGAGCAGGACCAGGCGCCCACGTGGCACGAGGACGTGCGCTTCTACCGCCTGCTCAACGGCGACGGCGGCCTGGTGGGCCAGTTCTACCTGGATCCACATGCGCGCACCGGCAAGCGCGGCGGCGCGTGGATGAACGACTGCCGCAACCGCCGCCAGCGTGCCGATGGCGACCAGACCCCGGTGGTGTACCTGGTCTGCAACTTCGGCAAGGGGGTGGACGGCAAGCCGGCCACGCTCAGTCACGATGAAGTGGTGACCCTGTTCCACGAGATGGGACACGGCCTGCACCAGCTGCTGACCGAAGTAGGCGAGCTGCCGGTGGCAGGCATCAACGGGGTGGAATGGGATGCGGTGGAGCTGCCCAGCCAGTTCATGGAGAACTTCTGCTGGGAATGGCCGCGGGTGCGGGCGATGAGCGCGCACGTGGACAGCGGCGAGCCGCTGCCGCGCGAGCTGTTCGACCGGATGCTGGCGGCGAAGAACTTCCACAGCGGGCTGCAGACCGTGCGCCAGCTGGAGTTCGCCCTGTTCGACATGCTGCTGCACAGCGGCGCCGAAGCCCGCGCTGCGGAAGTGATGGCCCTGCTGGAGCAGGTGCGCGACGAGGTGGCGGTGATCCGCCCGCCGTCCTGGCACCGCTTCCCGCACCAGTTCGGCCACATCTTTGCCGGCGGTTACGCGGCCGGCTACTACAGCTACAAGTGGGCCGAGGTGCTGAGCGCGGATGCCTATGCGGCGTTCGAGGAGGCGCCAGAGGCGCTGGCCGAGACCGGCGCGCGCTTCCGCCGCGAGATCCTGGCGCGGGGCGGCAGCCGCCCGGCGCTGGAAAACTTCACCGCCTTCCGCGGCCGCGAGCCGCAGATCGAAGCCCTGCTGCGCCACAGCGGCATGACCGCGTAACGACCTGGGCCGCGCGGCCCGGATTCGGGACGCCCAACTCGAATGTAGGAGCGCGCCATGCGCGCGAAGCCGCGTGAATTCTGCACACTGGATGGGGCTTCGGTGACGACGTCGTAACCGAAGCCCCATCCCGGTGCCAGGTGTCACGCGGCTTCGCGCGCATGGCGCGCTCCTACGGAGAGGCTGGGATCCTTCAAACCCGGCGCGGCCACGCGGCCCGAGCGCTCACCAGGGGAGCTGGCTGCCGTTGGCGTGGCGGAAGGTGCCGGACGCTTCCAGGTCCAGCTCGTCCAGGCGCTCGACCAGCTGGGCGGCGGCGTGCTCCGGAGCCACCTCGCCGCGCCCGCCCACCATCTCGGTGGCGACGAAGCCCGGATGCAGCAGCTGCACGGCAATGCCGCGCTCCTCCAGGTCCACGGCCAGCGACCGGCCGATGGCGTTCACCGCGGCCTTGGACGCGCGATAGCCGTAGCGGCCGCCGGAGCTGTTGTCGCCCATCGAGCCCATGCGGCTGGTGATGATGCCGACCTTGCTGCCCCGCGCCAGGTTGGCATCCAGCGCCTGCAGCACCCGCAGCGGCCCGAGCGCGTTGATTTCGAACTGATCGCGCATGGCCTGGAAGCCGGCCGCGTCGATTTCGCCATAGGACTGGCGGGTGAGGATGCCGGCGTTGAGCACCACCACATCGAGCGATTCACCTTTCAAACGCTCGGCCAGTCCTGCCACCGCTGCGTCGTCAGACACATCTACGCCGGCCTCGATCCGGGCGCCGGTGGCTTCGAGCGCTGCGCTGCTGGTGCGGCAGACGGCAATGACCTGATCGCCGCGCTCGCGGTAACGCTGCACCAGGGCCAGACCGATGCCGCGGTTGGCGCCGGTGACAAGGATGGTCTGCATGGGGTTCTCCGGAAAAGTCGTCTGCAAGGGATGGCGGCGCTGTGGGCGATCTTCAAGCGTGAGCAACGGCCCGGCTCGCCACAGCGAAGCTGAAATGTTCTAGGCTCCGGCTACCTGAACGAATACGCCGGACGCACTATGTTGAACAAGCTGACCTCCTGCAGGCTGATTTCGCGCAAGCTGACTGCAGGAAGCGCCCTGCTGGCCGCGCTGCTGTGCGCCGGTGGGACTGCCTTTGCCACCGACGACGCGTCCGGAACCCCCGCAGAGCCGGTGGCCGCGGTGCGGGTCGCCTTCGACCTTGACGGCGTCACTGCATCCCACGCCCAGGGCATGGCCGACCTGGCCACCGGCCGCGAGGTCACCGCCGACTCGCCCACGCGGATGGCTTCGATCTCCAAGCTGGTGGTCGCGATCGGGGTGATGCAACTGGTCGAAGACGGCCTGCTGGACCTGGATGCCGACGTGTCGGAAGGGCTCGGCTGGGAGCTGCGCCATCCCCGGTTTCCCGATGCGCCGATCAGCCTGCGCCAGCTGCTGTCGCACACCAGCGGCCTGACCGACGACGCGGGCTACTGGCAGACTCCGCTGGACGGCCAGCTTAAGGACCTGCTGGATGACCCGCGCGCCTGGAACGAAGAGCACGCCCCCGGCACCTGGTTCCAGTACACCAACCTCAACTTCCCGCTGGTAGCGACGCTCATGGAGAACGCCACCGGAGAGCGCTTCGACCTGCTGATGAAGCGGCTGGTGTTTGATCCGCTCGGCCTGGCCGGCTGCTATGGCTGGGCCGCCTGCGATGACGACACCGTGGCCAGCGCGGTGGTCCAGTACCGCAGCGACCGCACGCCCAGCGCCGACAACAACCAGGGCACGCGCCCCGCCTGTCCGGTGGCCCGCGCAGCCGACGGCAGCTGCAACCTGGACCTGTGGCGCCCCGGCGCCAACGGTGCGCTGTTCGGGCCGCAGGGCGGCATGCGCATTTCGGCCACGGACCTGGCGAAGATCGGACGGCTGCTGCTGGGACAGGGCAGCGTGGACGGCGTGCGCCTGCTCAGCGAAGAATCGGTGCAGACCATGCTGCGGCCGCAGTGGTCGCTGGCTTCCACGGGCGGCGACACCGTGGAGCCCGACGCGGGCGGGCATGCGCAGGAAGGTTTCTACTGCAGCTACGGCCTGTCCACCCAGACCCTGGCCACCCTCCATGACGGCTGCCGCGACGATCCGTTCGGCGACGGCGTACGCCGCGTGGGCCACGCCGGCAACGCCTACGGCCTGCTGTCCGGACTGTGGGTGGACATGGAAGGCGGCAACGGCGTTGTCTACTACGCCACCGGCATGACCGACGCCCCGCCCGGCAGCACCTCCGCCTTCACCGCCATCGAAGAATCCCTCGCCCAGGACCCCTTGTAGGAGCGCGCCATGCGCGCGAAGCCGCGTGACACCCGCAATCCCGCACCCTTTCTGCCGCCGCACTGTCTGAAAGGCCGGCGGGGATCCCGGAGCAAATTCGTGGACGATGCAGCAGGACCACAGCGGAGGTCACGCGGCTTCGCGCGCATGGCGCGCTCCTACAAAAGGCGTGCGTGGATTTCGTGTGGGGTCTGGGGGCGGTAACCTCGGCTCAACCCCATATCTGGACACCAGATCATGAAGCTATCCGAATCCTTCCTGCTCCTTGCCCTGCTGGCGCCCGCCCTGGCGGGCGCGCAGGTGCAAACCGCGCCGCTGCCAGTACCTGACGAACCGACCACGCGGCCGGACCGCGCCGAGCGCCAAACCGGCATGGTCACCTTCGGCGAGGCGGGCGGGCAGCAGGTGATCATCCGCTCGTTCGAGCCCACCACGCTGCTCTCAAGTGACTACAGCATTGATTTCGAAACGCTCGACACCGACGCGGACGGCTTCATCAGCCGCCGCGAGGCGAGCGCAAACGACACCCTGAGGCAGGAATTCAACGGCGTCGACGTGGACGGCGACGGCCTGCTCAGCCGCGACGAGCTGAGCGGCTGGATCCGCTGAGGGTCCGCCTCAGAACCGGCTGTACGCAGCGCGGTACTGTCACAGTGCTTTGATGGCTACGGCGCGAGGATAGGGACCGTACCCCAACGCGGCCCCCGCCCATGAACGCTCTGTCGCCCCTTACGGGAGAAGTCTCGGACAGCAAGGTTGCAGCCATCTTCGACAGCGAGAGCAACGCACGCGGCTGTGCACGCAGGCTGCGCAAGGCGCTCCGCCTGCGCCCGTCGCAGGTGCAGGTGATTACCCGCCACGACCTTCACCCGGGCCGCAAGATGGAGCCGGAAGGTCGCGGCATCGTCCGCACAATCATCACCGCCCACGCCAAGCTGGGAGTGGCCGGGCTGGTGCTCGGCGCACTGGTGTTTGCAGTGCTGTACGCAAGCGGCCTGGAGCTGGTGACCAGCTCGCCCGGCTTCGCCGCGGCGCTCATCATCGGTTACGGCGGCGTGTTCGGCCTGATGGCCGGGGGGCTGGTGTCGCTGCGACCCGATCACGACCCGTATATCCAGAAGGTGCGCGATGCGCTGGCGGAAGGCCGCTCGGCAGTGGTGGTCCACGCCTTCAATGCAGAACAGCGCGACGCGGCGAAGGACAGTCTGGACAAGGCGGGCGGGGACACCATCCGCACGCTGTGAACGGGGCGTCACCAGTGCCTGACCACTGCCGCCTATACTCGCGGCCAGTGAACAAGGAGGCCTGCGCGCCCGATGCTCTCCCCGATTCCGGCGCTGGCGATCCGCGCCTATACCGCAACCACCGCGCTTGGCCGCGGACGTGCCGCACAGGCACAGGCGCTGGACGAGCGCCGCAGCGGCCTGCGCCGCAACGATTTCGGACCCGATCCGCTGGACGCCTGGATCGGCCGCGTAAGCGGGCTTGAAGACGAGGCGCTGCCCGCCCGGTTTGCCCAGTGGGAATGCCGCAACAACCGTTTGGCCTGGCTGGCCCTGCAGCAGGACGGGATGCTGGAGGCCGTGGCCGCGGCCGTCGACCGCCATGGCGCGGAGCGTGTGGCTCTGGTGCTCGGCACCTCAACTTCCAGCATTGGCGCAACCGAAGAAGCCTATGCCCGGCTTGACGACGGCGCCTTTCCCGCGGACCTGGCGCGAGCGCATGTACACACGCCACATTCGCTGGGCGGGTTCGTGCAGGAGGCGACCGGCCTGCGCGGACCGTGCATGACCGTGGCCACGGCCTGCTCATCGAGCGCCAAGGTGTTCGCCCAGGCTGCACGGCTGATCCACTCGGGGTTGGCTGACGCCGCACTGGTGGGCGGCATCGACACCCTGTGCGGCAGCGTGTTGTTCGGCTTCAACTCGCTGGGACTGGTGTCGACGCAGCCGGCGCGGCCGTTCGACCCCGCGCGCGACGGACTGTCGCTGGGCGAGGCTGGCGGCTATGCCCTGCTGGAGCGCTGCGAAGAGGGCGAGCCCGGGCTGCAGCTGCGCGGCTACGGCGAATCCAGCGACGCCCACCACATGTCCGCGCCCCATCCCGAGGGTCTCGGGGCGCGGATGGCGATGGCCGACGCGCTCAAGCGCGCAGGAATCGAAGCCGACCAGGTCGGCTATCTCAACCTGCACGGCACCGCGACGCCGGCCAACGACACGGTCGAGGCGAAGGCGGTGGCGGCTATGTTCGGCCCGGGCCTGCACGCCGGTTCCACCAAGGGCTGGACCGGGCACACGCTGGGCGCGGCCGGCATCGTGGAGTCGGTGTTCGCGCTGATCGCGCTGGACGACGGACTGCTGCCCGGCACCCTCAACAGCCTGGCGCTGGACCCGGCCTGCGGGCCGCAGCTGCGGCTGGACAACGCGCGCGGCGACATCAGCTACGCGATGAACAACTCATTCGGCTTTGGCGGCAACAACTGCTCGCTGGTGTTTGGCAAGGCGGTGGCGCAATGACGGCGCTGGAGGCGAGGATCGACGGCGTCGGCTTCTGGACCGGCGGACTGCCGTCGTGGCAGGCCGCGCGGGATTTCGTCGGCGGCGGTCCCGCGGTGGAGGATGCCCCGCGCAAGCCATCGCCACAGCTGCTGGCCGCCAACGAGCGCCGGCGCGCGCCGGCCACCGTGGCGGTGGCGCTGGAGGTGGCGCTGGCCGCCTGCCAGGACGCCGGGCGCGACCCGAAGGCGCTGGCATCGGTGTTCGCCTCCACCCACGGCGACCTGGCCATCACCGATTACATGGCCGCCACCCTGGCCGACGATCCGCGCGCGATCTCGCCCACCCGGTTCCACAACTCGGTGCACAACGCCGCTGCCGGCTACTGGACCATCGGCGTTGGCTGCATGGCCGCCGCCACCGCGATCAGCGCCGGTCCGGCGACCTTCGCCCAGGGACTGCTGGAGGCGCTGGCGCAGCTGGCCGGCGGCGACGAGGCGGTGCTGCTGGCAGCCTATGACATCGGCGCGACCGGCCCGCTGGGAACGATGGCGCCGAGCGAAGGACTGCTGGGCGGGGCGCTGGTGCTCTCGCGCGGCGCGGGCGGCACCCGCCTGCGGGCGAGCTTTATCCAAGGCGCGCCCGAGGCTGCCGAAGGCCGGCTGGCCACGCTGGCTGCAGGCAACGCCATGGCCCCGATGCTGCCGCTGTTCGACGCCCTGGCCACCAAGGGCGACCTGGCGCTGCTGCAGGCCGGCCCGGGCAGCGTGCTGCGGGTGGAGCTGGCTCATGGATAGCGGCAACGCCAGACTGCGCGCCAAGGACGTCGCGGTGGTGATCCCGGCGCTCAACGAGGCGCTGCAGATCCGCGCAGTGGTTGAGGATGCACTGGCGCACTGCCCGCGGGTGATCGTGGTCGATGACGGTTCCGACGATGGCACCTCCGACCTGATCGCCGACCTGCCCGTCACCGTGCTGCGCCACCCCCAGAGGATGGGCAAAGGCGCGAGCCTGCGCGACGGGTTTGCCGAAGCACTGCGCCAGGGCGCGACGGCGGTGGCAACGATGGACGGTGATGGCCAGCATTCGGCGAATGACCTGCCGCGCATGATCGATGCGTTCAACCGCCACCCCGGCTGCGTGATCGTCGGCGCGCGCCTGCGCAAGCGCGGCTGCCAGCCCTGGTACCGGCGGATCGGCAACGACTTCGGCGACTGGGGCATCAGCTGGGCGTGCGGCTTCCGCGTGGTCGACACGCAGAGCGGCCAGCGCCTGTACCCGGCCGCCGCCTGCGCGATGCAGGACGTGCCCGGCGAAGGGTTCGTGTTCGAGGCGCAGATGCTGATCTCCTCCGCCCGCCAGCTGGGGCTGGGCGTGGTGGCGCTGCCGGTGGACACCCGCTATGCGGATGCCGAACACCAGTTCCGCCAGAGTCACTTCAGGCTTTGGCACGATCTGCGGCTGATCACTTCGCACGTTGTGTTGCAGGTTTTCGGCCACGGCAATATGTTCGGCGAGTACCGGCGCACGCGCAGGACGCGACCGGTGATCGACGAGCCTGCGGGCGAGTTCAGCCCGACCCCCGCACCGCGCCCCTCAACGCCAACAGGCTGACACCATGGACCAGGCTTCTCCGGACACAGACATTCTGATTCTGGGCGGAGGCCTGGCAGGGCTGACCCTGGCCCTGCAACTGCGCCAGCAGGACCCGGCGCTGCGGATCAGCATCCTCGAGCGCCGTACGCATCCGGTGGCCGAGGCGGCGCACAAGGTGGGCGAGTCGACGGTGGAGATCGGCGCGCGCTATTTTTCCAGCGTGTTGGGCCTGCGCGGGCACCTGGACGAGCAGCAGATCCGCAAGTTCGGCTTCCGCTTCTTCTTTTCCGACGGCCGCAGCGACGTGGATGCCTGCACCGAGCTGGGCGTGAGCAGCCTGCTGCCGACGCCGTCATGGCAGATCGACCGCGGCCGCTTCGAGAATTTCCTCGGCGAACGCGTGCGCGGGCTGGACATCGATTTTCGCGATGGCGCGGTGGTGCGCTCGATTTCCATCGGGGAAGGGGAGACGCAGCATGAGGTCGGCTTTTCCGCAGATGGCGGCAAACACACGTTCTCCGCGCGCTGGCTGGTGGACGCCTCCGGCCGCGCCGGGCTGCTGAAGCGCAAGCTGGGCCTGGCCGAGACCAATGACCATGACGCCAATGCGGTGTGGTGGCGGGTGGATGGGATCGTAGATCCCGCCGACTGGTCCGCAGATGCGGACTGGCTGCAGCGCTGCGACCCGCCCGAACGCTGGCGCTCCACCAACCACATGTGCGGGCCGGGCTACTGGTTCTGGCTGATCCCGCTGGCTTCCGGCGCGCACTCGGTGGGGATTGTGTGCGACGCGAAGATGCATCCGCTGGAAACCATGAACACCCACGACAAGGCCATGCAGTGGCTGCGCCGGCACCAGCCGCGGGTGGCCGCCAGCCTCGATTCGGGCGCGCACGCGGTCAAGGATTTCCTGTTCCTGCGCCACTTTTCCCATGGCTGCCGGCAGCTGTTTTCCAGCGACCGCTGGGCGATCACCGGCGATGCGGGGCTGTTCCTGGACCCGTTCTATTCGCCCGGCAGCGACTTCATCGCGTTCGCCAACACCTATATCTGCGACCTGGTGGCGCGGGATCGCGCGGGCGGGTCCGTGTCGCCGTGGGCCGGGATCTACCAGCAGCTGTACCGCTCGTTCTACGACAGCATGCTGCCGATCTACCAGGGCCAGTACGCGCTGTTCGGCGATGCGCGGGTGATGCCGGTGAAGGTGATCTGGGACTACACCTACTACTGGGCGCTGCTGGCGCCGCTGTTCTTCTCCGGCCGGATCACCGATCTGGCCACCTTCCACCGCCTGCGCAAGCCGCTGCAGGCCGCGCGCGCGCTCAACGAGGCAATGCAGCCGCTGCTGCGCGAGTGGGGCGAGCGTAACGCCGCAACGGGGCTGGACGAGGAGCATGCCCGACTGCTCGACCAGGCCCGCATCGGCTGGTTCCATGAGCTCAACCGCGCCCTGTCCGACAAGCTGGACGACGCCACGTTCGACGCGCGCATGCATGCCAACGTGGAGCGGATGCGCTGGCTGGCCGGGGAGATCCTGCAGCGGGCGCGCGGCGACCATGCGGACATCGGCGCGCACGCTCTGGAGGCACTGGCCGACACCGATGGCGAAGCGCCTGTTTCCCTGGAACCACACTGGTACGCCGCCAGCGCCTGAGCGGCGCGCTCCTCTCCTTCTTATCGGCCACCCTTCCTGATGGAAAACCCGCTGCTGCTGCAACTGGTCGTGATCATCGCCACCGCACGCGTGTGCGGGCTGCTGCTGCGCTTCGTAGGCCAGCCGCCGGTGATCGGCGAAATGGCGGCGGGCATCATCCTCGGGCCGATCGTATTCGGAGCGCTGTTTCCGCAGTTCCATGGCCAGCTGTTCGCGCCGGAGTCGCTGTCAGCGCTGTCGTCGCTGGCCACGCTGGGGCTGGTGCTTTTCATGTTCATCGTGGGTGTGGAGCTGCGTACGCCGCCGGAAGGGATGCGCGCGCAGTTCAAGGCCGCGGGCTGGGTGGGGGTGCTGAGCGTGCTGGTGCCGATGGCGCTGGGGATTGCGATCTCGCCGGCGCTGCATCCGACGCTGGCGCCGGAGGGGGTGGGGTTCTGGCCGTTCGCGCTGTTCATGGCCTCGGCAATGGCGATCACCGCGTTTCCGATCCTGGCGCGGATCCTCAAGGAGCGGAACATCACCCACACCCGGCTGGGCCAGCTGTCGCTGAGCGCCGCGGCGATCGCCGATGTGCTGGCGTGGATCCTGCTGGCCCTGGTGGTGGCGCTGATCGGGGCGGGCGCGGGCTACGCCGGCTTCTTCCGGATCATCATCGGGCTGGCGGTGCTGTGCGCGGTGGTCTTCGGCCTGCTGCGCCCGCTGTACGCACGGCTGCTGGCGCGCCATGCGGCGGACAGCGTGCCGGGCGGGATGGTGCTGGCGGCGCTGTTCGTCGGCCTGTTCGCCTGCGCGGCGGTGACCGACTGGCTGCAGCTGCACGCGGTGTTCGGCGCGTTCCTGTTCGGCGCCTGCCTGCCGCGCGATGATCGCCTGCTGCGGACCCTGATGGAGCGCATCGAGCACGTGGCGATCATCGTGCTGATGCCGATCTTCTTCGCCCTGGCAGGCCTCAACACCACCGGCGATGCCTTCGTGGGCGCGGGGCTGGGCGCGCTGGGGCTGATCATGGCCGCGGCGGTGGTCGGCAAGATCGCCGGCGGCGCCGCTGGCGCGCGCCTGGCCGGCCTGGGCTGGCGCGACAGCATGGCGGTCGGCTCGCTGATGAACGCGCGTGCGCTGATGGAGTTGATCGTCATCAAGATCGGCTTGGACGCCGGCGTGATCGGCCAGCAGGCCTTCACCCTGCTGCTGGTGATGGCCATCTTGACCACCGTCATGACCGGCCCGCTGCTGGGCCTGTTCATGGCCCGCCGCCCCGCCAAACCCCTCCCCGTCCGGGCCTCGACCCCGCAGACGTAATACCCCGCCGCTGATATCGAATGCCCCTGCGGGCGCCCGCACACGCATGACCGCCACCCGCCCCCGTAGGAGCGCGCCACGCGCGCGAAACCGCGTGAATTCCGGGGCGCGCCGGGATGTCGGTGGCAATGTTGTGGCCGGAGGAACCTCTGCGTGACGTAGATCCACGCGGTGGGGCTCCGGTTAGCGCGCACCACCCACAAATGATCCGCGAACCGTGATTCACGCGGCTTCGCGCGCGTGGCGCGCTCCTACGGGGGGACGCAGCGTTCACCTACTGGCTTGCAGCCGGTTTGCCGATGGCGCAGGCATGATCGCTTGGCAAGGATGGAGCCATGAATACATCCACGCTCCGAACCAAACCCCGTCCGGGTCACGCTGCGTTGCGGTCGGGCCGCACCGGGGACCACTCCGGGCAGGCCTGGCACCTGACCTTCACCACCCACGGGCGCGAGCCGCTGTTCGAAGACTTCCAGGCCGCCCGCGTTGTCTCCGCCTGCCTGCACGATTCGATTGCGATCTCCGACGGCAGCGTGCTGGCATGGGTGGTCATGCCGGACCACGTCCATTGCCTGCTGCAACTGGATGGAGACCAGCCGCTCCACGTTGCCGTCGGCGGGCTCAAATCCGGCAGCGCGCGCCGGGTCAACCGGGCATTGGGACGGACCGGTCCGCTGTGGACCCGCGCGTATCACGATCACGCCATCCGCTCCGGCGAGGACCTGCGGTCGGTCGCACGCTACATCGTCGCGAATCCGCTGCGCGCAGGTCTCGTCCAGCGCATCGGCGACTACCCGTTCTGGAACGCTGTCTGGATGTCGGATCCCGACCCCAGCCCCCTGTAGGAGCGCGCCACGCGCGCGAAGCCGCGTGAATTCCGGGGTCGCGGCGGGGCGTCGGTAACCACGTTTGTAGCCGAAGGAAAACCGCGTGGCGATCCGTCACGCGGTTTCGCGCGCATGGCGCGCTCCTACAGCGATGCACGGGCTGGTGGGGGTGGTCAGTTCCCGCGCGGCGGGTTGGGCACGTGAATGGCGATGCCGGTGGCGTGGACCTGGGAGGGGCTGATGTTGACGCCTACGCCCAGGCCGCCGTAACCGCGCCCGCCGATGCGACCGCCGCCGGCACCGACGCTGACGCCGCTGTTGCCATAGTCGTCGGCGGTGCCCTGGAGCAGGACGCCGTTGGCGCCAAGTTTGGCGGCCTCTTCGCGCAGCTTGCGCAGCACCGAGTCGATCTTGTTCTGCTCGCCGTAGGTCAGCCCCCCGCTGCGGGTCTGCAGGACGGCAATTTCCTCGTAACCTGCCGGTGGCGGACCGTGGTAGATGCGCACCTGGGCGGGATCGATCGGCGCGCGGGGCGTGCCGGTAAGCATGTGCGAAGTGGCACAGCCGGCCAAGGCCAGCGCAAGCAGGATCAGGAGCAACGGACGCAGGGTGCGCATGGCGAAATCCTCTTCAAGCGGCCGGCCACCCCCTTCGGCGGCCGGATCTGCGGGTCGATTATCCGCGCCGGGGCCTGAAGCGCGTGTGCATGCGGGCGCTCATCCCATCCCGCCGTTGACGCCGATGACCTGTCCGTTCACGTAGCCGGCGGCATCCGAGCACAGAAAGGCCACCAGCGCGGCGACTTCCTCCGGCCGGCCGACGCGGGCGGCAGGGACGATCTGCTTCACCAGCTCCGGGGGAAACGCGTCTTTCGCCATGCTGCCCTCGATGACTCCCGGCGCCACCACGTTGGCGGTGATCCCGCGCGAGGCCATCTCCCGGGCCAGCGATTTCGTGGCCCCGTGCAAAGCCGCCTTGGCCGCGGCGTAATTCACCTGGCCGCGGTTTCCGGTCACCGCAGCAACGCTGGACACGCTGACGATCCGGCCCCAGCGCTTGCGCGCCATCGGCAGCAGCAGCGGCCGGGTCGCGTGGAAGAAGCCGTGCACGGACACGTCGATCACCCGCCGCCACTGGCTGTCGCTCATCCCGGCCAGGGGGGCGTCATCGTGGATGCCGGCGTTGTTGACCAGCACCTGGATGGGGCCGGCCTCAAGCAGGCCTTCGATGCAGGCGGTGGCGGCTTCGCCGTCGGTCAGGTCGAAGGCGACGGCCTCGGCGCTGCCGCCAGCCGTGGTGATCCCTTCAACCACCGCATTGGCCCGGGCCAGGTTGGCGTTGGCGTGGACGACCACGTGCAGGCCATCAGCGGCGAGCTGCCGGCAGATCGCGCCGCCGATATCGCCGCTGCCGCCGGTCACCAGCGCGCGGCGCTGTGTTGTGTGTGCAGTCATAACTGTCAATTATCCCGTAGGAGCGCGCCATGCGCGCGAAGCCGCGTGACGATCGTTGTGGTTCGTTGGTTTATGCCGGCGGCGCGTCCGGAGCCAGCATGACGGCGGCGCGGCCTTCGGCGAGCAGGGTTCCGCCGTGGGTGATGTGGAAGGCGTATTGCTGGGTCGTTGGGGATTGGGCCAGTACCTGGGCATGGCATTCGAGCTCACCGGCCAGGCCATCAATGCGGGAAAGGTGCAGTTCCACCCCGCGCAGGGCCACCAGCATGCCGGGCGGGGCAACGCCACCGGATTCACGCGCCAGCAGCCCGCCGTGGACGGCCATGGCCTGGGCGCCGTATTCGCACAGGTGCACCGCACGCAGGCGGCCGTCGGCCCGCAGCGGATGGTCCGCATTGCGATGGTTGCCGGCCTCGACGCGGATGGACTCGGCATCCCACTCCAGCACCCGGTCCCACAGGCACATCGCGCCCTGGTGGGGAATCATCGCCAGGATTTCTTCGCGTCCGATCATGCGCCCCGCTCCATCAGCCCCACCCCGCCGCCGACCTCTTCTGCCGTCCCGGCAGGCCGCCTGGCGATCAGCAGTGCGAGGATGAAGTTGCCCACCACCCCGATCGCCACCGTCACCCCGATTGCGCGCAGCACCGGGATCGAAGACAGCGCCAGCAGCCCGAACACCAGCGCGGTCATCGATCCGCACACCACGATCGCGTGCAGGGTCCGCAGCTGCTCGCGGCGGTCGCTGCCGGCGCGCTCGAAGAACAGCGCGTAGTCCAGCCCCAGCCCCGCGCCCAGCACCAGTGACACCAGATGGAACAGGGTCAGCTCCACGCCGAAGCCGCGCAGCATCGCCAGGGTCAGCACCAGGGTGAACGCCATTGGCACCAGCACCCGGGCAACGCGTCGCGGGGCGCGCAGGGCGATCCATACCGTGGCTGTCAGCAGCAGCCCGGCGATGCCCAGCGCTGCCAGCACGCGGCCGCGCCAGGTCTGGACCAGGGATTCCGAAGTCTCCTTGAGGTCCAGCAGGCGTGCGCCTGCCGCCTCGAGCCGGGCGGCCACGGCGACTGGATCCTCCAGCCCGCCCAGGGTGGCCAGCGCGGTCGTGCGGCCGTCTTCCGTCTGCACCAGCAGGCTGGACACCACCGCCTCCAGCGGCGTGCCGGCCAGATCACCGGGGCGGAGCGGCGCTGCGGTGCGCGCAGTTTCAACGTCGGCAAGAAACGGGGCGAACACGCCCGCACGGAAGGGACTGCCCGCCGTGGCGGCTTCCAGGTCGGTGCGCAGCGCAGCGCTTGCAGGCAGCCGGGCCTGGCGCGCCTGCTGGGTAGCGGCACTGGGCAGGTAGCGGGCGGCGATTTCGTAACCGCTGATGGCGCCTTCTTCCACCAGTTGCTCCAGGGCCGGCAAAACGCGCTCGGAGGCCTGCAACGCGTGTTCCGGATCCGCTCCGTCGACCGCCAGCAGGTAGCGCACGTCGGGCGCGCCCAGCTCGCCGCGCAGGCGGCCGTCTTCGGCCAGGCCCTCTTCGGGCACGGGGGTCAGGCGGGACAGGTCGTTTTCCCAGAACGGACCGGGGGCCAGCACGGTCACTGCGATGGCGGCCACGGCCAGCGCCGCCATCAGCCCGGCACCGACCCGCGGTTGCGGCCGCGGGATGGCATCGATGGCACCGGCAAGCGAGCGCGCCCAGCGGCTGTCAGCGGCGTCCACCGGGCGCGGATCGAGCAGCGGTGGCAGCAGGAAGCGCGTGGTCAGGGCGGCGGTGAACAGGCCGACGATGGTGAATACCGCCAGCTGCTGCAGCCCGTCCACGCCGGAGAAGAAGAAGGTGAGATAGGCGATGCAGGTGGACACCACGCCGGTCAGCAGGGTGCGCCACAGCGCGCGCACGGTGGCCCGCGGCGGCTCGTCCGGCCGCAGGTGGCTGAACAGGTGCACGGGATAATCCTGGGCCACCCCGATCAGGGTGAACCCGAACGCCAAGGTGATGCCATGCATGCCGCCGTACATGGCGGCCACGGCGGCAATCCCGGCCAGCGCGGCGCTGGCCAGCGGCAGCACGCCCAGCAGCAACAGCCGCCCGCTGCGGTACGCAAGCCCGTACAGCAGCACCAGCCCGATGCTGCCAATGATCCCGATCCGCGCCGCCTCGCGCGCGGTGCGGGCACCGATCTCCACCGAGAACACGCCCGGCCCGGTCATCACCAGCGAGGTGGCCGTGTCAGCGCTCACCTCGGCGAACGCGTCATTGATGGCCTGGACCACGCCGCCCTGCGCGGACGGATCGAAGCCGGCATCGCGCGTGCGCACCAGCAGCAGGGCCTCGTCACCCACGCGGGTGAACCACACCCCGTCGATCCGCTGCGGCGCCCCCGCCGGCTCCCAGGCCTCGGCCAGGGTGGCGATTTCCAGCGTTGGATCAAATGGCAGCAGCGGCTCCACCAGCGCGCCCGCCGGCGAGCCCAGGTCCTGCAGCCGGTCCTCGAGCGCCTCGCGCAGCACCGTCTCATCCAGCGGGCGCTCATCCAGACCGGGACTGAGCAGGTAGCGGTAGGGACGCAGGCGCTCGGGGATCGCATCCAGCCCCGCCTCGGCTTCGCTGCCGTTGGCCACCAGCTCGATGCGGGCATCGCCATCCAGCGCGGCCTGCAGCGCGCGCGACTGCATCGCCAGCGTTTCCGGATCAGCGCCGCCGATCGCCAGCAGCAGCAGCCGCGCACCCGGCCCATCTCCCAGCTCGTCAATCAGCAGCTTCTGCTCTGGCGTGTCCGGCGCCGGCATGAAGGCGCGCAGGTCACCGCTCAGGTGCAGGTGTCGCGATACCAGCAGCGCGGACACCACCAGCAGCCCCAACCAGCACAGGGCGAGGACAAGCCGCAGCCGCGGGGACATCAGTCGCTGGCGCCGGAACGGCACAGGCGCTCGAAGCCTTCCGCAGTGTCCACCTCGGCCGCCGCCACCGCGGCGCTGCCCAGCAGGGTCCGCTGCAGGCTGTCATCGGTGCCCAGGGTTTCAATGCAGCGCAGCTCGTCGTTCGCGCCGAACAGGGTGATGCCCTGGACGCGCCGGGCCAGGGCGCGGTCGCGCGGGGCCATGGTCATGGTCCAGCCATCGACGGCCCCCCAGGCCCCGACCGCGAAGTTTTCTTCCAGCACCTCGCGGTCACCGGCCAACAGCGCGCCGAAGGTGTCCTGCAGTCCGGCCAGCTCCGGCGCGCGCGCGAGCGAGAAGCTGCGCGGTGAGCGTCCGGCGCGCTCCACGGTGGCGCGGCCGTCCTTCAACGTGGTGGTTTCGGCGTAGGGCGAACGGACCTCGCGCACCAGGGAGTTGCCTTCCAAGCGGCGGTATTCACCGCTGATCTTCAGCGGCGCATCCAGCAGTTCCGACTCGCGCAGTTCCACGAACGGGGTGCTCACCGCCGCGGTCGGCTGCGCCATCTGGCGCAGGATCTGGCCACTGTCGATCGGATCAGCCTTGACCGCCTGGGCCATTGCCCACGCCGGTGCCAACAGGCACGCCAGCGTTGCGGCGGCGAGGATCGCCGGCCTGGGTGCTTTCCGGGTCGCTGCCAGCATCGTCATCCTTCCAGAAGTCGTAGAAATTGAACCAGTTCCAGGGTGCATCGCGCACATGATGTTCCAGCCGCTCGGCGTAACGCCGGATGAGCGCCGGAATCGCGGCAGCCCGTTCGCGCCGTGGCAGGTCGATGCCGTCGCTGAACGACTCGAACACCAGATCGTAGCGGTTGCCACCGCGATACAGGCCGAACGCCAGCACCACCGGCACCTTGAGCACGGCGGCGATCTGCCATGGCGCCAGCGGGAACCCCGCCGGATCACCGAGGAAAGGCACCTGCTCCACCGCGCCTCCCGGCTGCGCGCGATCAACCAGCAGGGCCACGATGGCGCCTTCCTGCAGCGCCTGCTGGATCTGCAGCATGA
This sequence comes from Luteimonas sp. A277, assembly GCF_054052045.1. The sequence goes on from NZ_JBSVRG010000012.1 coordinate 58,309, forward strand.
TCGTCGGTCCTGGCTGCCCGGCGTCGATGACCGTGGCGGCCACCTCGGGATTGAGCTCATCCAGCAGTTGGGTCACGGCGGCGCTGTGGGCCTTGTCCAGCACCACCCGGATTTTGTAATCAGGCCGCTGGCGGGCCAGCACCCGCAACGACTCGAAGCTGCCCAGGTGCGAGCCGAACAGCAGCACCCCGCGCCCGTGTTCGACCCGCTGCTGGAGCTTTTCAATGCCGTGCACGTTGACTTGGAAGCGCCGGAAGTCCTCGCTCAGCAGGAAGCTGCGATCAAGGATGGTGGAGGCGAAGGTGTGGATGTGGCGCGCCACTTCATGCAGGCGCGCCGGGCGGCCGAACACCCGGCTGAGATAGGCACGCGAGTCACGCCGCTCCGCCGGCCGCCGCAGCATGAAATACAGTGTGATCGGCACCAGGAACAGGCGGGTGAACCCGCGACCGCCCCCCTTGGCCACGGCCAGGATCAGGCGCACGGCCAGCCGGCCACCGCCCTCGCGGCGACGCTTCCATTCCGCGCTCATCCGGCGTCCGCCACCACGTCACCGCTGGTCACAGCAGCACCGGTCACGGCATCGTTGGCCACGGCTCCGCTGGCCACCACCGCCTCGCCGCACAGCACCTGGAAACGCCAGCGCCCCGGGGCGGATTGTTCAAGATGGATGCGCGCCTGTTCGCCGGGCAGCAGCGGGCGCTGGAACTTCACCTGCGGCAGGCGCAGCGCCGGCAGCGGGCCGTGTTCCGCCTCGATTGCTGCCAATACCCGCTCCAGCACCACGACGCCGGGCACCACCGGGCGCCCGGGGAAATGCCCCGGCAGGGAAGGATGGTCGTGCGGAATGGTCAGCAGCATGCGGGCGGAAAGCAGCGGGACATCAGCGGAAGCATACCAATGCGCGCCTCCCCCCCGACCGCGCAGGTCCGGCGGATCAGCCGTCGCGCAGCAGCCCTTCCACCGCGTCCTGGGCGCGGGCCGCCAGCTGCTGGCGGTCCAGCGGCCCGCCGTCGGCATGCAGCTCCAGCGGAGTACCGAAGCGGACCCGGATCAGGCCCGGGCGCGCGCGGAATGCGCCATCCGGCGGCAGCACGGCTCCGGTGCCTTCCAGCGCCACCGGCAGCACCCTGGCACCCGATTCAATCGCCACCTGGAACGCCCCGGGCTTGAACCGCCCGAACGTGCCGTCGCGGCTGCGGGTGCCCTCCGGGAAGATGCACAGGACCGCGCCCGAGCGGACCAACTCCGCCGACCGGCGCAGGGCCTGCGTTGCCCCGCGACGGTCGTCGCGGGGGATGAACACCATCCCCATGGCCTTCGCGTACCAGTTGACGAACGGCACCCGGGTCATTTCCTGCTTCAAGAGGAACCGCAGCGGCACCGGCACCGCCCGGAACAGCGCGCAGATATCGAGCACCGACTGGTGGTTGGCCACCAGCACATAGGGCTGCGACCAGTCGACCCGCTCCAGCCCTTCAACTTCGAACCTGCCGCCCGACGCGCGCAGCAGCCCGGACGCCCACAGCCACGAGGCCATCCGCAGCGGCACCCTGCGCCGCCCCCCGGTGAGCGCGTACACCAGCAGCGCCAGGCTCACGCACCCCATGGTCCAGGCCAGGGTGAAGACGAACTGCAGCAGGTTGAGCGCCGCCCAGCCCCAGCGCGGCAGCGCCGATTGGCCTTCAGCAGCTTCAACTCCATGACTCATGGGCACTTCCCTGCCTCGTACGGAGCGTCATGGCACCACGTGGCACCCGCCGCTGCAAGTCGCACCACCTCAGCGCAGCTGATCGCGCCAGAACGCAGGTCCCAGCCCGCCCATCTGGCGCAGGAACCGGAAGAAGCTGGGAAACCGGCCGGGGAATCGCAGCTTGCGCAGCTGGAACTCGAGGATGAAGAACCCGGCGACGATGCCGTAATTGAATAGATTGGCGAACCACGACCACTGCACGTGGGTGATCGTGACCGGCGCCGCGACGCCCAGCCGCGCCAGCAGTCCCTCCGGGGTGGCGATCATCGCCAACACCAGGTTGACCACGCCCAGCACCACCAGCAGCACCGCCCAGGCCGTGGTGAGCCAGCGGGTATAGGCCTCCAGTGCCGGCGCGTCGGCCGCATCCGGGACATCTTCAACAATGCTGGCGATGCGGGTGATCAGCGGAACCCGCCCCGGCACCAGGGTGCGCCCGAACATCCACGCCACCAGGCCGATGAAGGCCACCGGCACCAGCAGCAGGGGCACGGGCGCAAGGCCAGCCCGGTACACCACCCAACATGCAGCCGCCAACAGCGGCAGCGAAATCCACGCCCAGATGCGCCGCGCTGCCAGTGGCGAAGCCAGCATCATCAGCACCAGGGCCAGCAGCGCGGCCAGCGCCAGCAGATGGCTGTCGCGGGCGCTGGACAGGTGCGCAAGCACGCCGTAACACACCACCAGGGCAACTTCGACAGCGAGGATCACAGGATTGGCGGCCGGTTCAACGGCCGCAGGCTGGACGGCGTTCAACCAGCCCGATGCTGCTGCACGTGCTCGGCCAGCGCCCGCAGCGAGGCGAAGATGCGCAGGTTTTCCTCGTTGTCCGAGCGCAGCTGGAAGCCGTAGCGCTTGCTGATCGCCAGCGACAGCTCCAGCGCGTCGATCGAATCCAGCCCCAGCCCGGCGTTGAACAGCGGCGCGTCGGGATCGATTTCGCCGGGCTGCACGTCCTCAAGGTTCAGGCTCTCGACCAGCAGTTCGGCCAGTTCACGTTCGGCTGGGGCCTGGTTGGACATGCTCATTTCCGGGTTCGAAGGTCAGGGACTGAAAGCAGCGTCGCGCTATGATGCGCGCCCGGAATGATGGCATGGGCCGAACCAGACGGCGAGCAGCAAGCAGAAGAATGTTGAACCAGCAAGTGCAGTCAGCGCGTGATGCGCAGCAGGAAACAGGCGGACACGGCGCACGGCTGCGCGTGGACTACGTTTACGGACAGGCGGCGGACGCGCTGTTGGCCGAACCCGGCGTGCTGGCCGTGTTCGGTTTCGGCAGCCAGGCACCGCACAGCGACGATCCGCGCTACCTGCGCATTCCACTGGAACCGTGGGGTGAGGCGCCGCTGGAAGTCTGGCGCACGGACGCCCCCGTCCGCTACGGCCGTGACGGCGAGATCGCCTGGGCCACCGACGGACGGCTCTCGTTCGGCGTGATCGAGGTGGACGAGGCCGGCATCGGGATCAATGAAGCCGCACGCCGCGGCTACCAGACCCTGGGCAGCCACCTGCAAGCGGGCGCCACACCGCACATGCTGCGGATCTGGAACTACCTGGACGCGATCACCCTTGGCGACGGTGATGACGAGCGCTATCGCCAGTTCTGCCTGGGCCGCGCCGACGGAATGGGCAGCTTCGATCCCGACCGGCTGCCCGCAGCAACCGGCATCGGCCGCTGCGACGACACACGGATCCTGCAGATGTACTGGCTCTCGGCGGCCGAGCCGGGCACGCCAGTGGAAAACCCGCGCCAGATCAACGCCTACTGCTACCCGCGCCAGTACGGCCCGCAGCCGCCCAGCTTTGCCCGGGCCATGCTGCCGGCCGCAGGCGCCGACATCCCGTTGCTGCTCTCGGGTACTGCGGCCATCGTGGGCCACGCTTCGCAGCACGAAGGCGAGCTGCTGGCCCAGCTGGAGGAGACCTTCGCCAACTTCGATGCGCTGCTGGCCTCCGCCCGGCGCGGCCGCCCGGAGCTGCCGGCGCGCTTTGGCGCAGGCACCCGGTTGAAGGTGTACGTGCGCGATCGCGAAGACCTGCCGGTGGTGGCCCGCGCCCTGGACGAGCGTTTCGGTGACCGGGTGCCGCACATCGTGCTGCACGCCGTCATCTGCCGGCGCGAGCTGATCGTGGAAATCGACGGCGTACACGGCTGAACCCGGGCCCGCGCCCGGCCTGTACAGGCGCCGCGGCGTAGAATGGATGGATGAACAGACTCCCGATCCGTCCGCGGCGGATGCGCCGCGATGACTTTTCCCGCCGGCTCATGCGTGAGCACGTGCTGACCACCAACGACCTGATCTGGCCGGTGTTCGTGCACGAGCTCGACGGACGCGCGCCGGTGCCTTCCATGCCCGGCGTGGAGCGGGTATCGATCGACGAACTGCTGCGCCTGGGCGAGCAGGCCTGCGAACTGAAGATCCCCGCGCTGGCCCTGTTCCCGGTCACCGCGCCGGAAGCCAAATCGCTCGACGCCGCCGCTGCCTGGGATCCTGAGGGACTGGTGCAGCGCGCGCTGCGGGCACTCAAGCAGCGCTTCCCGGAGCTGGGTCTGATCACCGACGCCGCCCTGGACCCGTATACCGCCCACGGCCAGGACGGCCTGCTGGACGACACCGGCTACGTGCTCAACGACGAGACTGTCGAAGTGCTGGTCAAGCAGGCGCTTTCCCACGCCCAGGCCGGTGCCGACGTGGTGGCGCCCAGCGACATGATGGACGGGCGCATCGGCGCCATCCGCGATGCGCTGGAGGCCGGGGGCCACATCCACACCCGGATCATGGCCTACTCGGCCAAGTACGCCAGCGCCTTCTACGGCCCGTTCCGCGACGCGGTCGGATCGTCGGCGGCGCTGGGCAAGGCCGACAAGACCACCTACCAGATGGACCCCGCCAACGGCGAGGAAGCGCTGCGCGAAGTGGAGCTGGACCTGCAGGAAGGCGCGGACATGGTGATGGTCAAGCCCGGCATGCCATACTTGGACGTGATCCGCCGGGTGCGTGACACCTTTGGCATGCCGACCTTCGCCTACCAGGTCAGCGGCGAGTACGCGATGCTCAAGGCCGCCGCCGCCAACGGCTGGCTGGACGAGCGCGCCTGCGCCATGGAGGCCCTGGTGGCCTTCAAGCGCGCCGGCGCGGATGGCGTGCTCACCTACTTCGCCCCCGACGCGGCCCGCTGGCTGCGCGAAGACGCCTGACCCCACCGGCGGGAGTAGACTGGCTGGACCACCTCAGGGAGGTCCGCCATGAGCACGCATCCCGATCCCGATCTCGCGCCCCGCTACGCGCTGTTCGGCCATCCCGTCGCCCACACGCTGTCACCGACCATCCACGCGGCCTTTGCCCGCGATCGCGGGATCCAGATGGATTACAGCGCCATCGAAGCGCTGCCGGAGCAGTTCCCGGAGCTGCTGGCCCGGTTCGCCGAGGAAGGGGGCGCCGGTGCCAACATCACCCTGCCGCTCAAGCAGCTGGCCATTGACCAGTGCGACAGCCTGGGCGAACACGCCCAGCGCAGCGGCGCGGTCAACACCCTGGTCCGCCGCGACGGCGGCTGGCACGGGCTGAACACCGATGGCCGCGGCCTGGTGCGCGACCTCACCGACCGTCACGGCCTGGACCTGCGCGGCCGTCGGACGCTGCTGATCGGTGCGGGCGGTGCAGCGCGCGGCGTGGCCCCGGCCCTGCTGGATGCCGGCATCGGCGAGCTGTACGTGGTCAACCGCACCCCGGAACGGGCCGACGCCCTGGTCGATGCCATGGGCGAGCCGGACCGGACGCATGCGCGCTACATGGACGACCTGGGCAAGCTGGGCGATTTCACCCTGATCATCCAGGCCACCTCGGCCGCGCGGGGCTCGGGACTGCCGCCGCTGCCGATGTCACTGGTGGCCAACCGCGCGGCGGCGGTGGACCTCAACTACGGCGAAGCGGCAACGCCGTTCCTGGCCTGGGCCCGTGCAGCGCGGGCGCTGCACGCCGTCGACGGGCTGGGCATGCTGGTCGAGCAGGCCGCGGAAAGCTTCTTCTACTGGCATGACGTACGCCCGCAGACCGACGAGGTGTACGCCAGCCTGCGCGGGCGCCAGGCGAGCCTGGCCACCGCCGACTGAGGCTCAGCCCGCGGCGAAGCCGGCGAGGTATTCGTCCTTCAACCGCACGTAGTGTCCGGCGCTGTAGATCAGGCCTTCGATCTCGGCATCGCTGAGCTTGCGCACCCGGCGCGCCGGACTGCCGACCCACAGCTCGCCCTCGCCGACCGTCTTGCCCGGCGCCACCAGCGCACCGGCGCCGACGAAGGCGTGCTTTCCAATCACCGCGCCATCCAGGATCAGCGCGCCCATGCCCACCAGCGAGCCGTCACCGATGCTGCACGCATGCACCACGGCCTTGTGGCCGACGGTCACGTCGGCGCCGATGATGGTCGGGTAGCCATCCAGGCGCGTGTGCGGGCCGGCATGGCTGACGTGGATCACGCTGCCGTCCTGGATGTTGGTGCGTGCGCCGATGCGCACGTGGTTCACGTCGCCGCGGATCACGGTGCCGGGCCAGATCGACACGTCGTCGGCCAGGGCCACGTCGCCGATCACCGTCGCGGCCGGATCAATATAGACGCGCTCGCCGAGCGCCGGAACCTTGTCTCGATAGGGTCTGATGTTCATCGCCACAGGGTAACCGCTCCGGCAGCCGGGCTGGCACCCCGGCTGCGCAGGCTGGTCGGCTGAGGTGCTCTTTGCCGCGGTTGCCTACAATCCCTGATCCCCTGCACCAAGGAACGCCTGTGAAGATCGCCAGCTGGAACGTGAACTCCCTCAACGTGCGCCTGCCGCACCTGGAGCGCTGGTTGCAGGAGTCCGTGCCCGATGTGGTCGGCCTGCAGGAAACCAAGCTCGACGACGAGCGTTTCCCGGCGGCGGTGCTGGACGAGCTCGGCTATCGCAACGTGTTCCACGGCCAGAAGACCTACAACGGCGTGGCGATCCTGACCCGCGGCCATGAAATCACCGATGTGCAGATGGGCATCCCCGGCTTCGAGGACGACCAGAAGCGCGTGATCGCCGCCACGGTCAACGGCATCCGCATCATCAACCTGTACGTGGTCAACGGCCAGGACGTGGGCACCGACAAGTACGCCTACAAGATGCGTTGGCTGGACGCGGTGCACGACTGGGTGGCCGCCGAGCTGAAGGCGCATCCGGAAGCCGTGGTGATGGGCGACTTCAATATCGCGCCCGATGACCGCGACGTGCACGATCCAGAAGTGTGGAACGACGGGCACATCCTCACTTCCACCGCCGAGCGCGCCCATCTCAAGCGCCTGCTGGACCTGGGCCTGCACGATGCGTTCCGCCTGCACCATGACGAAGGCGGGATCTTCAGCTGGTGGGACTACCGCCAGGCGGCCTTCCGTCGCGACATGGGCCTGCGCATCGACCTGACCCTGGTGTCGGACGCTCTCAAGGATCGCGCCGTGGCTTCCGGCATCGACCGCGACACCCGCACCTGGGAGCGCCCCAGCGACCACGCCCCGGCATGGGTGCAGATCGCCTGATTCCGTGGCGCACGGCCCCGGAGCGGGGCGTGCTGTCGGGCTTCTGTAGGAGCGCGCCATGCGCGCGAAGCCGCGTGACACCTGATTCAAGATGGAGACCCCGCTGCCGCGCGGCGTCCGGAGCCTGCGCGCCGGCGCCGGTTTGGCACACACCTCCAATGGTTCGGCGCCGACCAACGTCACGCGGCTTCGCGCGTACGACGCGCTCCTACAGGAGGGGTGCGTCGGTTGGGTGTCAGTCGAAGATCTTGCCGGGATTCATTAGTCCATTCGGATCGAAGGCACTGCGAATGCCGCGCATGAGCGCCACTTCGGCGGCGCTGCGGCTGCTGCCGAGGTAGGGCTGCTTCAACAGGCCCACCCCGTGTTCGGCCGAGATGCTGCCGCCATGGCGCTGCAGCAGCCCGGCCAGCAGCTCGGTCACGTGGGCACAGCGGCGCATGAATTCATCGTCGGCCAGGCCCTCGGGCTGGAGCACGTTGATGTGCAGGTTGCCGTCGCCGATGTGGCCGAACCAGACCACGTCGAAATCCGGATAGGCCTCGCCCAGCAGGGCCTGGGCCTCGGCCAGGAACGCGGGCATGGCCGCCACCCGCACCGAGACGTCGTTCTTGTACGGGCGCCAGCGTGCGGTCGCTTCGGTGATGCCCTCGCGCAGGCGCCACAGCTGGCTTGCCTGTTCATGGCTGGCAGCGATCACGCCATCCAGCACCCAGCCGCGCTCCGCCGCCTGTTCGAACACGGCCAGGGCAGCGGCCTCGTCGGACTCCGCCGCGGCGTCGTATTCGGTCAGCACGTACCAGGGGTGCACGACGTCAAAGGGATTCGTTCCGCCGTGTTCCAGCACGTGGTGCAGGCCGCGATCGGTGAGGAATTCAAAAGCCTGCAGCTTCAGCTGCGAACGGAACAGGGCGAACACGTCCATCAGCACGTCAAACGACGGCACCGCCAGCAGCATGGTCTGCGCCTGGGGCGGCGGATCGGTAAGCCTGAGCGTGGCCTCGACCACGATGCCGAGCGTCCCCTCCGAGCCGATCAGCAGCTGGCGCAGGTCGTAGCCGCTGGCGTCCTTGACCAGGCTGCGGCCGAGCTCGAGCAGTTCTCCGCTGCCAGTCACCAGCTTCAGTCCGGCGATCCAGTCGCGGGTATTGCCATGACGGATCACGCGGATGCCGCCGGCATTGGTGGCGATATTGCCGCCGATGGTGCAGGAGCCCCGCGCGCCGAAATCCACCGGATAGGTCAGGCCATGTCCGCGCGCGGCGTCCTGCACCGCCTGCAGCACCGCGCCTGGCTGCACGGTGAGCGTGCGATCGACCGCATCGAAGCCGAGCACGCGGTTCATGCGTTCCAGGCTCACCACCAGCTCGCCGTTGGCCGCCACCGCGCCACCGGACAGTCCGGTGCGCCCGCCGGAGGGCACGATGGCCACGTGCTGCTCATTGGCCCAGCGCACCACGGCCTGCACCTGCTCCACGCTGTCGGGCAGGGCGATTGCCAGGGGGGCCGGTGGCCAGTGACGGGTCCAGTCACGCCCGTAATGCTCCAGGTCCGCCGCCTCGGTTTTCACCGGCAGGCCGGGAACCGCAAGGCGCAGGCTGTCAACAATCGAAGCGTTCATCAGGACTCGTCGGCTCCCCCGGCTCTGCCGGATGTTGCGGTGCAGCGTCGGCGCAAGCATAGTGCATCCCCTGTCCCGCTGCGGTGCTTTTCCGACGATGGCCAAGACTTCCTTCCCCAGACAGGACATCCGCGTGCTGCTGCTGGAGGGCGTCAGCCAAAGCGCCGTCGACGCCTTCCATGGCGCCGGCTACAGCCTGGTCGACTGCCGCGACAAGTCCCTGTCGGGCGATGCACTGAACGAGGCGATTTCCAGCGCCCACCTGGTCGGCATCCGCTCGCGCACCCAGCTCGACGCCGAGGTGTTGGCGCACGCGCGCAAGCTGATCGCGATCGGCTGCTTTTGCATCGGCACCAACCAGGTGGACCTGGAAGCGGCGCAGCTGGCCGGCATCCCGGTGTTCAATGCGCCGTATTCAAATACCCGCAGCGTGGCCGAGCTGGTCATCGGCCAGACCATCATGCTGATGCGCGGCATCCCGCGCCGTAACGCCGAATGCCACCGCGGCGGCTGGTCGAAGAACGCCGACGGCAGCCACGAGGTGCGCGGCAAGACGCTGGGCATCGTGGGCTATGGCCACATCGGCACCCAGGTGGGCCTGATGGCCGAATCACTGGGCATGCAGGTGCTGTTCCATGACATCGAGACCAAGCTGGCGCTGGGCAACGCGCGCGCAGCGGCCGGCTTCGACGACCTGCTGGCCCGCAGCGACGTGGTGAGCTTGCACGTGCCTGAGACCCCAGGCACCCGCCACCTCCTTGGGGCGGCGCAGATTGCGCGCATGCGCCCGGGCGCGCATCTGCTCAACGCCTCGCGCGGCACCGTGGTCGACGTGGATGCGCTGGCCGAAGCGCTGCGCAGCGGCCAACTGGGCGGGGCGGCCGTGGATGTGTTCCCGGTCGAGCCAAAAGGCCAGGACGAACAGTTCGAATCCCCGCTGCGCGGGCTGGACAACGTACTGCTCACCCCGCACGTGGGCGGCAGCACCCTGGAGGCGCAGGACAACATTGGCGTGGAGGTGGCAGCCAAGCTGCTCCGCTACAGCGACAACGGCTCCACCCTGTCGGCGGTGAACTTCCCCGAGGTGGCCCTGCCCGGCCATGAGGGCAGCCGCAGGATCCTGCACATCCACCGCAACGTGCCCGGCGTACTGTCACAGGCGAACGAGGTATTCAGCGGGCGCGGGATCAACATTGACGGCCAGTACCTGCGTACCGATGCCAAGGTGGGTTACGTGGTGATCGACGTGAGCGCCAGCGAGGAGCAGGCCGCCGAACTGCGCGCGGCGCTGGCCGCGATTCCCGGCACCCTGCGCACGCGGGTGCTTTACTGAGGTAAAAGCCGGGCCCGCCCGCGCCCGGGTTCGGCGCAGCTCATTCCGCAGTCTCTGCCGCAAGCAGCTGCAGCAACGCCGTCCGCGGCAGCTTTCCGGTCTCGTTGCGCGGCAGCGCAGGGACCAGGCGCAGGCGCCGCGGCAGGAAGACCGGATCCACCACGCGCCGCAGCGCGTCCAGGATGGCGCGCTCGTCAAGCTCCGGTGCCACGGCAACCGCGGCGATCCGCCGAACCCCTCCCGAGCCTGTCTCGTCCAGCTGCAGCACCACACCGTCATGCACTCCGGGAATGGCCAGCAGCTGCCGGGTCAGTTCCCCGAGCGAAGCACGCTTGCCGGCCACCTCGAGCAGGTCTGCGCGACGACCACGCAGGCTGAAACGGTCCGCCCCATGCAGTTCCACCAGGTCGGCAAGGACCACGGGGTGGGCCAGGTGTGGCGCCTGTACCAGAGTGCCGTCCGGCCTGGGCTGCAGGCGTACACCGGGCAGCAGCGTCCAGGTCTGCTCCCGGGAGGTGCGGCGGCGGGCAATGATGCAGGTTTCGGTGGAACCGAACAGCTCCCGCACCTCGGTGCGGAAGCATGCCTCGGCAGCAGCCGCCAACTCGGGAGGCATCGGCGCCGTGGCGCTGACGATGCCGCACAGCGGCGGCAGAGCGGCACCGGATTCGACCAGCGCGCGCAGGTGCACCGGGGTGGTCACCAGCACCCGGTGACCCGGCAGCTGGCTCAGCGCCGCAGCGATGTCGGCCGGGAAAAACGGGCGCCCGGCATGCACCGCCGCTCCGCCAAGCAAGGGCAGCAGCACCGACATCTCCATGCCATACATGTGCTGCGGTGGGACCGTGGCCACCACGTGCGGCTGGGCGCCGGCCGGCCACAAGCCCTCCAGCGCCGCCACGTTCTGGCCGCTGCTGCGAACGAACGAGCCCCAGGTCTTGGCATTGGCTTCGGGCTCGCCGGTGCTGCCGGAGGTGAAGCCGATCGCCACCACGGCATCGGCGTCGATCAGCGGCAATGGTCCATGCTGGCGCGGCAGCGAATCGGGCAGGCGCATGTAGTGCCCCGCCTCCAGGGGTCCGCAGCCGCACGCATGGCCATCACCGATGCAATAGCTGTCCGGATACCGCTGCCGCACCTGCTCAATCGCAGCCGGAGTTCGCGAGGGTGGCATCAGCGTGGTCTGCCCCCGCAGTGCCACCGCGCAGAATGCCACCAGGAAGCGGTAGCGGTCCTCGCACAGGTTCACCGCATGGCCAGCCTCGGGCAGCAGCGCCGCAACTGCGCGCACCTGATCGAGGAACTCCCCCAGGTTGACCGGTTGGCCGGCCACCAGCGCCAGCAGGCGCGCGGGGACGCCGGAGACCAGGGGCAGCTTGGTGCCGGCGGAACCGGAACGCGCGGGATCGTCGATGACTGCGGACATGTCTATGCTGTTGGACCTGCGGCGTACCCACGCCGAAACGGCGATAGCTTACGCTGCCGCACCCCCAATCTCCCCAATTCCCCTTCATGTCCCTGACTGCAGGCCAGATCAAGTTCGAACGCGTCCGCTGCGCCTGGCGGCCTTACCGCCGTGGCGAAGCCGCCGAACCGATCGTGCGCACCTGGCTGCAGGATGAGCTGCGCCTGGCTGCCGATGAGCTGCAGCTGGACCGCGACCCGCGGGGCCGGCCGTGCCTCGGCCCCGCCCACGAAGGACACGACACCAGCTGGAGCCACAGCGGCGAAGGGCTGTTGATGGCGCTTGGCCATGGCGTGCGCCTGGGCTGCGACCTGGAGTGGGCACGCCCGCGGCCGCGGGCCCTGGAGCTGGCCCGGCGCTACTTCAGCCCGTCGGAGGCCGACTGGCTGCAACGCCTGTCCGGCCCGCTGCGTGAAGCGGTGTTCGTGCGTATCTGGTGTGCCAAGGAAGCCATGCTCAAGGCCCACGGCCGCGGCATCGCTTTCGGCCTGCACCGGCTCGAATTCGGCGAGCGCGATGATCGACTGGTGCTGCTGGACTGCGACCCGGAACTGGGCGCGCCAGGCGATTGGACTCTGCAGGCCTTCGAGCCCGCCCCCAATTATCTGGCGACCCTGGCCTGGCACCGGACGCTGTAAGGCCGCCGGCTCCTACAATAGGGCGATGACCAACACCTTCGACCCCGCCCTGCGCGATTCGCTGGACTCCGGCCTGGCGACGCTGGGCATGGACCCGGCACTGGCACAGCCGCTGCTGGATTATCTGGCCCTGCTGGTGCGCTGGAACCGGACCTACAACCTCACCGCCATCCGCGACCCGCACGAGATGGTGACCCTGCACCTGCTCGACTCGCTGGTATTGGCCCCGCACCTGGACGGCGTGGGCAGGCTGGCAGACCTGGGCGCAGGCGCAGGCCTGCCAGGGATCCCGCTGGCACTGGCACGGCCCTCGCTGCAGGTGGAACTGGTGGAATCGAACGGCAAGAAGGCCCGCTTCATACGCCAGGCGGTGCGCACCCTGGGCCTGTCCAACGCGACCGTGCACGAATGCCGTGCCGAAGCCCTCGACATGCCGGGACAGTTCGACGCCATCACCGCACGTGCCCTGGCCACCCTGGCCGACATCGTTGCCGTCGGCGGCCACCTGCTGCGTCCCGGCGGCCGCCTGCTGGCCCTCAAGGGCGTGCGCCCGGACGAGGAAATCGCCGCCCTGCCCGAAGGCTGGAGAGCAGGCGACATCACCCCGCTCCAGGTCCCGGGCCTGGCCGCGGAACGGCATCTGGTGGTGGTCCACGCACCGGGCTGAGACGGGAGCCGGACAACGCGTCCCTTACGTCGCCGCGGCACTTGGGCATAATGATCGACCGGCCCGCCATCCTGCGGTCCGGATCCATACATCGGACCGGGGAGCCCATGGCCCGCATCATTGCCATTGCCAACCAGAAGGGTGGCGTCGGGAAGACCACCACCGCGGTCAACCTGGCGGCCGCGCTTGCCGGCATCCCGAAGCGGGTGCTGCTGGTGGACCTGGACGCCCAGGGCAACGCCACCATGGGCAGCGGCGTGGACAAGCGCGACCTGCAGGCTTCCACCTGTGATGTGCTGCTGGGCGAGCTGCATGCCGAAGATGCGATCAGCGAGACGGCCGAGGGCTATGACCTGCTGCCCGGCAACACCGACCTGACCGCCGCCGAGATCGAGCTGATGGCAGCCGAGAACCGCGAACAGCGGCTCAAGCAGGCGCTCGGCCCGCTGCGGCCCCGCTACGACTACATCATCATCGACTGCCCCCCGGCGCTGTCGCTGCTCACCCTCAACGCGCTCACCGCCGCCGATTCGGTGCTGGTGCCCATGCAGTGCGAGTACTACGCGCTGGAAGGGATCAGCGCGCTGATGGAGACCATCGAGGCGGTGCGCTCGCGGCTCAACCCGGGGCTGGAAATCGAAGGCGTGCTGCGGACCATGTTCGATGTGCGCAACAACCTGACCAACGCCGTGTCCAACGAGCTGGTCGAACATTTTGGCGACAAGGTGTTCCGCACCATCGTGCCGCGCAACGTGCGCCTGGCCGAAGCGCCCAGCCACGGGCAGAGCATCGTCGGCTACGACCGTTCATCACGCGGAGCGATCGCCTACCTCGGGCTGGCCGGCGAGATCATCCGCCGCCAGCGCGAGCGCGAACAGAAGGAGAAAGCGGCATGACCGCTCCCACGGCTAAAAAGGCGCCTGCCAAGAAGCGCGGACTGGGACGCGGCCTGGAGGCATTGCTCGGGACCAAGGCGGCCGAAACCGCCCCGGTACTGGAAGCCGGTCCCGGCGACACCCTGCAGAACCTGCCGATCGACGCGCTGGCGCCAGGCAAATACCAGCCGCGCCGGACCATGAGCGAGGACAAGCTGGACGAACTGGCCGAGTCGATCAAGGCCCAGGGCGTGATCCAGCCGATCGTAGTGCGTGAGATCCGCTCGGGCAGCGGCCGCACCTGGGAAATCATCGCTGGCGAGCGCCGCTGGCGCGCCTCGCGCCGGGCCGGACTGACCGAGATACCGGCGGTGGTGCGCGAGGTCGACGATCGCACCGTGGTGGCGATGGCGCTGATCGAGAACATCCAGCGCGAAGACCTCAATCCGCTGGAAGAAGCCGAGGCGCTGGCGCGGCTGATCGAGGAATTCATGCTCACCCATGCCCAGGCCGCCGCGGCGGTGGGGCGCTCGCGCGCGGCAGTCTCCAACCTGCTGCGCCTGCTGGAACTGCCGCCGGCGATCCGCAAGCTGCTGCAGGAGCGGCGGCTGGAAATGGGCCATGCCCGCGCTCTGCTCACCCTGGCGCCGGAGCTGGCCAGCAAGCTGGCCGCCGAAGCCGCCGAACACGGCTGGTCGGTGCGCGAGGTGGAGCATCGCGCCCAGCAGTTCGCCGAGGGCCGCGTCCCCGGCAAGCACGGTCGCACCAGCGCCAAGCCACGCCCGCAGCAGGCCGATATCGCCACGTTGGAAAACGAACTGGCCGAGACGCTGGGCGCCAAGGTCAGCATCGCCCACGGCCGCGGCGGCAGGGGCCGACTGGTCATCCACTATGCCGACCTGGACACCCTGGACGGCGTGCTGGAGCGGCTGCGCAAACGCGCCGGCTGAGAGGCTGGGGCAGCGCCGCCCCCAGCCACGGATCAGCGCGAGGAATACGGCCCGGATACGGCCTTGACCGTCATGTCCTCGCTTTCGTCGTCGAGGACGAAGATCCGATACCGTCCCCCTCCCTTCTCCACCCGAACGACCACATGCCCGTGCGTGCTGGCGGCACTTTCCACGCCGTAGGTGGTGCTGGCGGTCGCCGGCGACACGGCGGTGATGAAGATGTCGCGCTCGCCGGGCCACACCTTGCGCGAGGTCATGCGCCGGTAGGTGTTGATGGCTGGATGGCCATCGGCGCGGGCGGTCACCACGATCGCCCGGGGCCGCAGCGCGGCGAGGAACGGAATGCTGTTGGCGTCCCAGCTGCCGTGGTGGTTGGCCTTCATGACGTCGACGGGACCGCTGGCCAGCGCCACCGCCGGCTCCACGTCCAGCCACGGCGCGGGAGCGGCGGCAGTTTCCTCGTCGATCGAGGACAGGTCGCCGCCGGAGAAGTAATCAAAGCTGCCATAGCTGATGCGGAAGGCGATGCTGAGCTTGTTCTCGTTCGGATAGTCGCCGGGAGCAAGGTGCTCCAGCGGCGGGAACAGGCTGCGCGTGCCGCTGTCCAGGCCGGTCCAGACCTCGCCATTGGCATAGAGGTTGCGCAGCTCGAACTGGGGATAAGCAGCCGGGTCATGCAGCAGCCGGATCTGGTCGCCGGCACCAGGCTGGAACCGATCCACCTGCAGGCCGCGGTTGCGGACCTGCCAGTCAACGAAGCGGCGGTAATTGTCCATCGTAGGAGTCGCAATCGGCTTCGGATAGCTGTAATCCGGCCACCCACGGTCGATCAGCGTGGCGATCGGGACCAGTTCGGCAACCTGGGTAACGCCGCTGAGCCGGTACCCGCCGCCTGTCGCGGTCAACGGTGAACCGGCATCGATGGCACCCATGTGGTCGCCATGGAAATGCGAGATCAACGCATAGTCCAGGCCTTCGACGCCCTCCGGCAAAGCGCGCCGGATGTAGCGGGCCACCCACTCCCCGGGTGGGCGCGAGGTGTCCGGTTTCGTCGGCAGCGAGAAGGGCGCTTTCTCGACGGTCTTCCCGCTGGCATCCTTCATCAGGCTGGTGCCATCCGGGAACACGAACAGCAGCGCGTCGCCACGCCCGGTGTTGATGTGGTGGATGTCCAGCTCGCCAGGCGACCACGCGGGCAACGGCTGGCCCACGACGTTGCTGCCCGCGGTCTCCTCCAGGCCGGCAGCGACGGCGGCAGCGGGCACCATCAAAGCCAGCAGGACGGGCCACAGCCACTCCCACCGGCACCGCGGCGCTTGATGGGGGGCCATCATGCGGGCTCCGCGCCGGGCCGGCCGCGCTCGGTCACCAGGCGGGCAATGACCCGCTTGCTTCCGCCTGGGGCGGACACGCGATCTATGGCAACCACGTCGGTACGCCACTGCTCCGGGCCGATGTCGAATACCTGGTAACCACGGCGGTCGTTGAGCAGCACGTTGTGCGGATTTTCCGCCAGCACATTTCCCCAGGTGTCGGGAATGTCACTGCCATCGCCTCCCGAGGAGATCGAGGTGGTGACGAACTCGGTCGCGACCGGCGTGCTGAGCAGGTCGTCCGGAGACGAAGGCACGACGCCGACGTGATGCTTGTGCACGTCGCCCGTGGCGACGATGACACTGCCCTGGCCGTGCTGGGCGAGCAGGTCGATCACCCGCTGCCGCGCATGCGGATATCCACTCCAGGAATCGGTGTTCAACGGCCCGGCAGGGCGGCTGTCCGGATACCGATAGGGCATCATCATCACCTGCTGGGCCAGCAGGTTCCAGCGAAAGGCGCCGTCCAGGCCCTGCGCCAGCCAGCGTTCCTGGGCCTGGCCGATGATCTGCTCATCACGGGCCTCACCCGGCGAACGGCACGGACGCTGCAACCGCTCCATCGTCGCATCGCAGCGCTGCTTGGTGCGGTACTGGCGTGTGTCCATCACATGCACGCGCAGCAGCTGCCCGTAATCAAGGCGGCGATGCATGGTCAGGCTGCCCAGCCCCGGGAACTGCGCGCGGCGCACCGGCATGTTTTCGTACCAGGCCTGCATCGCGGCGTGTCGGCGCAGGGCGAAAATCTCCGGCGGGGTGCCATCCTGATCGTCACCGCCAGCCCAGTTGTTATCGATCTCATGGTCGTCCCAGCTCGACAGGAACGCCGTCGCCGCGTGGGCGGCTTGCAGATCGGGATCGGTCTTGTACTGGGCGTAGCGGCGCCGGTAGTCATGCAGGGTGTGGATCTCGTCCCCAGCGTGCTGGCGCACGATGGGATTGCCGGCTGCATCGACGATCGTGCTGCCAGCTCTGCCCTTGCCCTCATAGATGTAGTCACCGTAATGGAAGACCGCATCCAGCTCCGGTTCCTCGCTGAGGTGGCGATAGGCGGTGTAAAGACCAGCTTCCCAATGCTGGCAGCCGGCCACGCCTATGCGCAGGCGCTCGACCGCGGTGCCTGCCTCCGGCGCCGTGCGCACCCTGCCGACCGGACTGGTTGCCTGCCCCGCCACATGGAAGCGGTACCAGTACGGGCGATGCGGGCGCAGGCCTTCCACCTCGATATGCACGCTATGGCCGAGCTCCGGACGGGCCAGTGCTTCCCCGCTGCGGACCACCCGGTTGAACTGCTCGTCCTCCGACACCTCCCAGCGCACCGGCACGGCCAACATCGGCATGCCGGCGTTCTCGGCCAATGGCTCGGGCGCCAGCCGCGTCCAGATCAGGAACCCATCTGGATGCGGATCGCCTGACGCCACCCCGAGCGCGAACGGATAGGACTGGAAGGCCGGCGCGGCCCACAGGCGTGCGGGCTGCAGGCCAGCAAGGATGGCCAGGCTGCCGGCGCCCACCAGGAACTTGCGCCGGTCGATCGTGAAGCGGGTACCCATGTTTCAACTCCTCGAGAAGGTTGTACGAGCCGGCGCGATGCCGGCCCTTTCCAATGACCGATTGAGGCCCTGGCGGGCCTCAGAAACGGCCGCGGAAGCCGAACGCCACCCGTCGCCCGCTGTGGATGTAGATCTGGCTGTGGTGGCCCTTCTCGGAGAGACCGGTTTCACCATTGGAATAGACGGTATGCCGGTTCTGGTCGAACAGGTTGTTGGCGCTGAAGTAGAAATCCAGACCCATGAAGTTGTCGCGGGTCTTGGGAATGATGGTGTAGCTGCCCGACAGGTTGACCTCCAGGTAGTCGTCGAACGGCTGCTTCTGGTTGATGGTTTCTCCGAACGCGTTGACGATGTTGTTGGTCAGACCGCGGTCCTTCTCGTCGCTCCAGACGGTGTTGAGGTTCAGCCGCGTGCGCCCGTACTGCCAGCCCATGCCCAGGTTGGCGACCTGCGTGGCCACGCGCGGCAACACCACGTCTGGGCTGCTGCGGGTGTATGAGCCACGCAGCGTCAGACCCTTCAGAGCGCCGGGCAGGTAGTCCATGGCGTGGTTGAACTCGAACTCCCAGCCGCTGATGTTGATCTCGTCTTCCATGTTCGTCTTGGTATTGACCAGGACGACGGGATCAGTGCCGTCGTAACCGAACTCTTCCGGGGTCATCGACACGCTGCTGATCAGGTCGGTAACCTGGTTGCGGTACCAGTTCACCGAGACCAGTCCGACCGGCTCGAAATACTTCACCAGACGGACCGAGAAGTTGTCCGAGTATTCGGGCCGCAGGGACGGGCTGGGGGCGTTGAGGACAGGACCGTCCTCCGCCTCGTAGTTGATTGACCACACCCCGGCAAGGTCGCTTACCTCGGGGCGGTAGATGGTTTTGGCATACCCGGCGATCAGGTCGAGGCTGTCGGTGAAGCCGTACTTGACCGATGCGCTGGGAAAGAACTCGCTGTAGCTGCCCTTGCGCTCGACCCTGGGGTTGGTGAGGTACTGGTATTCCAGCCCTTCGATGGTGGTGGCGCGCCCGGTGGACGGAGATACGTCGAAGCCGGCGGCAACAACCTCGTCCACGCTGAGCGGGTCAACATCGTAGCTGGTGCTGCTTGTCCGCTCCCAGCGCAGGCCGGCCTGGGCCTGGAGGCGGTCGGTGAACTCGGCCGTGCCCATGAAGTAGAGCGAATCGATGTTCTCGTCCATCTTCCGGTCATTGGCCACGTGCGCGTTGTACCAGTTGGTCGGCGTGATGGTGTGCGCCCATTGCTCCGGGTTGGCCTGCATCATCTGGTAGATCTTGGTCAGGCTGTGCACGTACAGGTGGTCACCGCCCAGAGGGTTGACGTGCATCCCCGTATCGCCCGCGGAGAACTGGTTTGCGCTCTGTATCGCGCGCAAGAACCCCGCATTGTCCAGCGGACCGTCGTAGGTCCAGTGCTTCGCCTCGGAACTGTTCCCGTATTCATAGGCTGCACGGACCACTTTGGCGCCGGTTTTCCATGTCAGCGCTACATCGCCGATGTCCTGGTAGAACGAGAAATTCAGGGCGCCGCCGCGATACTCCAGTTCACCGCTGCTGCCATGGTCGGCACGCACGACCGGGCGGTTTGAACCACCGTATGCGCCAAGGTTGAAGCTGTCCGGATCAGACCAGTCCGGACCATCGACCTGGCGGATGTCCCAGTCCTGGGTCATCCAGTTCTCGCGCGATGCGGAGAAATTCCCGGTCGACGTCACCGGGTTGAGCAGGTCATAGACCTGGCCCTTCTTGTTGGCGTTGTAGCGGCTGTTGGAGCTGGAGGAGAACAGGTTGCCGTCAAGCTTGAAGCGCTCGGTATTCCACTCGAAGCTGGGGATGAAATTGCGGGTATAGCCGACCTTGTAGTTGAAGGTGTGGTTGACGTTGAGCGTGTTCTGGTCGGCGCCGGCCTGGGTGGTGAAGTCGAGCGAGGGGTCGCCGATCACGCCGCGTGACCGGGCATATGTGGTGAACGCCGGATTGATGACGCTGGGCTCGATGTCGCCGCGGCTGGCCGACGCCATCAGTGACAGGATCAGGTCATCGGAGGCCTTGAAATCCAGTGCCATCTGGGCAACCCGGCGGTTGTATTCGCGCCCGTAGTTGTTGGCCGAGATCGAGGTCACCGCATAATTCTCCGGGCTGAGTGCGGTCGGCACGTAGTTGCGCCCGGCAGTGACCTGCTCGTGCTCGACGTAGTTGGTGGTATTGCCAACTCCGGCGGCGACGCCCAGGCGGCCATCGAGGAACACGTCCGACCAGTTGATTTCACCCACCGGCAGGAACTTCCGGTCATAGCCGCCTTCCATCGGCCCCGATTCGAAGCTGTCCCACATGTTGGAGTGGGTGGTG
This sequence comes from Luteimonas sp. A277, assembly GCF_054052045.1. Next base: position 78,455 of record NZ_JBSVRG010000012.1, read on the forward strand.
GCGCCGAGCTTGACGGTAATGTTGCGGCCCGTGCGGTCGAACGCCCGCCGGGTCCGGATATCGATGGTGCCGGCCGGCGCATTCGCATCCATATCGGCGCTGGTGGTCTTGTAGATGGAGATGGACTCCACGCCCGAAAGTGCTATCTGCTCGAAGCTGAAGGTCCGCGATCCCGAACTGGGGTTGGCATCGACGCTTGCCAGGCTCACGCCGTTGACGGTCACACCGGTGTACTTGGCAGGCAGCCCGCGCAGGGAAATGTTGCGCGGGGCGTCGTCCGCCACCACGTCGAAGTCCACGCCGGGCATGTACTTCAGGAACTCACCCGGGTTGCCGTCACCGATCTCGCCGAAGCTGTCGGCCGACAGGGTGTTGGTGATGTTCATGGAGGCGCGCTGCTCCATGATCGCGCGGGCGTCGCCCTCGCGCACGCCAACCACTCGCACTGCGTCCAGCGATACGGCATCCGCTCCGCCGCTGATCGTGGTGAACATTTCGAACAGGACTTCGCTGGTTTCGCCTGCACGGACATCCACTTCCTGCTGCACCGGGCTGAAACCGGTGAACTCCACCGTCATCACCCGCTTGCCCGTCGACACCCCACTGATGCGGAACTCGCCGCGGTCGCCGGAAGTGGCGACCTGGCGACCGCCGACCATCACCCGTGCATTGCGCAGGTACTCGCCCGTCGCCGGATCGTATACGCGGCCATGTACGGTGCCCGTAGCCGCGGCCTGGCTGCCCTCCTGCAGGGCCTGGCTCGGATGAACTTCGTTGGCAAACGCCTGGACTTGAACACACAGGGCAAGCAGCACTGCGCCGGACAGCACAGTTTTCTTCAATACAGACATGGGTTCTGGCTCTGGTTGATTCATGGGGTGGGATCTGTGCGACAGAGCTGCGCGCCTCATGCGCCTGCACCACACTCGGGAAAAGGCGGCCTATCCCTGATGCCGGCATTCCAGCGGTGGCGGCGTTCGCCCCCTCCCGCACCTGCTCTCCCCGACCGCTTCCAGCTCCCGCGCTGGAAAGCGACCCGGCAATCATCCTCGTCCAATATGACAATGCATTGACGCCCACATCTCGTGGCCCTCCCGACTGTCTCGCGGCCACCACTACTGCGCTGAAAACTCCTTTGCCACGGAACGTGCGGATTGCCGGGACTTCCGGGCCGGGGCTCTGCCGCGCCATGGATGCGATGATGTGCGATCCGCAACATCCAACGGACCGCAACGTGACCCGATTCTTCACCGCCTGCCTGTTTGCCCTGTGCCTGGTTGCACCCGCAGCATGGGCGCAACCCTCCGCCGCCGATGCCGCCTTCCAGGCCATCTACGAGAAAGAATGGGACTGGCGCCAGGCCGAGTTCGGCCGCGGCAATGATGTCGACGCCGATCCGTCCAGCAGCACCCTTTCCGACGTCAGCGCCGAGGCCCAGGCCCGCCGCCTGCAGATGTGGGAGAGCGTGCTGGCCGAGCTGAAAACCATTGATGCCACCGCCCTGTCGGAACAGAACCGGGTGAACCTGGCCGTATACCGGCCGCAGCTGGAGGCGATGGCGGCCAACATCCGCCTGGGCGCCTATGAAATGCCGTTCAACTCGGACAGCTCGTTCTGGTCCAGCCTGGGCTTCATGACCCGCGGCCGGTTCGACAGCGCCCGCGACTATCAGGTCTACGCCGCGCGCCTGCGCGACGTGCCGCGCTATTTCGATCAGCAGATTGCCAACATGCGTTCCGGCTTGGCGCGCGGTTTCAGCGTGCCGCGGGCGGTGCTGGATGGCCGCGACGTGTCGATCGCGGCCGTGGCCGACCTTGAGGATGCGGAACAGGCGGCGCTCTGGGAACCGTACCGCAACATGCCCGCGTCGATCCCCGCCGCCGAGCAGGAAGCGTTGCGTGCCGAAGGCCGTGCCGCAATTGCCGACGCGGTGATCCCCGGCTTCCGCACCCTGCTGACCTTTTTCCGCGAGGAATACGTACCCCAGGCGCGCACCACCCTGGCAGCCGAGGCCATGCCGGGCGGCGAGGAGTTCTACCGCGCCCAGATCCGTGAATACACCACCTTGGACCTCTCGCCGCAGGAGATCCACGACATCGGTTTGGCGGAAGTCGCCCGGATCCGCGCTGAAATGGATAAAGTGATTGCCGGGACCGGCTTCGAGGGTGACTTCGACGCCTTCCTGCATTTCCTGCGCACTGACCCGCAGTTCTACGCCACCAGCGCGCAGGAGCTGCTGAACCACGCCGCCTGGATTGCCAAGCGCGTGGACGGGGTGATCGGCCGTTTCTTCGATCCGCTGCCCCGCGGGCGCTTCACCATCATCCCGGTGCCTGACGACATCGCCCCGTTCTGGACCGCCGGCCGCGGTGGCCGCGGCACCTACTGGCTCAACACCTACGACCTGCCCTCGCGCCCGCTGTACAACCTGCCGGCGCTGACCGTGCACGAGGCGGAGCCGGGCCACGCGTTTCAGGGAGCCCTGGCGCAGGAGCAGGACGAACAGCCCGAGTTCCGCCGCAACAGCTACATCTCCGCCTACGGCGAGGGCTGGGGCCTGTACGTGGAGAAGCTGGGCAAGGAAATGGGCATCTACGAGACGCCCTACCAGGACTTTGGCCGCCTGACCTATGAGATGTGGCGCGCAGCGCGGCTGGTGATCGACACCGGCGTGCATCACCTGGGCTGGAGCCGTGACCAGGCACTGGCGTTCTTGCGCGACAACACCGCGCTGTCCGAGCACGAAGTGACCACCGAGGTGGACCGCTATATCTCTTGGCCCGCGCAGGCGCTGAGCTACAAGCTGGGCGAGCTGAAGATCTGGGAGCTGCGCCACGAGGCCGAGGCGGAACTCGGCGCGGACTTCAACCTGCCCGCCTTCCACCACGCCGTGCTGAGCCTGGGCTCCGTACCGCTGCCGGTCCTGGAAGAGCAGATCCGCAGCTTCATCGCCGAAAGCAAAGCTGCTGCCCAAGCTCCCTGACAGCTCCTGTAGGAGCGCGCCACGCGCGCATGGCGCGCTCCTACAGGGGCAAAAGCTTGCCTGTGGGAGCCTGCCGGGTGATAATGCTCGGCTCACTGTGTCCCGCTGATCCACCAGATCGGCACGGTAGTCCTCCGGAAGCGCGATTTCGGGGGTCAGCCCGCACAGCCCGCCGCAACCGCGGCAACGTTCCCGAATCGCGCGCCGCTGAGTGGATATCCGCACAGCCGGCGGGGCCGACGCTTCCCTGGCCAAGGGGAGCCCCCATGCGGAATATTCCGCGACCCACCGAGGTGCTTCATGTCACGAGTCTGCCAAGTCACCGGCAAGCGTACGACGACCGGCAACAACGTCTCGCACGCAATGAACAAAACCCGCCGCACTTTCCTGCCCAACCTCCATGAGCGCCGCTTCTGGGTTGCTTCCGAGAACCGCTGGGTGAAGCTGCGCGTTTCCACCAAGGGTCTGCGTACGATCGACAAGAACGGCATCGACACCGTCCTGGCCGACCTGCGCAGGCGCGGCGAAAAGATCTGAGGAGGATCGAAACATGGCTTCCAAGCGCGACAAGATCCGCATGAATTCGTCGGCCGGTACCGGTCATTTCTACACCACCGACAAGAGCAAGAAGAACACCCCGGGCAAGCTGGAAATGAAGAAGTACGATCCGGTTGTCCGCAAGCACGTGATGTACAAGGAAGGCAAGATCAAGTGATCAAGGCCGGTGCGCCTGACGCACCGCCAGCCTGACCAGAAAAGCCCGCCGCAAGGCGGGCTTTTTTGTGGCCTTCGCCGCGCCTTTTGCCCCCCGCCTTTGCCCTCCGAAGCCGAGCCCCGCCGTGGGTGGCAGGTCTTTTCGGAGAAATCAAGGAGGAGGCCTCCGCCGCAGGCGGAGGCCGGGGGACATTCGCCGAAAAGAGCCTGCCGCCCACGGCGGGGCCCATCAAGTCGCGGCG